>CADBXS010000013.1 GCA_902798705.1 uncultured Bacteroidales bacterium
ATTGTTGTGATGCTATTCAATTGCTATAAAGAGGCAGGACACCTTTTTATACCCATGTAGGGCTTATTAAGATAAATTCCTTGACTGCTTATTCGCGAACTATTCGTGTCTCCAAACTGAAATCAGCAACGATGGGAATAAAACTCAATGGAAAACTTTTCCGTGTAAATGGAAAACCTTTCCGTGTAAACGGAGAACTTATCCGCGTACATGGAAAAGCTTTCCATATAGTTTTTTCCTCATGCGAAGGTAGTTTTTTTGCCATCATTGGCATGTTTTGGTCGAAGTTGCGAAGTTTTTGGGAAATAATGAATTCTTGATTGTAATAATTATCAATTAGTAGCAACATACTATATACAAAGGGTGAAAGAGTGGCTGTTTACGATTGAAAAGTTAAATTATCCACGATTTAACATTTTTTTAGGGGGGGTAACTGTCGTTAACGGATTTCGTTGTAACTTTGTATGCAGTGTAAAAATTTATAATAAAAACTGAAAAATGAAACATTCAATCAAGATTTCCGTATTGGCACTTGCAGCCATGTTTGCATTTAATTTGGCAGCCAACGCACAGCTTGGCGGACTACTGAACAAGGCAAAAAAGGCAGTGAAGGAGAAGGTGAACGACACCAAGAATTCTGCCAAGGAGGCTGTCAAGAGCAGCGTGAGCAGTAAGGCAGACGAGGCAAGCTCTGAAGCAACAAGCAGTGTTGCGTCCCAGAGTGTGGACTATGACCTGGAGACTATCAACGGCGCACGTCAGTCTGAATGGACTATCACCAGTCCGCAGTCAGAGTTGGTAGCTAACGTGAAGTATTATGCTGACCGTATGCAGAAGTCGTTCGACAAGGGCTATAAGGGACTGGACTATGAGGCATACAACACGGTGCGCTTTCTATATCCTAACGTGGTTGACGTGCTGAAGTCAACAGCACGCTCAGAGTTTGACAATGATGTGAACGAGCCAACGAAGATGCTTGACAGGATAACACTGAACTTCCTGAAGATAGCCACTCAGGGTCTTACCGCTGTTAAGTATGACGAAGCCACAACGGACAAGTACATGGAGCAGCTTAACTTCTTTATCAACCGCTATAAGGAGGTGAGTGACCCACAAGCAAAGGAGTTTTTCTTTGACGAGGTGTGGGAGTTGCTGAAGATGCGCACCAGCGGCAAGGTGCACTTTGAGGGTGGTGAAGCCGGACTCAGCGAGGTGCTTAGTTTCTTGCAGCAGAACGTGGGCAGCGTACCAGAGGCTTACAAGTATCGTTATCCTTCACAGTTCACGCTTGCAAAAGCAAAGGAGCAGTATGAGACTCCTAACTTCAAGCCAAAGCGCATAGGACAGTTGCGTGCCTACAAGGAGTTGCAGCAACAGGGCAAGTACGGCACGATGCCAGCCAGTGCCAATGCTGGTTTGGAGAAAAAAGTGCTTATCGACGTGAAGGCCCACCGCTCCTACTGGGGCAACGCAACAAAAGCATGGGTAGGACCGGTGACAAGCACCAAGAAGAACGTGCACGGCATAGTTATCACGAAGTACCGCAGCGTAAAGGTATTGTGCGAGGACCAAGGCTATAAGGTAATTCACAGCTTCGCACTCTATGAGAAGCCAGACGACGGTAGCGTTCAGATGACTGGCTTCGGATGGGAGAACGGCGACAAGGACATAGAGCTGACAAAGTAAGGAGATGCCCTCCTGTTTTTAGGATAAAAACAATGATTTCCTGATTGAACTGCTGTTCAATCAGGAAATCATTGTATTAGAGTGTGTTGTTTTCGACAAAAACGATTAGAAGATGCGACCGATGGAGAAGAGGACGGAATTCATGCCTTTTGGACATTTCTCGCCTGTGAAGAACTGGTGTTCATAGCCGACACCGAAGGTGATGCGCTGGCGAATGGCTACTTGAATCTTGATGCCTGCTCCAATCAGATAGTAATGGTGAGGGTCTATTCTTCTATTTGTTGCTCGGGCGCCTCGATGCTGGTCGAGGTGCATCAGCGAGGTGGCGATGTAAGGCGAGATGTTATAGATTTCGTATCCGTTCTGTATGGGCAGGTTATAGCCGAATCGTCCTGAAACGCTCCAAGAGTGGATGGAACCATAAATATGGTTGAATGGTTCGTAGTCTTCGAATAGACGAACGTAGAGTATTTCGTGGCATGGGGTGAAGCTGATGCCCCCGTACAGGTGCTTGTAGGTGAGGTCCACTGCTATGTTCTGGTCTTGTGACACTTCTTGCCATGCTCCTCCATAGTACCAGCTGAAGTGTGTGCCTACGGAAAAGCTTGACAGGGCATCGCGCCAAGAAACGATTTTGGTTGCGGGACGGAAGGTTTCCTCCAGTACCTCGGGCCGAGGCGACTGGAGTTTATTGTTCTTGAAATACATGCAGCGCCACGGCATGACGTAGTCGCCTGTGAAGGTGCCGAGGATGGCGATTGGTTTCTCGTGCGGAAAGACGTCGCACACCTCCAGAATCTTGTAGTCGTCGGGATATTCCGATACTTTGAATCTGTATGCCATTCCTTCGTTGAATACGAGGATTTCCAGTGTGATTCCCGCATCGGTGGTTAAGGCTGCACCGTTGTAATCCCCTTTCAGTCCGGCAATGGGTTCTTCGAGAGTACCTGCCATAGTGTAGTATTTTTCTAGCTCAGACTTTCCAAATGCGTACCTGCGTCCATTTGATTTCACTGTCAGTCCGATTTCTTTGTTCAATACCACCGTACGCTTTCTTTGTTTCATTTTCAAGACCTCGTTTATCACCTCATAGTTGTCAAAAGATATTTGCATATTCATGCGGGTGGGAACCAAGTATCGGCTGACACCTTTTCTTTCCCTGTTGGATTTCAGTAAAACGTGAACTGTTGTGTCGGGTGAATTCACGATAAACTGTGCTCGGCATGCTGGGATGCTGAGCATCAGAATGAGAATAAGAATGATTCTTTTCATGGTGTAAGGTAAGTTAAAAGTTAAAAGTGAAAAATTAAAAATGAAGGGCTTTGTGCCTTTCTGTTTTTCTCTGTGTTTATTCGTCGGTTGCGGCGGCCTTGCCTTCGGGTGTGAGGCGGATGCCGTTGTCTTCGATGGTGATGTAATGGTGCTTGTAGAGGTCGCCCACGCCGCGCTTGAAGGTTTTCTTGCTCACACCGAAGGTGTTGTAGATGTCTTCGGCATCGGACTTGTCGTGGAGTGGACAGAAGCCGTCGGGCAGCACTTGGAGGTGGTTGAGGAGTTGCTCGCTGAAGTCGGTGATGCGCTTCTTGCCGAAGTGCTTTTGCAACTTGAGGTCGATTTTGCCATCCTCGCGCACTTGCTTGACGAAGGCGGTGAGGCGGTCGCCTGTGTGGAGAGGCTGGAAGATTTCGTTCTGAAAGATGAGTCCACTGTAGCGTTGATCGACAATGGCTTTCATGCCGAGTTCGGTCTTTTGCTGGATGATGACTTCGACGGCATCGCCCGACTGGTATGGTGGCTGTTCACGTGACAGGAACTTCTCGAGCTTGGCGGAGGCTACGATGCGGTAGGTGACGCGGTCGATGTAGCAGTAGATGAGGTATTTCTTGCCTTGAACCATGCGCATCTTCTGTTCCTTGAACGGGCAGAAAAGGTCTTTCATGAGTCCCCAATCGAGGAATGCGCCGTATTCGTTGGTCCATTTCACTTCGAGGTAGGCAAATTCGTTCACTTCCACGAGTGGGTATTCGGTGGTGGCAACGAGTCGTTCCTCGCTGTCGAGGTAGAGGAACACATCGACGATGTCGCCCACTTGGGTGCCTTCGGGGATGTAGCGCTTGGGCAGGAGTACGTCGCCCACTTCGCCTGCGTTGAGGTACATGCCGAAATCCACTTCGCGCAGCACTTCGAGGCGGTTGCGCTTGCCTAAGCGAATCATCGGTGCATCCCCTGAGTCGTCCTTGTGGAGATGTGGGGTGGAGGATTCGCTGCTGTTTGTTATATCCTTAAAATCTTTCATAATGTTGTTGTTTTTCTGATGCGTCATTCTTCACTGATAATCACTCCGTCCTTCAGATGGATGGTGCGGTCGGTGAGGGCAGCCAGTCCTTCGTCGTGGGTAACGATGACGAAGGTCTGTCCGAGTTGGTTGCGAAGGTCGAAGAAGAGTTGGTGGAGCTCGTCTTTGTTCTTGGTGTCGAGGCTTCCCGATGGTTCGTCGGCCAGAATGACCGATGGCTTGTTCATCAAGGCACGTGCCACGGCTACACGCTGTTTCTCTCCGCCTGATAGCTCGTAGGGCTTGTGCTCGGCACGGTCGGCCAGTCCGAGGAAGTCGAGCAGTTCCTGGGCGCGTGCTCGGGTTTCTTTCTGGTTTTTGTTAGCGATGAGTGCGGGAATCATCACGTTCTCGAGAGCGGTGAATTCGGGCAGGAGCTGATGGAACTGGAAGACGAAGCCCAAGTGCTGGTTGCGGAAACGTGCCATTTCCTTCTCGCTGAGGCGGGTGACGTCGGTGTCGTCGATGCGCACGGAACCCGTGTCGGGGGTATCGAGCGTTCCCATGATTTGGAGGAGGGTGGTTTTTCCTGCGCCGCTGGGGCCTACGATGCTCACCACTTCGCCTTTCTCAATCTGCAAGTCGATGCCTTTCAGCACTTGCAGTGAGCCAAAGCTCTTGGTGATATTGTTCAGAGTTATCATGTTGTCTGGTTTTTATCCGATTTTGCTTATCCACTTGGAGAACCACTGGCTCATCCAGGAGCTGTGGTCGATGCTACCGTGAGGTTCGGAGAAATTGGCTATCTCATCCACTTTGCCTTCTTGGTCGGGATAGATAATCATGAGGTTCTTGTCGTTGAAATACTTGGTGAGCATGAATTGCATCTTGCTCATTCGCTTCTCATAACTGATGGTTCCCTTGCGGGCCGTAATCAGTACGAAGAGGTTTTCCTGCCCTGTTTCCTGCGCTAAGAGTTCGAGAGAAACGTCGTCGTCGAACTCGCTGTATTCGTCGCGCACATTCGCGTGGTAGCGGTTCTTGTAGCCACGGATGAGGCGAGATGTCTCTTCTGTGGCATGGAAATCGATGCGACAACCAATTTCCTCCGACATTCGTAGCAGGCGTTCCACCCATCGGTAGAATCCTGTTTCGTACTGGGCGCGTTCGGGCACCGCCACGATAATCTTTCGAATGGTGTTGATGGAGATGGTGTAGCGAACGATGGTGATTTGGCGGTTGAGACCGCTGATGAGTCCTTGTGCGAACTGGCCTAAGAGGGAATCGCTCGGAGTGCGACGGCGATGGAGTCCTACGAGTATTTCCGATGCGTCGTTCTCGCGGAAGGCATGAATCACGCCGTTGACGAAGTTCACGGCCAGTCGGCTCTGTGTCTGCACCTTCACATCGGCTCCAGCACACACCTTCTCCGCCAGCGCGAGACATTCGTTGCTCTGTCGCTGAAGCGTTCCTGTAGGGTCGTCTTCGTTCACCACATTCAGGCAGATGAGTCCACGGTTGAGGACAGGGTTTCGCATCATGATGCCCGTTTGCACGATGACAGGGATGTTCTCGGGTTCGTTGACAGGTATGAGAATCTTCTCGTCGTCGTTGATAGGTTTCTTCTCGTTCACCGCCAGTTCCTCACCTTGCAGTTTCAGGTTGCGTGCTGCCTGGTCGGTGGCGATGGAACTGATGATGCAGGTGATGAGAATCATGACGACGACACCATCGAGCACTGCATTGTCCATGAGCGGAACGCCAGGACTGAACTCAAGCGACGTGCCGACCATCACCATGGCGAGGGCACCGGCTGCGTGGGCTTCGGACAGGCCGAACATCATCAGTCCGCTGGTGGAGCTGAGATGGAAAAACCTGCGGCTCACGATGGCGGCGATATACTTGGAGAGGGTGCCGGCTACCACCATGACGAGCACAACGATTTGCGCAGCTGGGCTTGTGAAGAGGGGCTTCACATTCACCAGCATACCAACGCCAATCAGGAAATAAGGGATGAAGATGGCATTGCCGACGAACTCAACGCGATTGCTGAGCGGAGCGGAACGCGGTATGTAGCGGTTGAACACCAGTCCCGAGAGAAATGCGCCGAGAATGCCTTCGAGCCCGCAGAAGTCGGCTGTGGCTGCTGCGAGGAACACCATGCTGAGCACGAAGATGAACTGCATGACAGCATCGGAATAGCTGCGGAAGAACCAACGGATGATGCGAGGGAAGAGGAAGAACAGCACGAAGCAGAAAATGGCGAATTTACCGACGAAAAATAGCCAGAAAAGCCATCCTGTTCCACCCTTGAACTTGCCAGCAAGGGCTGCCAACACAATCAGAGCGAAGAGGAGCGCAACCATCGTTCCTGCCACACTGATGACTACGCTCTTGTGCTTGGCTACACCATAGCGACCGACGATGGGGTAGGACACCAGTGTGTGGGATGCGAAGATGCAGGCAAGCAGCATCGATGCGGAAAGGCTGTAGTGCAATACACAATAGCCTGCGATATAACCGAAAACAAATGGAATGATGGCGGTGAATGCTCCGAATAGCAAGCCTTCACGCCTGTTCTGCTTGAGGCCGACGAGGTCCATCTCAAGCCCGGCAAGGAACATGATGTAGTAGATGCCCACTTGCCCGAAGAGTTCGAAACTGCTGTCTCGCTGAAGGATGTTGAGACCATTCTCCCCAATGAGCACACCTGCCAGAATCATCCCAATGAGGTGAGGAATACGCAACTTGGAGAAGATCATCGGTGCCAAAAGGATGATGGCCAGCACGATGAAGAACACCCAAGTGTGGTTGGTGATAGGTAGATTCAGGTATTGAGTCATTGAGTCCATAAATTGCAATTTCAAACATTCAAAATCTGCAAAAAAGCTGCATTTTGCAACAAAATGCGTTGCAAAGTTAATGAAAATGCGTGGATTTGATAGTGTATGTCGCTAAAAAACTTTAATTTTGCACTCGAAATTTAGTTTTTCTATATTTTAAGGTAAAAATGAAAGTAGCAATTGTTGGCGCAAGTGGTGCAGTAGGCCAGGAGTTCTTGCGCGTTCTCGACGAGAGAAATTTTCCTATTGATGAACTTGTTTTGTTTGGTTCGACTCGCAGTGCGGGCAGGAAATACACTTTCCGTGGTAAGGAATACGAAGTGCAGTTGCTGAAGCATGGCGACGACTTCAAGGGAGTTGACATTGCCTTTGCATCGGCAGGTGCTGGCACATCGAAGGAATTTGCTGAAGACATCACGAAGTTTGGTGCTGTGATGATTGACAATTCATCTGCTTTCCGCATGGACGAGGACGTGCCTTTGGTGGTGCCTGAGTGTAATGCGGAGGATGCGCTGAATCGTCCTCGTGGCATCATTGCCAATCCTAACTGTACGACCATCATGATGGTGGTTGTACTGCAGCCTATCGAAAAACTCAGCCACATCAATCGCATCCATGTGGCTTCCTATCAGAGTGCTTCGGGAGCCGGTGCAGCAGCCATGGCAGAACTGCAGCAACAATATAAGGAACTGGTGGAGGACAAACCTGTCACCGTCAACAAGTTTGCTTATCAGTTGGCATACAATGTGATTCCTCAGATTGACGTATTCACCGACAATGGCTACACAAAGGAGGAAATGAAGATGTTCAATGAGACACGCAAGATTATGCACACCGATGCACGTTGCTCAGCCATGTGTGTGCGCATCAGTTCGCTCCGCGCTCATTCCGAGGCTGTGTGGGTGGAGACTGACGAACCACTCGACGTGGAAACGGTGCAGAAGGCGATTGCAGAGGCTCCAGGCGTGACACTCATCGACGACCCAAAGAATCAGAAGTATCCTATGCCACTCTTCACGGCTGGTAAGGACGATGTGTATGTGGGGCGTGTTCGCAAGGACCTTGCCAACGACAATGGCATCACTTTCTGGCTCTCAGGCGACCAAATCAAGAAGGGTGCTGCGCTTAATGCTGTGCAGATTGCTGAATACCTCATCAAGGTGGGCAACGTGAAATAAGGAAATTCTCAGTAGTATTATTTTTATATAGAGAAAGCCGCAACGAACTGTTTCCGTTGCGGCTTTTTCATACTTATGTCTGAGTGGATGTTTACCACCATGAGGTGTTTTTGTCCACTTGGTATTTGTAGATTTTAGCCAACTCCATGTCGTAAATCAGTGTGGAGTAGCCTGGGATTTTGCCGGAGGCACCTGTGCCATAGCCTAAGTAGTATGGGATGACCACTCTCCATCGGTCGCCTTCCACCATGTGCATCAATGCGGTGGAAAAGCCGACAAGTACTCCGTTCACACCAAAGAGCTTAGGCACGTCAGTGTTTACGTCCAACTCGGCACCGTTGTAGCTTTTCTCGAACATGTAGCCCGAAGCATAGCTCTTCGAAGGAAGCAAATAGCCTTTGTAGTGTACTCTGACGGAATCCCTGAATTCAGGACGTGTCGTTCCCTCTCCATCCCACAGCTTCTGCACATAGATGAAGTAGCTGTTCTTGTCGTTTTTGGTGGAATCGCTGATGTTGTACGCCCTAATCATCTCCCATCTGCCCTGCCCAGCACGAGCCACGGCAGCGATGGAGTCGATGAAGTGCTCATTCTTTGCTTGCCAGTTTTCGTATTCGTTCTCTTCCTGATTCTCTGAGCAGCTGCTGAAGCCAATCAGGGTGAACACAAAACTGAGTGCGAAAAGAATCTTTCTGTTCATTGATGGGTTGTTTATTTCAGTTTCTTCAACAGACTTGTAATCGTCACGTTGTCTTCGATGATGCCGCGCAGTTCGCTGATCTTCACGCGCTTCTGCTCCATGGAGTCGCGGAAACGGATGGTTACGCTGTCATCCTGCAAAGTGTCGAAATCGACTGTTACGCAGTAAGGTGTACCGATGGCATCCTGGCGACGATAGCGCTTTCCGATGGAGTCCTTCTCATCGTACTGGCAGTTGAAGTGGAACTTCAGTTCGTCGATGATTTCGCGTGCCTTCTCTGGCAGACCATCTTTCTTTACGAGTGGCATCACCGTACACTTGATTGGAGCCAGTGCTGCTGGCAGGCGGAGTACCACGCGGGTTTCGCCGTTCTCCAGTTTCTCTTCGCAGTAGCTGTGGCACATGATGCTCAGGAACATACGGTCCACACCGATGGATGTCTCAATGACGTATGGAGTGTAGTTCTCGCCCAATTCTGGGTCGAAATACTTGATGTTCTTGCCCGAGAACTTCTCGTGCTGACTCAGGTCGAAGTTCGTACGTGAGTGGATACCTTCGATTTCCTTGTAGCCGAAAGGCAACTTGAACTCGATGTCGGTAGCGGCATTGGCGTAGTGAGCCAACTTCTCGTGGTCGTGAAAACGGTAGTTCTCAGCACCGAATCCCAAGTTCTGATGCCAAGCCATGCGGGTTTGCTTCCACTTGGCGAACCAATCCAACTCCGTGCCTGGCTTGATGAAGAACTGCATCTCCATCTGCTCAAATTCACGCATACGGAAGATGAACTGACGAGCTACTATTTCGTTACGGAAAGCCTTGCCAATCTGTGCAATTCCGAATGGAATCTTCATGCGTCCCGTCTTCTGCACGTTCAGATAGTTGACAAAGATGCCCTGAGCTGTCTCTGGACGGAGATAGATGTTGAACGCGCCGTCTGCTGTGCTACCCATCTCGGTTTTGAACATCAGGTTGAACTGGCGAACGTCGGTCCAGTTGCGAGTGCCACTGATAGGGCAGACAATGCCTTCGTCGAGGATAATCTGACGAAGCTCCTCAAGGTTCATGTCGTTCATCGCCTTGCTGTAGCGTTCGTGCAGTGCCTCGCGCTTAGTCAGTTCCTCCTGTACGCGAGGGCTGGTTTCGCGATATTTCTGCTCATCGAATGCATCGCCGAAGCGTTTCTTTGCCTTGGCAATCTCCTTCTCAATCTTCTCGTCGTACTTGGCAATCTGGTCCTCAATCAGCACGTCTGCACGATAGCGCTTCTTCGAGTCGCGGTTGTCGATGAGAGGGTCGTTGAATGCGTCAACGTGTCCACTTGCCTTCCAAATCGTTGGATGCATGAAGATGGCGGAGTCGATACCCACGATATTTTCGTGCATCAACACCATGCTCTGCCACCAGTATTGCTTGATATTGTTCTTGAGTTCTACACCATTCTGACCGTAGTCGTACACTGCGCCCAGTCCATCATAGATTTCACTTGAAGGGAATACGAATCCATATTCTTTGCAATGGGAAACTACCTTCTTGAAAACGTCTTCTTGTGCCATATTATTTATTAAAATGTGATTTTTGCGTGCAAAGATACGCAATTTTCCTCGAATTTATTTATCTTTGTCAGCGAAATATCCTCTGACTTTCATAAAATTAACGTACAATATGAAATCTTTTCAATTCATCAACAAAAGAGTTCCTTCAGACCTTTCTCTTTCCGCAAACAGCAGTATTTTTTCTTTCAATAAGCTGTTTGCCTTTTTCCTCTGCACACTTTTTTCATTCCATTTTACTGTTGTTCGTTCGCAGACTGTGGTAGATGTGAAAAACCGTTTGCAAGTCAATGAAGGCTGGGGCGTTTCCCTCTGCTGGTGGGCCAACATGGTTGGCACGTGGCAAAACGAAGAAAAGCTCGATTCCATCGTAGATTTCCTGTGCTCTCCACAGCATCTCAACTACAATATCTTCCGCTATAACATCGGTGGTGGTGACGACCCACAATGGCGAAATTGCGACCCACACCATTTCGGTAAACCTCGCGAAGGCAAGGGACTGCGTGCCGAGATGCCAGGTTTCAAGGATTCGCAGGATGACGAATACCACTGGGACCGTGATGAGGCACAGCGACGTGTGATGCTGAAAATCCGTGAGCGTCGTCCCGATGCCATCTTTGAGGCCTTCTCCAACTCTGCACCTTACTACCTCACCGTGAGTGGTTGTGTGGGTGGTGCCAAGAAGGCTACGGATGACAATGTACCACCAAAACATTACGATGAATTCGCACATTATCTCGTGGATGTATGCCGTCATTACAAGGAACGCTATGGACTCGAATTCAGAACACTCGACCCTTTCAACGAACCCGAAACCAACTATTGGCATGCTAATGGTTCACAGGAAGGATGCCACTTCTCCCCAAAGTCTCAAATCCAATTTCTTCACGTTCTCGCTCCTATCCTTGCCGAATCGGGACTCAACACGCGCATCTCTGCATCTGACGAGACGAGCGTCGCCCAATCCATCGAAGATTTCCGTGCCTATCAGAAAGATGGCGCAGCACTGGATTGTGTGTTTCAGTGGAACACCCACACCTACAAGGCAGACAATGCGCTCCGTAACGAACTCCGTAAGTTGGTGCGTGGTGCGGGCAAGCACTTCTGGATGAGCGAAACCGGTGATGGTGGGCGTGGCATTCATGGCAATCTGATGATGGCACAGCGACTCATCGACGATATCCGTTATCTGCAACCCGATGCCTGGGTGGATTGGCAGTACATCGAAGAATTTGGTGACCAGTGGTCGCTCATCCGTTCCGACTGGAACCACGAGCAATACACAATCGTAAAGAACTACTACGTTCGTTATCATTTCACCCATTACATTCGACAAGGCTACACCTATATCGACACCGATAATCCGCACCTCCTCTGCGCCATTTCTCCCGATGAATCCGAACTTGTTTTTGTGTGCATCAACACCGAAATCCAGCAGAAACGCAGTGAAACCGTGGATGTCAGTTCCTTCACGACATCTCCGTCAGTCAGTTCCGTTCTCACCACGCGTCGCGACAACCTTGCTGCCAACAGCAGTTTCAATGTGGCTTCTGGTACCATCTCCTTCGATTTACCACCCCTCAGCATTGCTACCTTTATCGTGAAGAAATAGCCTCATTCCCTCTCTCCGCACTCTTTGTCCAAGAATTCCTCATTATCCATAAACAACGAAAAAACAAGATTTTTTCGGACAAATATTTTGTCAATTCCCCAAATATCTTTATCTTTGCACCCGCAAAACGCAAAAGCCTATTCATTTCGCTCTCGTGTTTTGTTGCGTCCATGCCCAGATGGCGGAATTGGTAGACGCGTTGGTCTCAAACACCAATGAAGCAATTCGTGCCGGTTCGATCCCGGCTCTGGGTACAATTTTACACTCACAACCCTCTGTAAATCAATAGATTACAGAGGGTTGTTGTTTCTTTTGGGAAACATTTGGGAAACATTTTTGTGTCTCTATTACTCTGAAAAACATCCAAAGTCTGCTTCCACATTATATTTTCAATCTCGTTCTCTCGCAAGCTCCTTTTTTTCTATCAGATTAATTTTCTACTTTCCAACCATCACACAGAATTTTGTGTTATTAGGATTATTGTTTCCATGTTAATCAGATTTTGTCATGACAAATTTTTTTTCATCCTTGTTGTAATGTATATATGTCTACTTTAAGGGACTTGATCTTGTGTGTTTACGAACCTATTTACTAACGTTAAAACTAACAAACTAAACCTACCACTAACTACCAAACTAAAATATAAATATCAGTAAATCAATTTATTAGATTTATCAATAAATTCGTAAATAAGTCACTACATTTGCACCATAATAATTTTAAATAATTATATTATGGAAGCAATTATCATAGAACAAAATGATTTCGATTCCCTCAAGAAGAAGATTGAAGAAATCTATGACATTCTGAGAAATGAGCATGTCAAGAATTCAGCCGACGAGTGGCTCACCTCCCGCGAGGCCCGTCAGCTTCTCGGCATTTCCTGTAAGACATGGCAGCAGTATCGTGATCGACGTGTCATTCCGTTTTCACAGCATGGACGCAAGATCTACGTGAAGCGCGCGGACGTGGTAGGTTTCCTTGAGCGTCACAGTATCAAGGGCGCAAGTGATAACTAATTAATGTACGCACGCGCATGGAACCACGTCCGCCCCCCTCCTTTCCGTAGCCACAAGGCGTACATTCTCTGTGCCAGGCTCATGCCTGAGCTCCAACGTCATTTGGCACTCTCACTATCAAAAATTAAAATTATTAAACAACAAAAGAAAGCAAGCAGGTATAAGCCCTGCAGAAAAATTATGAAAAAACAATTTAAAAAAATGACAATTTTAGACAACGTGCTCTACAACAGCATGAAAGAAGATGCACCTCGCATCCTCAAACTTGTTGCAGTGAATAATCCTGAAATGACACGTTTCATCATTAAGGACGAAGTAAAGAACAGCAAGCGTTCTGTTACGGACGTTGGTATCGATTTTATGCGTCAGGCATTGGAGTTCTCTCGCGTGCTTGCCGATGTAAGTGCAGACAGGGAGAATCAATATGAGATTGAATCCCTCATTGACGACTTCGAGAAGACGATTACTTTTGCAGGCGATGCAGATGAACTCCGTGCTCTTGTACGTCGCAGTTCTAAGTTCGAAGCCCCTTACTCTCGTGTGATGAAGGTGTTCACCACTGCAATGCACAGCGCATACACTCTCTAGAAACCTGAAAGAAGAGTGGATCAACACAAAGGCTGGTCCACTCTTCATGGCTTTAAGGCTCAGGGTGAGAGACTGAGCCTTCAATTAGTGTTTAATATTAAAAATAATCGACAATTATTATAATGATCGACAAAATTAAAAATTTCTTTGGAGGAATCGTTCGTAAGTTTCGACCAACTTTTACGATTTCGCATAAGCTGACAGTAAAGTCTGGTGCTGGGCTGAGTGCACTGGGCTGTACGGCCGGAATCGTGATCGAAGGTTATAAGGGCGATCTGACCATGAAAAAGGCGTTGTTCCTTGGTGGAGGTGCAGTTGCTTTTGGCAGTGCGTATCATTACCTCGATAATAAGGAACACAAACAGGTCGTTGATGAATACAAACACAAGGAGCGACTTGCGAAAATTCAGCATCCTCGTGCAGCTGCTCTGACAACTAAAGTTGAAGGTGTGGATGCTGAGGAGAAGGAAGTTGAGGATGACGAAGCTACTGGTGCTCTGGGAGAAGCTGAAACTATGGCTGAAGGTAAAACCATCTATATTCTTCATCTTCCATTTATTCTGCAACAGATCTTATTATTCTGCCCTCTTACATACTTCGTCGCTATGCTTACACTCCTACTGAGCATGTTTGGCGCACTTTGCTTTTCTCGAGTTAGGGCAGATTATTTTGACGAATCTGTAGTAGAACCAACCATATTTGTAGCGATTGAAGGTGATACTGGTAGTGGGAAAAGCAAGTTTCGTGAGATTTTCCATAAACTGTTTTCCCGCGTAATTCAGCTTGACAAAGAGAAAATCAACAAAGAAGAGGATGACAAGCGAAACATTATTCAAACCGTCGGAGTCAGGACGACTATGGCGAAGTTTTTGAAGCTGCTTGTGAACAATTGTGGTGTTCACATGTTTGATTTCGAGTCTGAGGTGGAGAGTGTGGTTAGCGCTATTAAAAGCAAAAATAACTACATCGATTACGAGATTATTCGACTGGCATTCGATAATGATGATTTGGCAAGAATGACAAATAACTTGCAGATTAAGAGTAAAATTCATGTCAATTATTCTTTTACAGGCACGAATGGAGGATTCGAAAAATTTATCAATAAAGATGAAGTAGAAGGTGGGTCTGCTTCACGCTTCTGCTGGTGTAATATCCCTCCTCTCAGTGAAGGTGGACCACTAGAGATGGATTTACCAAAGGAATTTGAAATGGAGAAAATTCGCGACGACATTGATGAGTATCGTTCGAAGTATTGCTACGTAACCGATGCCGATGGTAATGATGTACCATGCCCAGAGACGAAGGTTGACATTTCGTATTTATTTGCGCCATTGAAGAAGTGGAACGACCAACAGCAAAAAATGTGCGAAAAGGACAAGAGCTATTGCTGCTATCTTCGCTTTGCCAACATCGCATTTCGTTGTGGTATGATTCTACACATGCTTTATGGTTGTCCTGGTCCAGAGCAAGAAAAAGAGAGACAAAACATCATCAATGTTGTCCTCTATTTGGCAGATTACTACATGAGCTCCTATGTTAAGAAGTTTGGTAAGGTTGACAACAAAGTTGCGGACCACTCAGCCCAGCAACAAGTGTATATTACTGACACACGTGCTCTCAAAGCTTTGCATGATATGAAGGATGAGAAAGGGCAAAGCATGTATGGTTGGGATAATCTTGAGAAGATCAGTGGCATTCCAGCAAGTACTATCCGTAGTCGTGTCAACAAATTAGAGGAGGATTCGAAAGATAATAAAGAAAAATAGGACAGAATGAAGCAATTGTGAGGGGTGTGAACTGAAAAACCAGTCCACACCCCTCTTTCTTGTATTCGTTTGAGAATCATGAGCTTACATTTTGTGGTTCACAGGGTGTGATATTTCGTACCCCTCACACCCTATAAGAAAAAAATTTTGTTGTCTGTTGCATTGAGAAAAGAGAGTCATACAGCACATATAAGGAGATTTTAAATACCTCCTACAGTTTAAATCCTGTCTTTATTTATGGCACCATAAACACGTTGATTTGAGCCATAAAAAGATGACTATTGCGACAGATTCAGGTGGTGTTTGTGAGGTTTGTCGCAGAAAAGGATGTGTGTCGCAACAAATGCCATGGAAAATAGAGGAAAATCTTGCGAGGTTGCCAGGAAGCCAATAACTTTGCAGTGTTGATTAAAAAACAAGAATTAGATAATAAGTAGTTTTTTCATAAGCATAAAGGTTAATATTAGTTGGTTAGTTAATTATAGGGACGGCACGCAGTGAATGCGTGCCGCTTTCATTGTACACTTAGCATGAGTGGTGAGTTCCTTGGTAATTCAAGACCATATATGGAACTCGACATGGTCAAATTGAATGAAGATTACCTTCGCAAGTACATCAAAAACAACTTCGAATAAGTAAGGTGTTTTTAGTTTCTTTAGTTTTATGACTTGAGCACTCTTCTAATTACTATTCTTACATTCTTCAGTTTAAGTAGAGGTTGACCAAGGTATGAAGAAATCTCGTATCCATTTACCTTCATCCAATTAACTGCATGGTTTCTAATTTCGTTGTCATATGGAAAAATTTGGAGGAAAGGGAATGTAAATATGGATTATTTTGTATTTTTGCAAAATAATTTGTGATGAGATGAAAGTCATGCTTTTCTGTCTCATAGTGCTGATGATGTGGAAACTAACTACCGCCACTTCTGCAAGTGGAAGTAAAAGAATATATATTTATGAAAACTATGATGAAGAATTCAAACTTAATGACACGGGTGGCACTGACGCTGCTCGTGATGACGCTCACTGCCACGACTGCATGGGCAGACGACAGCGGCTCGTGCGGTAACAACGTTACCTACTACTACAGTGAGTCCACTCATACCCTCACCATCAGCGGCTCTGGAGCAATGCAGAACTATGATGGTACACCTCCTTGGTACTCATACCGTAAAGACATCAAGGCTGTAGTCATTGAAGACGGCGTGACGAAAATCGGCAATCGTGCCTTCAATGAATGCTCCTCCCTAACATCGGTCAGCATCCCTAACAGCGTGACGAGCATTGGCGACTTTGCCTTCCTTTCCTGCTCCTCCTTGAAGTCTTTCAGCATCCCTAACAGCGTGACGAACATAGGTAAGTATTCTTTCTATTCCTGTTCCTCTTTGAAGTATGTTGATGTCAACGCAGAGACTCCACCCACGCTCGGTTCCTCTGCTTTTGACTTCAATGCTGATGGCAGGAAAATCTGTGTACCCAATAGCAGTGTCGATACCTATAAAGAACGTTGGGGCAGCTATGCAAACGACATAGTCGATGTCTCCTTCCTTTTCTCACAAGACGGCGACACCTACACCATTCACTCCGCCACTGGCTGGGACTTGTTCTGCAACGAGGTGGAGGGTGGCAAGTCGTTCAGCGGCAAGACCGTCGTGCTGGACGACGACATCGTGGTCACTCGCATGGCGGGTAGCATCGCCAAAGATTTCCGTGGCACGTTCAATGGCGGCGGCCACAGGCTGACTCTCCATTATGGTAGTGTCGAAAACCCCGTCGATGCCCAGTTCGTCGCTCCTTTCCCCGCCGTGGCGGGCGGCGCCAAGTTCATCGACCTCACCATCGACGGATATATTCACGCTGGCTACAAGGGCTCCGACGAACCAGGCGTGGGCGGACTTATCGGCCACCTCTTCGGGAATGTCACGGTAGAGCACTGCGTGAGCAATGTGGTCATCAACTCCGACAAAGACAGGGTGGGTGGCTTCGTTGGCCTCTGCGATCACGCTGTCGCGTTCACCGACTGCAAGAGCAGCTCCGTCATCACCTGCACTGGCAGCAGCAGCGGTTTTGTGGGCTGGAGCCGATCATCAGCCTTTACCATTGCCTTCGAGGGATGCCTCTTCGACGGCAAGCTGCTCCAACAGAATGGAACTGGCGTCAGTGGCGGCTGCTTCGTAGGATGGAAGGGCGACGCCAAGACCGTTAACATCAACAACTGCCTCGTAGCTCCTGCAACACTCGCTGAGGGTGAGAGCATGGCAAGCAGCGGCAGCGCCACCTTCTGTCGCCAGCATAACGACAAACTGCCTGCTGAAATCAAAAATAGCTACTACACCACAGCGTTTGATGCCGACCAAGGTACGCAAGTCCACAGCATCAAGGCTGGGAAGGGTGTGAACGTGGCATTGGCTGGCAATGTCATCAACGAATACGAGACGAGCGGTATCACCTTCTACGACACTGGCATTATGTGCGATGGCAAGCTCTATGCAGTCAAGGACGACGTGGTAACCCTCACACTCAGCCATGATAGTAGTATTGACGATTTGTTCCTTGGCTATGAGGCAAAGGATAGCCTTCAGAACGCTGTCACCTTGACCCCAGCTGGTGACAACTACACGCTGACCATGCCTGACAACAACGTGACAGTTACAGCGAAAGTTGCGATGCTTTATTCACTGACCTTGCCTGACAAGATGGAAGTCGTGAGTGCAGACCCAGCAGCTATCGGGGGCAAATATAAAGAAGGGACAAGCATCCGATTCAAGGTCAATTCGGATTATGAGATTGAAGGCGATGTGATGAACGGAGACAAAGTGCTGACGGCTGACGATGACGGCATCTATATCGTGACGGTCGAGGATGCAGACATCACGATTACGGCTTCTGTTGTTTTGAAAACTTATTCACTGACCTTGCCTGATAAGATGGAGGTTGTGAGTGCAGACCAAGCAGCTATTGGAGGTAAATATCCAGTGGGGACAACTATAAAATTCACGGTCAAGTCGAATTATGCGGTTGACGGCGATGTGAAGAACGGAGACATAAAGCTGGATGCAGACGCTGACGGCATTTATACTGTGACGGTCGAGAATGCAGACATCACGATTACGGCTACTGTTGTGATAGGTTATTATTCACTGACCTTGCCTGATAAGATGGAGGTTGTGAGTGCAGCCCCAGCAGCTATCGGTGGCAAATATAAAGAAGGAACAACTATCCAATTCAAGCTCGAGTCGGAAGATTATGTGGTTGACGGCGAAGTGAAGAACGGAGACAAAGTGCTGACAGCTGACGCTGACGGCATTTATACCGTGACAGTCGAGAATGCAGACATCACGATTACGGCTACTATGAAGAGGATTTTCGTGACGCTTTCGGACGACATGTCCTACACGGCGCAGGACGGCGACGTGCTGAGAGGCTCGACCAATGGTACGGTGTTCATTAAAGACGATGCAAGCATTACGCTTAGCGATGTTACAATCAATGGCGGCATCGTCTGCGAAGGTACGGCAACGATTCTCCTTGTCGGTACAAACAGTGTGACGGGACTCTCAGGTAAGGCAGGTATTCAGGTCGGTGGTTCAGGAACAACACTCACCATCAGGGGCAACGGCGCACTGACGGCAAAGGGAGGAAATGGCGGCGCAGGCATCGGTACGGGTTATGTCTATGATGAAACCGTAACATTCGGCGACATCACCATCGAGGGCGGAATCATCACGGCAAACGGACGCGATAGCGGCGCAGGCATCGGTACGGGTTTTGTTTGGGTTGGTGGAAGCGTAACACTCGGCAACATCACCATCAAGGGCGGAAGAATCACGGCAAAAGGAGGCAGCAATGGCGCAGGCATCGGTATGGGTTATGTCTATAGTGGAATCGTAACACTCGACAACATCATCATCGAGGGCGGCAGCATCACGGCAAAGGGAGGCGATGACGGCGCAGGCATTGGTACGGGTGGGGTCGATGAGAGCAGAACCGTAACACTCGGCGACATTACCATCAAGGGCGGAAGCATCACGGCAAACGGAGGCCGCATGGGCGCAGGCATCGGTACGGGTTTTGTTTGGAATGGAAGCGCAACACTCGGCACGTTGACGATTTATGACGACATCGACCGTGTAGATGCAACGGGCAACGGCAAATCGGGCATCGAATGCAGCATCGTCTATAAGCACGGTGAGAGCAACGTAACGGAAAACGCAAGCTACTACTTCAACATTATCCATGAAGAAGAAGATAACCACGATGTTATCGAAGCAATAAAATATAGCATCATCATTTCACAGGAAGTCGAGCACGGCACAGTGACGGTGGATACATGGAAAGCGAAGTGCGGCGAAAGCGTGGCCATCACAGTAACGCCTGACAACGGCTATATGCTGGACACCATAGAGGTGAAGGACGTAAACGGTAACGAGGTGGAACTCGACGAAAACGACATGAGTTTCACCATGCCAGATAGCGACGTGATGATTACGGTGACATGGAAATTGGCAGGCGAGAAAGGCGACGTGAACCGCGACGGCACTGTTGACATCAGTGATGTGGTTGCACTTGTGAACATCATCCTCAGCGACGGAACGGATGAGAACAGCTCTGCTGACGTGAATGGTGACAGCCTTGTTGACATTTCCGATGTTGTGGCACTGGTGAACATCATATTGAATAATTAATAGTATCAGGGATTTAAAGGATTTAAAAGAATAAGCCTCACCCCCGACCCCTGGACCCCTCCATCTCCCCTGAGAGGGGAGAGATGGGGCGAGGGGAGTAAAATGAAAAAACTCCTAAAGTAGAGAAAACAAAGCACTGAAGGTGCGATTCAAATATTGTTCCCCTTCATAAATATATACGGTTAATTTTTTTTCTTTGGGAACAATTAGCCCACTGACAATCGGCATGACTGCTGAAAATCAGTGGGCATTCTTTATCTATTGTCAATCATGACAAGATGATTCACTTAAATTTCGAAGCTACCACTGTGTATGGCTGCATAAGAGTAGAATCACTTCATCGTGAGCTTAAGGTAAAGATGATTTTTTAGAAACAAGTATTTACAAATAGCGAAAAAAATTCGCTATTCGCATTTCTGAAGCAGCCATATCTTTACCAATAGAAGGGCTCGCATGGTGTGGGTTCACGATTAATAATTCAAAAATAAAAAAATTTATGGGAAGATATAGAAAAAGCCAGTATGGAAATCTGGCTAAATACAATGACACCTATGTGAATAAGGAAGGCACATATATCGAAGATGGAGGTGGAAATCAGCTGACAATACAGACTGATAGCGATGGTTATAAGTATACTGATGAGTCATACTATCTTACCTACATAGACGAAGCTGTTATCCGTGGTTTCAAAAAGAAGCCAGATCTGTCAAGTTGTGATGGCTATGTGGTAAGTCATATTGATGGCGATGTGTCTAATTGCTATCTCGATAACCTGGAATGGGTGAAGATAGATCCAAGCAAACAGACAAAAGCAGGACATGTCTATTTCGATGATGCTATAGTTGGTAAGAATGGAACGCTGGTTATCATGAAGAATGGCACAGAGGAGACGGCACAGATTCGTGAGCGTTGGCTTGATGAAGACTTGGATCTTGTGTGGATTCATAAAACGCCAAGAGCTTATACATTTGAAACTAATCGCTACGGTCCTGAGATGCATGATATAGAGGAATGGATGAATCAAGCTGGTTATATAGATGGAGATCAGTCAAAACTGAACGATCCTGCTATCCTACACAAAGACTATGATGTTTGCAATTTCAAGAGCGATAATCTGGAGTGGTGCGAGAAGACAGATCCAAGATACGTTGAATATGACAAGATTCGGAAGCAACGTCAGAAGGACATGATAAAGGAGTATAACCCAGGGAGGGAACTACCTGATTATTGGCCTCAGTAATCATGGACATTTTTGAAAATTTTATACGTCTCTTTTCAGGGGAACGTATATCAAATCAAAAGCAAAGTAAGCCATTAGAAAAGCTAAAGGAAAGTGGAAAATCTAGATATGATGACGATGTGAAGGCTCTACAGGATAAATATGGCGATTTGAATGGCAAAGAAATTACTGCTCAGCTTCAGGAACTTCTTGATGTAGTGCCACGTGAAAGAAGACGTATTGAAGCGTATTCAGGGCTAAGGACATATCTGAAGAATGCTTATGGTTGTGTGCTGAATATTTCTTCACGTAAAACAAAAATCTGATTCAAAGGGGAAGGACGTATTTATCCCTCCCCTTCAATTCCTTATGTGTGGGTGGGTGTGCCTTCGGCACAGCCCAAATCAGCTGCCGCTGATTTAAATGAAGTATTTATTTTATATTTTTTTATTTAAGAAAATGGGTATAGAAGCAATGATTACAATTGTTGAAAGAATTTACAAGCCTGGAATGGTTTTTAAAATGAAATTGTCTGATGTGGTGAATGCCATACAAACAGGACGTCCTTATTGTTTTACTCAGAATTTGATAAGCATGACACAACAAATCCAATCACTTCCTGACCATGACAAGCAGAATGAGATGAAATTTTGGAATCTTCCTGTGATTCTCTATAATGGAATCTTCACCTATAAGAATAATCAATCTCTCTGCCGATATAGCAATTTCACTGCCTTGGATTTCGATAATTTCAAGTCGGAGGAAGATCTACAGAACATCGGCTATTGGCTAACTCAAACTCCATGTGTCTATTCTGTCTTCAGAACGCCATCAGGGAAAGGACTGAAGGCTATCATACAACACGACAACACTAATCCTGATTACCACGCTGAAATGTATGGCCAGTTGTTGAAGAAGTTCCTGATTACGAATACAGATACTTCTGTTTGTGATTTGGCGAGAGGACATTACCTTTGCTATGATCCTAATATATGGGTCAACATGAATTGCCAGCCCTATCATTTCGTTCATGATCCTTCGTATATACCAACACCAAAGACTACGGTTTCTTCAAAAGAGGGGGTAGTAGAGGATATGAAAATGCTGGAATTTGTGTTGGGAATGAAGAAACCTGTTGGCAATAAATCAGACGAAAGCATTATCAATATACTCATATCTCACTGGAAAAAAGACTCAATGCGATGGATGGTTGGAAATCGGGCGAATTCAGTATTCAGCTCTGCCTCAGAATTTTGTAAGGCTGGTGTTAACATGAGAAAAGCCATTGATGTATTGGTGAAGAAATTTATAGCAGTAGGATTGAGTGAAGATGAGATTGTTTATCAAGCTTCACGAGGGTATATGAAAAATGCTGAGAGTTATGGCTATACGAGGGAGAGATTTGACAGTTATGGTAGCAAGGGAAGAAAGAAGAGATAGTGATGATATGTAATGAAGCATTAGGATGACAGGCTACGCCCTAGAATAACGATAACATCTATATACTATTTCCATTTTATGTGTGCGGGGAAAATATGAATGATGAGATAAGGTTTTGTGTCTTGGAGATGCAGTGATCTTGTCTCTGATAATCGTTATTCTGGGGCTATCTACTTTCCATTTTTTTTTCTGAAAATATCTCTTATATAAGGGGATTTGAAATTCTCGGTGAAAAAAGTGGACACGGAATGGGTATCTGATGATATGTAATGAAGCATGAAAGAATAACGGCTTTGCCTAAAATAACGATAACATCTATTTTTACTACTTTCCATTTTTTTTCTAAATATTACTCTTATATAAGGGAATCTCAAAATCTCGGTGAAAAAATGGAAATTACTCAGCAGTGCATTTTCCATTTTTTTCTAAATATTACTCTTATATAAGGGGATCTCAAAATCTCGGTGAAAAAATGGAAACTTAATATAAAAAAATAGTAGTATATCGTTATTCTAAGGCGAAGCCTGTTATCCTTCTATCCTTTCATCATTTCTACTTTCCTTTCTTTATGTTTGACTATTGAAGAAATAAACAAACCTCATCCTATCATCAAATATCTTGAGCGTAGCGAAAGATATTTGACCTTGAGCGTAGCGAAAGGACATCCTTCTGCATAATGGATAATCAAGACTTATGCCAAGTTTGTTTGCAACAAACTTGTGTTCGCTTCGCTCACTATTATTATAATTATTTTTCTATTTTTTTATTTGTCCAAAAAAAAGTGTCCATTTTTTTTGTTTCTCTCTTTATAAGAAATACCAAACTCGGTGAAAAAAATGGACAAATATGCAGTCCCTATAGACCCAAAACCTGATTAATGAAATAAATTGGACAATATTATGAATAAGAAGATTATCAGAATACCAGAGGGTATTTTCTTTCTTGGGAATTACACAGGTTTATGCACGCAATTTCCTCAGAATTCTTTTATACTCAATAAAGTAATGACTGGATGTGGAGCTACTACCATGTTTCTAAATGATGACGTGCCTACAATCCTATGCTCTCCTAGACGAGAAATGCTGCATTGTAAGGCAAATTCACCAGAGTTTCGGGGTAAATTGCATCTCTTCGGATCAGGCGTACAGGGTGATGTTGTACCAGGGAAAATCTGTGACATGAAGAACTACATAATGAGTACAATGCCTGTTCCGAGTTCATTTCCAGCCATGAAATCTACTATGATACCGAAGATATTGACCACCTATGATTCTGCCAAATATGTTATACAGGGACTAAGAGAGATGGGGTTTCTGAAGTTTTTTAGAATTGTTGTCGATGAATTCCACACAATTTTTACCGATGCAGCCTTCAGAGGAGATACAGAAGCGGAGTTCATGGCGAATATAGGTAAAGTACCCACTCAGATTGTATACTTGTCAGCCACGCCTTTTATGGAGAAATACCTTGACCTTCTCCCTGAATTCAGTTCATTACCATATATTGAGCTTGAATGGCCAGAAAGCAGCAAGCATCTTACCAGCATTGTTGTTTCAAGATACTATAGAGGTTCACGGACACAGACGATCAGACGCTTGATTGTAAATAGTAATTGAAAAGTATACCACCATAATAATCGAAAAGGGTACCACGTAGACCAGAGTTTTATGTTATATATATGGTAGCTCAGAAGAGCG
>CADBXS010000014.1 GCA_902798705.1 uncultured Bacteroidales bacterium
ACTCACGATGGACACCCTTGGCTTTGGCTGTGTGATTCCCGCTATTAGGGCTCACTCGGGACTTACACCCATTAGACAATGCTCATGCCGAGCATACCAGCAGAAAGGCTTTCAGCTGATAGCCGAAAGCCTTTCTGCATGAATAATTATGAGAATGCTATGAATTAGCGTTTCTTCAGAGGGAGATACCATCCCGCCTCGGATGCAAGCTTGCCCATCAACGAAGCGTCAATGTTCGCGCTGCCATTGCGCTGAGCTACGGTGTTGCCAAGGAATGCGGTGTTGCCCGACCACTTGGAGTAGCGCATGAGGTCGTAGAAGCGTGTGCCTTCGAAAGAGCCTTCAAGTGCCTCTTCTTCGAGAATCATGAGGGCAAGAGCAGCCTGGCGCTTCACTCTCACTTCATCACTCTCCAACCATTCCTTGTTGTGCTTGGTCACGGCTTCAAGAGTGACATTGTAGATGTCAACCGCCTGTTGGTATGCGAGAGAATCCTCGTGAGTGGCATTCTCAGGGAGCTGTGCGTCAAACTCTGGTTCTGGAAGCAATCCAGAAACGTCGGTAGGAAGTTCATAGAATGGGTTAATCCAAGTGTCGCCCGAACCCAAAGAGTGGATGCCATACTGATTAAGACGAATATTACCGGCTGCTGTAGTGTTGTTCAGATCAAACTGATCGCGAGTGTGGAAGATGTCCTCGTCCCAACCTGCTGCATTGGCAAATTCACCAGAGAAACCACGAGAAGTGATTGCAGCAAGTCCAGTAAGTTCCTTTTCAGAGACATACTTTCTGAGTGATGATTCGGAAAGGCCATACTTGAGGATGCAGAATGCTGTCTCTGGGAATCCTGCGCCATTGAGTGCCTCTGCCAAGTGGAGATAGACGATAGGACGGCGATAGAGTCCAACGAAATTCTGACGCCGGTCAGTCAATAGCATAGAACTGCCTTCCGTGTATTTCATGTTGTACTGACGAGTCTTGCTGTATTCACCATGATACAAATCAGTATAACTTTCCGTGTTGAAAACACTCTGGAGACGGAGGTCGCCAATGTAGAGATAAGGATAGTCGAAATCACCGTAAGCTGCTTCGTCCTTTGGTGCAATGACCACTTCGAAGTCAGTTGCTGAATTATAGACGAACACGCAGTTGTCCTGTGCCTGAGAAATCTCGGAAATGTGTGTCGATGGGATGATAGGAGCATAGTAGTTATTGCTATACTGCGCATTGAAGAGAGAACGGACGGAGGAAGTTGTGCCATAGTAAGCAATGGTGTCCATAGGCACATAAACCAGATAGTCGTCATTTGTAGAAACGCCATTTGGAATTCCTGAGAAACGCATATCATAGTTGCTGTTTACATAACTGAATGAGTTGTTGTTCCATTCTACAGTACGATCGCCAGTGGTGATTTCCTCATTTGGGAAAGCAAGATAGTCGTGATAGTAGCGCACAGCCTCTACGAAGTCAGCCTGATTCTGCGTGAATGATCCGCGATAGAGATAGAGTTCAGCAAGCATGAGACGAACAGGGATGAAGAAATGGCGCATGTAGCTGGAACCGGATCCATAAGAAGGCAGAAGGCCTGCGTTGCGGTCGCGCGATGCATATTGCAGGAGGTCGTTGATGCAGAATGTGGTGATAGACACCATATCGCCAGCACCCGTTGATGTGTTGTTGAACTTCGTTACGATGTCGTCGGCTTCGGAAGCTGTGATGACAGGAGTGGTGACAAATGGCACCTTGCCATAAATCTTTGCCAACTCCAGATAGGTCCATGCACGGAAGCACTTGGCCGCTATGATTTCCCTTTCGTAGTAGCTTTCTCCCATAGAGCGAAGTGTGCTATCCACATTAGCAAGGAAGATATTGCAGGAGTTGATGACAGCATAGTAGTCCGTAGGGTCGTTGTATGCATTGCTGGTAGTGGTAGCATTTTGAGCAAGCTCCTGCAAATCCATGGATGCACTGACGGTGTTGAGCTGAACCAGGTCGGCACGCACCTCACCAAGGATAATGCTACGATCTGCCACCTTCTGCATGTTCTGAAGAATGCCCATCATCTGATAAAGCGTGTCCTTAGGAGCAAGGTCGGTGGTGACAAGCTTGTTTTCAGCTGTGAACATGTCCTCACAGGAGGTTAAAAAGAAGAACGAAGAATGAAGAATGAAGAATGTGATCAGCACAGAAATGGATTTCCTCATCTTCTGAATATAATTGTACTTCATAATTGAATGATGTTTTTATGATGGAATTAGAGGTTGATCTTCACTCCGAGCGTAAAGCTACGTCCTGCGTTGAGATAGCCGGCGTCAATGCCCTGAACGAGCACACTGTTGCCTGCCGTGATTTCTGGGTCGTTGCCAAGATACTTGGTGAAGGTGTAGAGGTTGTTGGCTGCTACCCAAACAGAGATTCCCTGAATGTACTCGTTCTGAATAGGCACATTGTAGCCAAGTGTGACGGTTTTGAGTTTGAGATAGCTGCCATCCTCGATCCAACGGTCGGAGAAGCGGCTGTTGCCCATAGGGTCGCCATACACCACCTTAGGAATGTCGGTAACCTGTCCTTCGGTCATCCAACGACGGTTGAGTGCAGTGGTCTGATTCATGAATCGAGAACCCGACTCAAGAAGTGCGCGCTGGTAGTTGTAGATGTCGTTGCCGAGCGAGTAGTTGAAGTGAACACCCAAGTTCCAGTGCTTGCCAATGTAGAAGTTGGCACGGATGTTACCATAGATGTCTGGATTAGGGTCGCCGATGACAACGCGGTCATCCTCGTTGATAATCTTGTTGTTGTCCTGGTCAACAAAACGCATGTCACCTGCACCGAAGTAGGTCTTGTTGCCTGCCAAGTCCTGAATAGAAAGTCCTTCGGACTCAGCTGCAGCACTGTTGGCATAAACACCGTTGGTCTTGTAGCCATAGAACATACCAGCTGCCATACCCACCTTCGTAAGAATCGTGCCGTTGAAGAGGTTGGTTGTGAAACTGTCAACACCACCTGGCAAACGGGTAATCTTGTTCTTGTAGTGTCCCATGCTGGCACCGAGTTCGAACTTGAAGTTGCGGTTGTTAATCAGTTTAGCAACAAATGCAGCGTCGAAGCCTTCGTTCTGAAGCTTTCCGTCGTTGGTCCAATAGTCGGTAAGACCTGCCACATAAGTCAGAGAACTCAAGGTGATGAGGTTGTTGGTCCACGACTTGAAGTAGTTCACCTTCACGTTCAGTCGGTTGTTGAAGAAATTGCCTTCGATTCCCGCATTGAGACGGTTGGTGGTTTCCCAACGAAGTGTGGTGTTACCGATGTTGCCGAGTGCCAAGGATGGATAACTCTGTCCAAAGAAAGTGCTAGCAGCCAGATAAGTAAGAGTAGCTGCATTATCAACCTGGTCGTTACCAACTGACTCGAAGCCAACATTGAGCTTGAGGAGGTTCACGCCATTGTTTGCCTTGAACCAATCTTCATTAGAGATTACCCATGAACCCTGGATGGATGGGAATACGCCCCATGCCACACCAAAGAGCTTAAGACCAGCATCTGTCTCCTTACCGAAGCGAGAACTTGTTTCGATAGAGAACTGGCCATCGAGGTAGTACTTTTCCTTGTAGTTGTAGCTCACATTGGCATAGTAGCTGAGAGAGCGCCAATTGGTGTCCACACCATTGTTCTCCTTGAAAGAGAGATTGGTTGACATGTTAGGCATCTTGTCGTTCTGAGCGCTATAACCCAACATGTAGGAAGAGTTGTAAGTGTCGTTCATGAAGCGAACACCACCATAGATGTCGAGACGATGTTGTCCGAGCGGAATAGCCCAGTCGGCACGTGTGTCGCTGAAGATGGAATTGTGCTTGGAGTAGATGGATGCGTTGGTATTGCTCACATAGCCATGTCCTTCGAGCAAATAAGTAGGCATACCAATGAGCGGCGTGAAGTAACGCTCATCGAAGCTCTGCATGTTGTAGCTGAAGCGCTCTGTTACTGTGAGGTTCTTGGTTGGGAACCACTGTGGAGCAATCGTCACGCCCACCTGAGTGAGGTCGGTGTGATTCTTGTTCTTAGCCTCAGCATTCTCAAGTATTGCCTTTGGATTGGCAATGGAAGCAGACGGACCTATTACCTCATCGAGATAAGTGTCGGCGTCGGAAACGAAGCTCGATACCTTGCCATCGGTTGAGAAGTCGTATGGACTGAGGAATGGCGACTTGATGAGAGAAAGTACGTTGGTAGCTGCAATGGCAGAACTATTGAGGTTAGATGAAAGACCTGCATCACGAAGGTCGCGTGTGATGTTGGTGTACATGGCATCGAAACGAGTGGAGAACCACTTGTTGAGAACGATGTCGGTGTTGAATCGGATGTTGAAACGATTCATGTCGTTGTCACGCAGAGTAGCATTGGCATTGGCGTAGCCTACAGAAAGGTTGTAGTTTGCCACGTCGTCACCACCCTGGATGTGGAGGCTGTAGTTCTGTGAGAGTGCTTCCCTGTAGGACACATCCTTCCAGTCAGTATCATTATGATACATATTATAATAATAGTAGGAAGGGTCGGTGTTGAGGAACTTGAACTCGTTGAGCTTGGTGCCTGTGGTCTGCAACATCTGAGATGCGTAAGCACGGTATTCGCCAGCTTTCATCACATCCATGGTTCTTGGAATCAATTCCAAACCAACCGATGCGTTGAAGTCGATGCGAGTGGCCATGGACTTGTTGCGCTTGGTGTTGATGAGAATCACACCATTGGCAGCCTTGGCACCATAGATGGCAGTTCCATTCTTGAGCACTTCAATGCTCTCAACGTCGTCCATGTTGATGGAAGCGAGGAGGTTGTTGAAGTAGCCCTGATGAATCATTTCGCTATCATAGAGCATGTCGTAGATGACACCATCCAAAACGATGAGTGGCTGCGCATTGGCGTTGAGCGAATTGAGTCCGTTGATGAACATGACATCACCCTGTCCGTTAAGTGCTGAACGGCTGATGGAGCGAACATCCGAACCCAAGCGGTCGCGTATCTCATCGTCGGCAGAGAAGCCTGTGGTGCGTTCGAAGTCCTTGATTCCAACCGACTTGCTTCCCTTTGTCTTGGCTGTGTAGTCAGGAAGATAGCGGTCGGAAAGGAGCTTGAAGTTCACACCCTCGGAACGACCATTGATGGCGGAGCTAACCAAATTGTAGCCTTCGAGCTCTGCCGTGATGGAGGAAACGAATGTAGGCACCTTGATGGTGTATTCGCCCTTCTCGTTCGTCATGGCCGTATAATAGGAGTTGTTGTATGATTTCAGCTTCACACCTGCGAGGGGCTCGCCTGTGGCAGCGTCAACCACCTTACCCGAAATCTCCTTCATTGGATATTTCTTCACAGATGTTTGCTTCTTACTCTTCTCTTGCAAAGGAGCAACAACAGCACTTGCCTCTTCGGTTTCGTCCTGAGCAAGAACTGGTGACGCAGCTGCGAAGAATATCATGGATGCGAGTGCATACTTGGCTACTCGCATGAGATTGCCTGAATATAACTTTATCTGTTTCATTGTATCAGAGTTTATTCGTTAGTAGTTTCTTCTGCCTCATCCCTATGAGGAACAAAGAGGAAGCAGTCGATGATCATATCCTTCGTATAAGAAGAGCGCTCGCTGGTTGTCACGTAGCTGGAGAGCTGGAAATAAACGCCAGGGGTGGTGCTGTAGTAGCTATTGGCAAACTCATAGGTGCCAATATAAACCGTGTCGATGACGTAAGGGTTAGTGACGAAGTTACGAGAGCCATCAGGAGTACGGAAGCTATAGGTTGCCGATGTTGGCATAGCACCCGTCTTGCTGCGCTCGAAGAGAGCTGCACGGAACTTGGAAGGAAGATAGACATGAGTGGTGTCGGTGCCATAAGTCTGGTAAGGGAGGAAACGAACGTAAATGTCGTACTTTCCAGACAGCGTGTTAGGAATCTGATAAGAGAATTCCGTGTTACGAGTTGAGCTGGCAGCTGAGAAAATAGCCATACCACTACCACTGATGCTGTCGGCAGATGAGCTTCGAACCGAGATACTAGTTGCCTGTTGATTGGTCCAGTCGGTTCCTGTCTCAAGGTAACGGGTTTCCTCTGCCTCCACAACAATCTTCTTGAAGAAATTGTTGTACTTGGTGTAAGGAATATCGTTCATCTTGTACATCGTACCATTACTGCAAGTGTACTTGTCGAGATAGTTGCCGAGAATACCCTCTGCACTGTATGGCTTGAGATACTTGTTGTACTCCCAAGTGCGGCGAGAATAAACAGTGGAGAAGAGAGAGTCGTTCTGAGTCTTTTGGTTCATGCTCTCACTCATGTTGTAGAACAAGTCGCACACCGTGAAATAGTTAGCATAGTAATTCTGAATGGAGTCGCGAACAGACTCTTCGGAATTGAATGACACATTGAAGTTGAAATACTTCTTTGCCTCTTCGTAACGCTGCTGGTATGCCTGCTGACTTGGAAGAATAGCCAAGTAGGTGGAGTCCTCACGATAGAGGAAAGCACCGAGTTGAGCAAGTGCCTTGTTGTTACGAATCATCACGGAGTCAACATAAATGGTGTTACCTGTTTCCAAATCGACACCACGCGAAACGCTTCGATGCTCATCGAGTGAGTCGGTGTTGAACTTGTAGAGGTAGTTGTAAAGCGAGATGATAGTATCTGGATTCACACCTGGATCCAAGGTTGCCTTGAAGGCATCCCAATCGTCCTCAATGAATTCGAAGAGGTTTGGCTGATAAGGAAGGTCCTCACCCATAACGTGGACAATACCGTTGGTACAACCCACATTCACCTTGGAGAGGCTTCTGTTCTGAATCGTATTGTCAGCAAGTGTTCCCACGTTGACAATCTTGTCGTTGAGGAGATAGACACTCTGCGCTTTGTTGCCCAACGAAATGTTGTAACGCATGAGGTGGTTCTTCACAAAGCGATTGACAACGTTCTTTTTCTTTCCTGTACTGATGAGGGAAAGAAGGCTGTCTTTATTGAACGTACCATTAACAGGAGCCAAAACGGTGAGCACCTGAGGGTCATTGAGCTCAGATTCATAGCCAGCAGCCTTGAGCACAGCAACGAAATCGCTAAGATTCGGCTGGCTCTGGAGATAGCCCATGGTGGTTCCGCTGTAGGATTCACCAAGCGAAGAAGTGGAACCTTCATAGTGGTCATCCCACGTGTCGGAACAGGAAGCGAAGGCAAGTACACCAACAACTGCCAAAGCTCCAGCTCGTAATGTGTTCTTGATATTATATTTCATCGTACTGATATTTTATAGTTGTTAGTGTGTGATTACAATCTGTCTTCTGCCACATCTGGGTTAGCATAAACAGCACTTGGACAAATTTCGATAGCATCGAAGTTCATCTCATTCTCGGTAGATTCCATCTTCTGCTCCAAACGGAGGACTGGATGCGTCTTGCCATCGGAATGGAACGTACCAATCACCTTGCGGAGCGTATTGTTCTGGGTTCGGAATGAGTTACCGATTGAACCAGAACCATCCTCATTGATGCTGCCGTAAGAGTCCATACCCTTCATCCAGCCACGGTAGTGGAACTGCTTGTCGAAGGCAGCAATCTGCTCTTCTTCGCCAAGCGACGTATCGCTCTTCCAGCCCACTTTTGTTTCGTCACCATTAGGACGCATATCGAATGGGATGCCCTGAGGTATATCGTTGATGTAGTACTGAACGATACCACGAGAAGCAAAACCAATGCAAGTGAACATTCGGATTTCCCATTCACCTGCAGGCACTGCAGGCAAGGTGATGGCAACATTGAAGCGTCCCTTCACTGTCACTTCATCTCCTTCGTATGACCAGAAGTGGAGCACACGGTTACGCACATGAACGTGAGTTTCATCGGTATATGCCCAGTTAGCGGCTGTTCCCGACTTAAATCCTAAGCAAGTATTGACATTCGTAGCAGCCTTTGAACCCTGACCACCTCGTCCATAACGTCCATTCTGGATAGTGGATTTAGTGAAGTGGCCACGGGCACCACTGGTGATGAAGTCAGGAGAAAGTGTAGAACAGTCGAGTCGCATACGCTCGCTGAACACGTCTGCCTGTACATTGTGGTTGCGGTTGGTTGGCCATGGGCTGTCTTCGAGTGTGACACCATAGCTGAGAATATCGTCGATGTAGTGATAAACACCATTTACAGCGGTCTGGATCACATTCACCTCACTGGCAGGTAAGATTCTTGCACCACGGATGCGGTAGCCACGGCTGTCACGACGACTCTGCACACCACGACGGTTGATGTAGAGTCCCGATTCTGTTCCACTTGGGAAAGAAGCCTTGATGACACCAAATGGAAGCATCGTCTCATACCAGTCAGCAATGTCCCAACGACGGCGGTTGAAGCAATTCGCAAGAGAACTGTTTGGTGCATCCACAGCCGTGAACTGATAGTAAGTCATCTGACAAGGAAGGAGATGATAAGAGATGAAACGGTTGAGTGCATTTTCACGCGAAGTAGGGTCTTCGTTGTTGGCATCTTCAGGATAAATTGGGTCATACAGGCGATGTGCCAATTTCTTCATGCCTTCCATGTTGGTCACGCCATACTGTGCAAACACTTCGTCACGAGGAACGAGTGCAGTATATTTGAAGTAGCGATGCTCTGGATAAGCAACATTGTCGTACTCAACGGCAGTGTGGATACAGAGCTTGTCGTTTGTCCAGTCGATGGAGTCGGAACCCACAGAGTAGGATTCGTCAATATAACGCTGGAGAGAGTCCTTCATGTGTGTTGCCTCGAGTGCCATATAGAAGAGGGAAATGGTGGAGTCCTCAGCCAGCACGTCAGGCAGCATGGCATTCTTGGCACCAATCACACTGTTCATCGTGTGAACCACACCATTCTCCACGGAGTCGTCCATCTGAATCATGCGTGCCTCCTTATTAATATATACAGCCAACTGGATTTCACCAGGAATAGAAACTGTATCAGAGTCGCAAGTGATGGTGAGCGGACGCTCCAGCATGTTCATCGTTGGGTAAGTACCATCATTGAAGTCGGTGGTAAAGAAAGCCTGTTCAATGATGTGTGTGAAGGTGATGGTGTCGCAGTCCTGCTGACTCAGCTGGTCAATAGAAGTGAGTCCACGTCCTTTGAGATACTTCTGCACGGCCTCGTTGGTTGGTGCGAAAACGGTATAGGAACCGTAAGTACCGAGCAAGTCCATCATCTTCGAGCGCTGAACAATGGCAGAAAAATCACTGAACTTCTCTCGATTCTTCAAGAAGTCGGAAGCATATTCGGCAGTCGATGTGAAATAGTTTTCCACACCTGGGTCGTCATCACAGCTGACGAAAGACACCTGCACTGCCGATAAGAGGAAGGCAGCCACTGCCAATAATCTGAATTTGATATTTGGTTTCATTGTTGTGTCGATTTTTTAGTTCTTTACTATATCTTCGTCCTCTGCGTATGCAGGATTCTGAGAAAGACTTGGGTTCACATCGAGTTCGCGTTCTGCGTATGGCATGTACATGAAGTCCATCATCGCCATCTTGATGATTACCGAACGAGAAGCTTCACCAAACTTGCTGGCTACAGCCGTAGCAAAGTGAGAAGTGTTGCCTTCGCGACGTGCTCTGCGAACGAGGTCGAAATAGCGCTTGCCCTCGAAGAGGAACTCACGCTGACGCTCATTTTCGAGAAGTGTCATAAAATCCTCATAGAGATTGTAGTTGGTGCGTACTGGACGATATTCTGTTTCCTTGCCACTTTGTGCATTAGGATTCGAACGCATATAGACAGCAAGAATCAAGTTGAATGCATCGTCGTAAAGAGCCTCCGCAGTGCTCAGAGTGGAGCCGTCCTGACGGATGCGACGTGCCTTGGATCCCTCTGTCTCTGGGTTAGCAGGTGAAGCAGAACCACCAATGAGCTTGGCAAGGTTGATTTCAGCTTCTGCACGCATCAGCATCACTTCACTCAAGCGGTAGAAAATCCAATTGACTACATCGATATCAGAATTTTTCTGCTGATCCCGAGCTGGACTAGTGCCTGCTGCCCATGATGTTGCACTGACCTGTGAGCGAGCGATAGTCGGTAGTAACTGGGAACAGTGTCGTTTCGGAATACGACTTTGCCGAATTACCAATGGGGGTTTCCATCAGGTTCTCGTTTGCAGAAAGCCACTGAGTGTATTGTCCACTTTTATTGTTTCCATACATATTGCAAACAGCTGAGTTGCGAGCATCGTTAATTGACTGGCTGAAAGTCAATTCAAAAAGACTTTCGAAGGAATTGCCAGTTACGAAAATGGCATTGTACGCTTGTGGTGCATTGTTACTACCACTGGAGAGAGACTTCTCGGCAAGGAGTGGATAACCGTAATTGGTCAGTACGTATGTATCCATAGCACGATTCAAGTTGCCATACTTATCAGTCATGTACTCATCGTATTTGTAGTTGAGCACCCAGTCGCAATATTCCACACACTTGCGATAGTCGTCCTGCTGGAGAGCCTTAGCACGATTGGCATCGGAGGCACGCCACAGGTAGAGGTCGGCAAGCAAGGCATAGACAGCAGCACGAGTGACACGGCCAGAATTCTTTTCACGCTCGAAGTATGTACGAGGAGCATTGTCCTTGCAACCTTCGAGGTCGAGAATCAGAGAGTCGAGCACGTTCTCAAAAGGCGAAGCTGGCAGACGATAGGACTGAGTGTCATCGATGGAAGGATTGAATGAGAATGGCACATTCTTGAAAGCGCGAATGAGGTAGAAATAATTGAGGGCCCGGATGGTCTTCGCCTCAGCTATGGTCACAGCCAAGTCGGAATTGGTGAAGTTAGGGTCCTTATCTGCTACCTCAGGGGCATAGTAGATAACGGTGTTGCAACGGTTGATGACTGTGTAGAACGAGCTCCAGTTGCAATAAGCGTTGGTCTGCTTCAGATTGCCCTTGTTGATATAGTTGATGGTCGTATTATTGGTTTGACCTGTTGCTACATTGTCGGAACGAACTTCGCCCCACACAATGGCTCTCTCCAACCAATCAGAGCTTTGCATACCCGTATAGCACGAACGGAGCACATTGTCAACGTCGTCCCTGTTGGTCCAATAGTTCTCAAGAACCACTTCATTCAGCGGCAGAAGGTCGAGGTCGCACGAAGTGACCGTCACTCCTACGAATGTGGCAAGACCAAATGCTTTGATAATATTCTTTATATTCTTCATAATAGTGATATTTCTTTTTAGAATGATATAGTGGTACTAAATACAAACGAACGAGAACGTGGGGTGCGTGAATTGTCACCTGCTGGATTGAAACCTGCCTGCGAAACTTCTGGGTCAGCACCAGAATAGTTGGTGATACAGAAGAGATTGTTCATGGTGAGAGAGAAATTCAGCTGATTCAATCCCCACTTCTTCAGCGTTCTTGGCGAGAGTGCGTAAGAAAGCTGTGCATAGTTGAGACGGAGGTAAGAAGCGTCTTCTATGAAGCGGTCGCTACCCAAATAGTTGTAAGTCATGAAATTGGTCACTGTAGTAGCAGCACGAGGAAGGATGTTCTCGAAATTGTCACCTTCGTTGTGCCAACGCCAGTTCACGGCACGGCTCTGGTTCTGGTTGTTGGCCATGCTCTCAAGACCCATGCGAGCATAGTTGATAACATTCTGACCATAGCGGTAGTTGAACTGCAAGTTGAGACGCCAGCGGTCGTAGTTGAATTTCACACCAAAACCACCAGTCAACTTAGGGAGTGACGAACCGAGATAGACGATATCCAGCTCGTTGATGTTACCATCATGGTTGATATCCTCATAGATGGCATCACCACCCACAAATTCGTACTTGATGTTGTCATAGTCGAAATACATTGGCTTTGGATTGCCAGCAGCATTCAGAATCACCTCGTCATTGGCATTCTTGGCTACAGGTGCATTAGGACCGCTCAAGCCAACAATTTCCTCTTCACTATAGTCGGAATACTGATAGACACCCTTGTAGCGGAAACCATACATGGAACCGAGAGGGTTGTGCAACTGAACACGAGAGAGGTATGAACCATTAGCGAAATTAAAGTCTTTGTTCATACTGGTGAGAATCGTCTCATCCATCTCAAGGATTTCGTTACGGTTGTTGGCAAAGGTGATGTTGAAGTCCATATAGAACTTATTACCAACCTCAATGACTCGTGAACCGTTGAGGTTGAATTCCCAACCATTGTTACGCATCGCACCGGCATTCTTGTTCGAAAGCTGTGTGTAACCCGACGAAGATGGAATACCAAAGCTTGGCATCAGCAGGTTGGTGGTCTTCTTGGTATAAACCGAAAGGTCACCCGTAATCTTGTTTTTGAAGAAACCGAAGTCGAAACCTAAGTTCCACTCCTCTTTCTGTTCCCACTGAAGGGCAGCCAAGCGGATGTTTGTTGGGATAACAGTACCTTCGCCCATATAGTTGGTGCTGGTGTTGTACTTACTGTAGTAGAGTCCTTCACCTCCAGGAGGGTTACCACCGATACCCCAAGATGGACGAATGGAGAGCATGGAAATCCAAGGAAGTTTCTCCATGAACTTCTCGTCGGTGATGTTCCAACGAGCTGAGAGACCAGGGAAGGTTCCATAGCGCTTGTCTGGACCAAATCGAGTGGTACCATCTCGGCGAACAGTGCCATGCAAGATATACTTACCCTTATAAGAATAGTGAACATCGAGCAAGTAGTTGACACTCTTATATTCACCTGCACCTGTGCCGAAGCCAGTGATTCGTCCACCAGCTAAAGGAGAAATGATGTCGCTGGTAGGAAGCCAGCTGGACGAGTAGTTCTGACTGCTGGAGTTACCCGAATTGTACTGCGAACGCAACATGATCTTCAAATCATGGTTTTCATTGTTGAAATGAGGATCGAATGTGATTGAGTGACGGGTTGAGAGAGAATTACTCTTATACGCACTGGTAGAAGCTATGTTGTTGTCATTCGAAGTCCAGTTTGCAGAGAGCAAAGTACCTGGCATGAAAGTCTCGCCATCGTTACTTGAGATTCTGAACAAAATCTGACCTTCGTATGTGAGGCGATGAGAATCGTCACCCGTGCCAAGGATGTCGTAACGAAGAATGAACTCAGGAGCCAAGCTCACCGACTTTTCGTCGTTCTTTGCATAATGTGCAAGAGCCACAGGGTTGACAATACCATACTGGTCCTTGAGGTGTGTTGCCTGAGCATTAGGCACATACCGGTTCATGGTGTAGAAACGGTCGGTGTCGTTGCCATTTGCGTCCTCCTCATAGATGGAGAGGTTTGGCATCTTCTGGTAGGCAATGGCAAGGAGGTCGCCATTGTAGTTGTAGTTCTTGTGGTTCTTCGTATAAGTGAGGTCGAAGTTGGTACTTACCTTGATGCGGTTGCTGACAAAGTAGTCCAAAGCCACACGCGTGGTGAAGCGGTCGAGCTTCTGCTTGATGATAGAACCCTTCTGGTTATCGTAACCTGCAGAAATACGGAAGTTGGCTTTTTCACCACCACCGGTGAGGGAAACGAAATGCTGCTGGTAAACACCAAATTGCTTCACAGCCTTCATCCAGTCGGTGTTGTCATTAAACATATTATATTCCGTGAAGTCGCGGTCGTAGTTGATTTCAGGAATATAGTCCGTATTGCCCTTCGAACCATAGCTTGAGTTCAACTCAGGGTTGAAGTAAGCCTCCTTGAGGTACATGGTGTAGTCGTCACCATTGAGAAGCTTGTAGCCTTCTGGCTGCCAAGTGCCCGTGAGACGGAATGTGTACTGCACACGAGTCTTACCGCGCTGACCACGCTTGGTCTTGATTTCGATAACACCATTACCACCCTGAGAACCCCAAATGGCAGTAGCGGAAGCATCCTTCAGAACGGTGATGCTCTCGATATCCTCTGGGTTCACATTGAGGAGTTCGGCAAACTTTTCCTCATTGGCATCCGTGAAGTCGAAATTCTGGTCGTAGTCGTCAAGACTGAGAGGGTTATTGTTGACAACGATGAGCGGGTTGGCATTACCATAGATGGTACTAACACCACGCAGACGCATCGTTGTACCAGCACCAAGGTTACCTGAATTGGCAACAATATCGAGACCGGAAATACGTCCCTGGAGGGCTTCATCCACCGAAGTCATACCGAGACCTTCGAATTCCTTCATGTCGATGGTCTGCGATGCTACGGAGATTTCAGTCACCGGAATGGAGAGACCTGCCGTCTCAGTCTTTTTGGTTGCCTTCACCACCACTTCCTGAATCTGAGTAGTACTCTTCATTCGGATGTTGAAGTGCTTGGTGTTGATAGGGAGAGTAACGGTTTGATAACCGATGTAGGACACCTGAATCTTGTCCTTAGGATTGTGAATCTTGAAAGAGAAGTTACCATTGATATCGGTAACACCATGGGCAACAATACGACGGTTGTTGTCGATTTCTATGACATTCGCCATCATCAACGGCTCTATGTCATCCGACACCGTACCCGAAATAATGTCGCCAGCCTTAGGTGCCTGCGCCATCGACAAGGAACAGAAGCACACAAAGAGCATGAGCAATGATATGATTTTTTTCATGGGATGATTTATTTACGCTGTTTAACACTCTCATCTGCTACCACCTTGACTGGTACATAGATGAACTGATCCTTGCTATACATGAGTGGGCGGTCGATGGCATGGACAACAACAGTTGAGGAGTTCTCAAGAGATGTAGCCCTTTCAGGATTTGTGCCATTGAGCCAGTATTCACGGCCTTGCAGGTTGTAGAGACCACCTGAGGTTTGCACCTTGGCTATGTTGCCCACAGCATCCTGAAGTTCGATGCCGCTGGTACTAACAGCAGTTACCTTAATACGATATGGAGCACCAGCTGTTACCTCATACAGACCGTCCGAAGTCATGAGTTTCTCACCAGTGGCTTCATCATATACATAGTCGAGACGTGCCTTCTGAGACTCATATTCGGAAGGAAGGAATCCACCGTCAACAAAGATGGAATTACTCTGGATGTGGTACTTGACGAAATCGCGCATAATCGACTTGACATGTTCTGCCGAGTCGGTATCAATGTTCAGTTCCTCATTTTCCTCATCGTATGCTTCAGCAGCAGCAAGGTCTTCCAAAGAAGGGAGGCCAGCAGCGTAAGCTTCCTTCATGGCTGCATTGGTAGGAGCATAAACCGTGTAGTGGTGAGCATTCAAGAGTGAATACTGCTTCTCCTTACCTGAAGAGTCAACTGAAGGTGAAACGAGATTACCCAAAGAGTCGGCATCCGACTTCACGGCAGCACACTGACCATCGGCATTCTGAAGAGCCACACAACCAGAGGCAATCAGCATGTGATAGAATTCGCTGAACTCTGAGCGCTCCGACAGGACAGCTGCAGTGGTCTTGCGAGTGCTATTGACAATGTCGTTACAAACGTAGGCATAACCATTCTCCATGTGGAACACACCTTCCACGATGGCAGGCTTGTTGATTTCGGTCTGCAAAGAACCAGAAGCTGTCATAGCGCCTGGCTGATTCTGAGTGCCACTCACCTTCACGAAGCTCTTACCCTTCGTGATATAGTAGGACTTGCCACTTTCCACCAACTCAACACCGATAATATTATCAAGGATATCGGTCAAACGGTTCAGAATCTGAGCATTACCAGTTCCGCCCGTGATGCGTCGCAAGCTGTCGCCTACGACAACACCATTGTCAGTGAGATTGCAAGCAAAGACATCCACAAAGATGCGCTGGTTCTTTGCCTTGGTTGCATCAAATCCAAATCGCCACATCTCCATCTGTTGCTTACCGAATGACACAGGGTCAACATAACAAAGCATACCCTTGTTGGTTGGAGCGAAGAAGGAATATCTCGACACCATAGAGTTGAGGTATGGCTTATAATCCATATTATCTATGGCATTGAAAAGAACATTCAGATTTTCAGTGTCAATCACAGTTGGGAAAAGCACTGACGAATATGTTGCAGGAGCAAACACCTTGTTGGTGAGATACACAATACCATTGCAACCAAGATACACAGAGTCAATGGATTCACGAGTAACACCCATTTTCAAGTTGGCATCGTTCAAAATTGTCTCGAACTTGCTTGGTACGCTGGCAACAAGGGAGTTCAGCTGATTCACGTTGACAAGCTCACTGAGCACAGAACTTGGCGTGTTTTCAATCGTTCCATACTGAGCCTTCACAACAGCACCACCACCATTGTCCCACCAATCGCGAATGGCATCATCCTTAGGAACCATCATCACAGCCAAGTCCTCCATCATTGGAGTACGGTTGTTGAAGATTTCAGGAATGAACGTGTTCCACCCTGGGTCGTACTTCAAAGAAGCGTCGTAGGTGAGACCATCCTTATCCTTCGAGAACGGACGGCGAGAACTTGATTCGTAACCTGAACCCCAGGAGCGATCGGAGAAATAACGCTTCACATAGACAGAATCGACATCCGTGCCCTTGTTGATGTTATAAGCAGTTGTCAGAGCCGAAGAGTCGGCAGGAGCTGCAAAACGCTCAAGGATGGAGCTGAAAATGGACATCTTGCTATTCTTGCGAATGATTTCAGACATGTTGTCGAGCGGAGTAATCACACGGTCAACTTCATGAACGAAACCGTTCTTACAGAACTGGCTGTTCAGAATCTTAGCACGGTTCACGTAAGTGTCATCGCTGTGACGAGTTCCATCAGGATCGTTGTAGAGAAAATCTATATCCGTGCTCTCTAACTTATTGGATTCGATGAACTTAGGCGTGAAGTGAATCATTGGACTTGCACCCGATGCATCCTTGAACAGAACAATCTCGGAATGAGTGCCACGGAGGTTGACCCAGCGTTCATTCTGAGGAAGCTCTGGAGAGCTGGTGCTGATGACCTGAACAGAGTCGAAAATACTCTGGGAAGAGGTGCGGCGACAAACCTCACCACGCACTGGACCCTCGGCTGTGGAGAGCATACTCGTTGGGTAAGGGTTGTCAATCATAGCCGAATAGAGCAAAAGCTTCTTCTGAGCCAAAGAAAGGTCAGCGTACTGCTTCACTCCCCAATCGTTCGACGCAAAGAACTTCTGGAAAGCCCCGTCGTCTGCTATGAAAAGGGTCTTACTACCTGTCTTGGAGAGCACTTCTGTCTCGCCAAGATCGTCAATCAGTCGTAGGAAATTCGTATAGCTTCCCTTCTCCTGCATATAACCATAGATGGTGTTCAAGCCCGAAGGCTGATCCTCGTCAAGGTTATACTTGTCGGAGCAAGAAAATGCTGCGAAACCCACAAGACATACGACACCTCCCACCAGAAGATGTCTGCATAGTTTTTTCCTTTTTGAGTTGTACAACATAAATATTAGAATAGATGATTGATTTGATTTATAATTCCATTCATGGGTTAATTAAGTGAAGTATTGTCCCACAACATACAAGGCGTTATTTTCACGAATAGTCTTTACGTTAGTTAGCAATCGTAGAAAAACGGTGTCAACGGTGTCAACCTTTCGCCCACATATATCATGCCGATTCACGCGCTCGTAAACCAAATAGACACTACCGCATAATCTTTGCAAAGTAAGTGATTTTCCTCCTATAAAACAAATTTTAAGATTAATCTTTTCCCGAATGGTTAATTTTTAACAAATTACGATACAATTTTCACAACTTTTGCCCTTGTTAGAGAACTTTCAAAAAATTTAACGCAGACCCAATCGTCTCTGCCACAAAGGAAACATTCCGACCATGAACCTTTGTTTAACTAAAGAAACAGGGGCAAAGGAATGCTTTTGATGCAGTGCTTTTGGGGATTGACTGAAGCGCATGAGGGGATTTACTGAAGCGCTCTTTTGTTTTCAACTAGTTGCCGAAGGCTCGTTATCGAAACAGCGAACCCTCGGCGTTGCGATAGCGAAGGTTCGCCAGAACAACACCGAGGGCTCGGCATTTTAGTAAAAACAAAGGAGGGATTCAGAAAAATCAAATATGAGCACCAGTACAATCGAAGCTTTCCTGATGATGTTTCCAATACGATGATGCGGAATGGGACTTACTGAATGTGGAAGGTGACTTGCACATTGACCAACTTGAGAGTACCGCTGTCGTTGTAGCGATACTGCATGGTGGCAACGTGGTTACCGTCCCAAGGAGAGCAGTTATCAGGGTGGCAGCCATAGTTCCAAGTATAGAGGTCGTTGGACTCAATATACACATGTCCCCAAGACCATTGGTTGGTATTGCCATCGTAGTCGAACCATGCTCCGTATGTGCCAGCAGCCGTGTTGTTACCCTCACTGCCATCGGCGTTGAGCGGAACAAGTTCCATCCGACTGTCGCGAATGCTTGACACCTCCAGCAAAGCAGCGAGTTCGTCCTTGTCCACAGATATCTGTCCCGACTGATGATAGCCCGACCAAAAGCTCACATTCACATACTTCTGAATGGTTCCCATCATCTTCGTGTCCTTGATGTCGTCGTCACCCTCATCCTCTGGCTCTGGATAGTTGGCAACAAGTTCGTTGAGATAGGCAAGGCGATTCTCCAACCACTTCTTCATCTTGCGCGTTTCGGTGGAGGCACTCATGTTCTTGATAGGCCAGCGTTCCTCCTCGCGTATCTGAGGAGAAGTATAGCCCATGCCACCATTGTCCGTCCGCTTCGTCTGCAGTTCGTTCAATCCATCCACATAGCGCTGTGTCTCTGCCCAGTTGCGTATGTAGAGGGAATCCTTGATTTGGTTCCACTGCTCCTTGTATTGCTGCACGAACTTGGCATTGCCGAACATGTCGGTGAAGAACTTTGGCACGCGATAGTCGCCGTTCTGACGATAAGGGTTGGTGCCAAAGAGGGTTTCCTTGTAGTTGCTGAAGAAGGTGTGCCCCGTGTACATGTTGCTCCAGTCGAAATCGTAGCCAGCATCCCAGTCCCAAGCAGGGCCGAAGGTGTATTTTCCTCCCTTGTCGCGGAAAAGGAAAATGCTTCGAGGAGCTGCCAGTTCCACATTGTAGAGGTACTCCTGCAATTGGTCCATAGCGATGTAGGAAGGGATGTCCATGAGGGAATCCACTTTCTGATAATCTCCCGACTTGATGGCATTCTCCAAGACGGCAAAGTCGTCCTTGATTTGCTGAAGCTGAGCATTTGTCAGGTCTTTTGGATATTTCACAGCCATCGGCATGTTATAGACGCTGGTGTAGAAATTGTCGCCTGAATATGGGCTTTCCGCTGGTCCATCGTCCACATCCAAGGTGAGGAGGATGCCCTCGTCCACGTCGATATCGACACGATTTCCCGCCACTTCCACCTGTTCTGCTATCTGATAGATGCCCTTGTATTCTCCATTGATAAAGACTTCTGCAAAACGGATAGGAGTGGTGAAAGGAATGCCCATCCACTTGGCTGTGATGGAGGCAAAGACATTCATCATGTCGGTCACGTCACGATAGTTAGCCAACAGCACCCAATCTTTGTTCTTGTCAATACCCAACATCTTGTTACTCGTGTCGAACTTGATGCGATAGGGTTTCTTATCGTACCACAACCAGGTGGAGTTACCACGACCACGTATCTTGCCAGGACGGGAGTCATACTGGTACTCCCCTCGCCCATCGATGGAGACATAGCAGCGCACATAGTCCTCTTTCGACGTGATTTCCTCGCCATCGTCGGTCGTGATGTTCAGCGCAAAAATCTTGTACTTGTTCTTAGTCTCGCTGTCAAGATTTTCAGAAAAAGTGATGCTGTCGATGGCACTACTGTAACGTCCTTCCTTCTCCAAACTGAAAGGAATCACCAGGCGTTCATTGTCGGCACGATGCATCAGGAACGTTGTGGAATCTGCATCGAAATCGAAGTAGGAAACATCGGTAATTCTATAAGGAAATGCCCATTCGTAACCATCGTAATTGACATGGACATGAAGCCAATCCTGTGCCCACGTGGAACTTATGCCAAAGGTGGAAAGAAGCAACAGAAGTGCTGACAAAATACGTTTCATCTGAAGCGAATGACTTAACAAGTAAACGATTATAGTTAGATAAAGATAGTACGTTGAAAAAGGGAAAAGTATATTGTATGAAAATACACTTTTAACTTTCGTCTGCAAAGCTACAAAAAACAATGATACAACGTATCAAAAAAGCCAAAAACTTTCTGTTGTCACAGATAATCACCCATTTGCAGACCATAAGGAGGAATCCTGTTCAACAGAAAAAAGGCATGAAAAAAACCACACTCCCAACGAAGGGAATGTGGTTTTCAGAATACTTATGATAAAAAGTAAAAGTGACTCTGAAATTAAGCCTCAGCTGGAGCTTCAGCAGTTTCAGCAGCTGGAGCTGCAGGAGCAGCAGCCTCTGCCTTTGGTGCAGAAGACTTGCGAGAACGGCGAGTAGCCTTCTTCTTTTCAGTCTTTGCCATGTTCTCATCGAAGTCAACGAGCTCGATGAAAGCCATGTCAGCAGCATCAGAAGGACGCTTACCCAACTTGATGATACGAGTGTAGCCACCCTCACGGTTTCCTACCTTTTCTGAAACAACGCCGAAAAGCTCTGTGATAGCGTACTTGTTCTGCAAGTAGCTGAAGACAACGCGGCGAGACTCTGTAGTGTCAGTCTTAGCCTTTGTGATAAGTGGCTCAACATACGTACGGAGTGCCTTAGCCTTCTGAAGGGTCGTAGTGATACGCTTGTGCATGATAAGCGAGATTGCCATGTTCGACAGCATTGCAGCTCTGTGTGGAGCCTTACGACCAAGATGATTGAATTTCTTATTATGTCTCATCGTTTAATCTTTGTCTAATTTATACTTGGAAATATCAGTTCCGAACGAAAGGTTCAAGCTCTCAAGCAAGTCGTCAAGCTCTGTGAGTGACTTCTTACCAAAGTTGCGGAACTTGAGCAGATCTGTCTTGTTAAATTGTACCAAATCGCCGAGGGTCTCAACGTCGGCAGCCTTCAAGCAGTTGAGGGCACGAACGGAGAGGTCCATATCGACAAGTTTAGTCTTAAGCAACTGGCGCATACGCAATATTTCCTCATCAAATTCCTCATTGCCATCGAAATCATTATTCTCAAGAGTAATCTTCTCGTCGGAGAACAACATGAAGTGATAAATGAGAATCTTGGCTGCCTCCTTCAAGGCATCCTTTGGATGAATTGAACCATCGGTAGAGACTTCGATAACAAGCTTTTCGTAGTCGGTCTTCTGCTGTACACGATAGTTCTCAACTGCGAACTTGACGTTGCGAATAGGTGTGTAGATTGAGTCGATAGCGAGCTGGTTGATCTCGTGGCAAAGTGCACGATTCTCGTCAGCTGGAACGTAACCACGTCCCTTGTTAATCGAGAGCTCAATCTCCATTGTTGCTTTAGGATCTAAATGGCAAATTACCAAATCAGGATTTAACACTCCAAATCCATTGAGATACTTGTTGATGTCTCCAGCTTTGAACTCGGTAGTATTCTCGACTGTGATCGAAACTGTTTCCTCATCGGTTTCGTCGACGATTTGCTTGAATCGAACTTGCTTCAGATTCAAGATAATGTTGGTGACATCTTCTTTCACTCCTGGAATTGTGGAGAACTCATGCTCAACACCGCTGATGCGGATGGAATAGATTGCATAGCCCTCAAGAGAAGAAAGAAGAATGCGGCGAAGAGCGTTTCCGACAGTAATACCGAAGCCTGGTTCCAGTGGACGGAACTCAAACTTGCCGTACTTCTCGTCGGCTTCCAACATTATGACTTTTTCTGGTTTTTGAAATGCTAATACCGCCATTGTTAATTTTTATTATTTAGAGTACAACTCGACAATCATCTGTTCTTTGATATTCTCTGGAATGTCTGCACGCTCTGGCAGGTGCAAGAGCTTACCGCCCATCACGTTCTCATCCCACTCGATCCAAGGATACTTGCTGTGGTTGAAACCTGCAAGGGCTGCTGCAATGACTTCGAGAGACTTAGCCTTCTCACGAACAGCAATAATCTGACCAGGCTTAACAGAATAGGAAGGAATGTTTACCACCTGTCCGTCAACTGTGATGTGCTTGTGGCTTACCAACTGACGTGCTGCTGCACGAGTTGGAGCAATTCCGAGACGATAAACGACATTGTCAAGACGTGCTTCAAGGAGCTGAAGGAGAACTTCACCTGTTACACCATCCTTGGAAGCAGCTTTTTCGAACAGATTGCGGAACTGGCGCTCAAGAACTCCGTAAGTATATTTTGCCTTCTGCTTCTCAGCGAGCATAAGACCATACTCCGACTGCTTGCGGCGACGATTGTTTCCGTGCTGTCCTGCTGGATAATTGCGCTTTGAAAGAACCTTGTCTGGGCCGAAAATAGCCTCACCAAAACGACGAGAGATTCTCGACTTAGGTCCAGTGTATCTAGCCATATTTCTTTTTCGTTGTTTAAGTGACTCCCCCACCCTTTAGCAGCCGCGACTGCAGAAAGGAAAGATGCAGTCCAAAAAAATCGGGTGAGTTCGTCTGCAAAAAATAATAATTAAACTCTTCTTCTCTTTGGAGGACGACATCCGTTGTGTGGAAGTGGAGTAACATCGATAATCTCTGTTACCTCGATGCCTGCACCGTGTACACCACGGATTGCAGCTTCACGACCCTGACCAGGACCCTTCACATAGGCAACGACTTTGCGGAGACCGAGATCGAATGCTACCTTTGCACAGTCCGCAGCTGCCTGCTGAGCAGCGTATGGAGTGTTCTTCTTGGAGCCACGGAAACCCATCTTACCTGCTGAAGACCAAGAAATGGCTTGACCTTCGCTGTTTGCCAAAGTAACAATGATATTGTTGAACGACGAGTGAACATGAAGCTGTCCCTGTGCGCCAACCTTGACATTTCTCTTCTTTGCAGAAGTTGTTTTCTTTGCCATATACGATTATTATTTAGTAGCTTTTTTCTTATTTGCAACTGTCTTCTTCTTACCCTTACGAGTACGAGCATTGTTCTTTGTGCTCTGACCGCGTACAGGAAGACCGATACGATGACGGATACCACGGTAGCAACCGATATCCATCAGGCGCTTGATGTTGAGCTGGATTTCTGAACGGAGGTCACCTTCTACCTTATAATCAGCTCCGATGACTTCACGAATCTTACCGGCCTGCTCGTCAGTCCAGTCCTTAACTTTAATGTCTTTGTCAACTCCAGCCTTTTCTAAAATCTTGGCTGAGCTACTGCGTCCAATACCAAAAATGTAGGTTAACGCAATTTCACCTCTCTTGTTCTGTGGGAGGTCTACACCAACAATTCTTATTGCCATATCTTTAGTATATTATTTCTAACACAAGAATTATCCCTGACGAGTCTTGAACTTAGGGTTCTTCTTATTAATTACAAACAGACGTCCCTTACGTCTTACGATAACGCAATCTGGTGTACGTTTCTTTAATGATGCTCTTGTTTTCATTATAAAGATTCTTTTATTTGTCTGAAAGAATAACGAATGTAGAAATCGGAAAAACTCATTATTTGTAGCGGAAAACAATCCTGCCCTTCGAGAGGTCGTAAGGAGACATCTCAACTCGAATCTTGTCGCCTGGAAGAATCTTAATGTAGTGCATTCTCATCTTGCCAGAGATGTGAGCGATAATCTCATGACCATTTTCCAATTCTACACGAAACATTGCATTCGACAATGCTTCAACTATAGTTCCGTCTTGCTCAATTGCTGACTGTTTAGCCATAATTTAGATAAATTTGTCTGCTAATACTTTTTCTATCTCGTCGAACGATGAAAGGATGTCGGCCTTTCCCTTTCGAACACATAAAGAATGCTCGTAGTGGGCAGCAGGCTTCTTGTCGCGAGTGACAATTCCCCATCGGTCTTCTTGCATGTAAATGTCCTTCGTGCCCATCGAAATCATTGGTTCGATGGCAATGCAAAGGCCATTTTTCAGGAGTATGCCGTTTCCACGTCTTCCGTAGTTAGGCACCTGAGGATCCTCATGCATCTCGTGACCAACTCCGTGACCAACGAATTCGCGAACAACTCCATATCCCTGTGCTTCGCAATGCTGCTGGATAGCGTAGGAAATGTCGCCAAGTCGGTGACCAACGACTGCCTGCTCAATGCCCTTGTAAAGAGCCTCCTTGGTGGTCTTGAGCAGTTTTTTCACCTCTGCGGATATCTCGCCAACGGGAAACGTGTAGCAAGAATCTCCACAGAAACCGTTCAGGCGTGTTCCACAGTCGATGGAGACTATATCGCCGTCCTGAAGCGGAACGTCGTTGGGTATGCCATGCACTACCTGCTCATTCACCGAAGTACAGATGCTGGCTGGGAACGCACCTCCATAGGGGTTTGGAAACCCCTTGAAGGTTGGTTCTGCGCCGTGATCTCGGATGAACTCCTCTGCAACCTTGTCCAACTGCTTGGTGGTTACTCCTGGCTTAATCAGCTTTGCCAATTCGGCAAGTGTCTTGCCTATCAGCAAGTTTGCCTCACGCAGGAGCTCAACCTCTTCATCAGTCTTGAGATAGATCATCTTTATCTAATCAATAAGCAGCATGAGCACCACGAACACGACCAGTTTCGAGCAGACCATCATAGTGACGCATGAGGAGGTGGCTCTCAATCTGCTGGAGAGTGTCGAGCACAACACCTACAAGAATCAACAAGGATGTTCCACCAAAGAACTGAGCGAATTCACGTTGTACACCAAATACATCTGCAAATGCAGGCAGGATTGCAATCAAAGCGAGGAACAAAGAACCTGGCAATGTGATGCGGTCCATGATCTTGTCGATGAAGTTGGCAGTGTCCTTACCAGGCTTCACACCTGGAATGAAACCATTGTTACGCTTCATGTCCTCTGCCATCTGAGTTGGATTGATTGTGATGGCTGTGTAGAGGTAAGTGAAGAGTATAATCAAAGCTGCGAAAATGAGATTATAAACCCAGCTTGTATTATCAATGAGCGCACTCATGAATGAGTTGAGCTTGCCACCAGCAATATATCCCGCAACAGTGACAGGGATGAACATGATTGCCTGTGCAAAGATGATAGGCATAACGTTTGCAGCGTATGGCTTGAGAGGAATGTACTGGCGTGCACCACCGTACTGACGGTTACCAACAACACGCTTTGCATACTGTACTGGCACCTTGCGAGTACCCTGAACGAGCAGGATAGCAGCTGCAATGACAGCCAAGAACAGGATGATTTCCACCAAGAAGACGATCAAACCGCCCTGACCTGGAGAAGAGAAGCGAGTCGTGAGTTCCTGAACAAATGCCTGAGGGAAACGCGCGATGATACCAATCATGATGATGAGAGATACACCGTTACCGATACCCTTGTCGGTGATACGTTCACCAAGCCAAAGAATGAACATGCTACCTGCTGCAAGAATGATAGTGGATGTGATGATGAACACAGTCCAAGATTGATGAGGTAAGAAGGAGCCTGGAAGAGGAGAATCACCACTGTCAAATAACGAGTGTACTGGTTCATCTTCCGACGACCACTCTCACCTTCTCTCTGCATCTTCTGGAAATATGGCACAGCCAAACCCAGCAACTGCATCACGATGGAAGCAGAGATGTATGGCATGATACCAAGCGCGAAGATTGAAGCCTTAGAGAAAGCACCACCTGAGAACATGTCAAGCAGAGACATCAAGCCACCTTCTGTCTGGTTGCGAAGACCCTGAAGAGCGTCGGTGTCAACGCCTGGAAGTACTACGTACGAACCAAAGCGATATACAGCCACGAAGAACAAGGTGATGAGGAGGCGAGTACGCAGATCCTCAATCTTCCAGATGTTAGACAATGTCTTAACTAGCTTGTTATTCTTAAGTTTATCGATTGCTTGTCCCATTGTTTAGAGTTTTACAGCGTTTCCGCCCTTTTCAGTGATTGCAGCCTCAGCAGTCTTAGAGAATGCATGAGCCTCTACGTCAACTTTTGCAGTAAGTTCACCAGTTCCGAGAATCTTCACAAGCTGGTTCTTGTTGATGAAACCAGCAGCAATGAGTTCTTCAATGCCCACCTTCGTGAGGTTCTTGTCATCAACCAGCTTCTGGATAACACCCAGATTGATAGCCTTGTATTCCACACGGTTGATGTTCTTGAAACCAAACTTAGGTACACGGCGCTGGAGTGGCATCTGACCACCCTCGAAACCGATCTTCTTCTTATAACCAGATCTTGCCTTGGCACCCTTGTGACCACGAGTTGAGGTACGACCCTTGCCTGAGCCATAACCACGACCAACACGCTTACTATTGTGTGTTGAGCCTTCAGCTGGTTTTAAATTATGTAATTCCATTTATTACTCAATTTAAAAGTTTCTTGTTAAAAACGATAACCTCAAATTAGTCGATCACTTCGACAAGGTGCTGCACCTTGCGGATCATACCGCGCAATGAAGGAGTATCCTCATGCTCAACCACGGAGTTGATTCTGTGCAAGCCAAGAGAGTCAAGTGTGCGCTTCTGATCGATAGGACGATTGTTGCGGCTCTTAATCTGCTTAATCTTTATTGTTGCCATGTTGATTTACCTCCTTATCCTTTGAATACTTTTGTCAAACTTACACCGCGGTTAGCAGCGATTGTCTTAGGGTCACGCATGTTGGCGAGAGCCTCGATGGTAGCCTTCACGAGGTTGTGAGGGTTGGAAGAACCTTTCGACTTAGCAAGCACGTCAGTAATACCAACGCTCTCAAATACAGCACGCATAGCACCACCTGCTACCACACCTGTACCAGCAGAAGCTGGCATGATGAGTACGCGTGCGCCACCGTACTTAGCGATTGCCTCGTGAGGAACAGTCCAGCCTTACCAAGACCGTAACCGATGACACCGTCACCATTACCTACAACAACGATTGCAGCAAAAGTGAATGTTCTACCACCCTTTGTAACCTTGGTAACACGATTAATAGCAACCAATCGATCTTTCAGTTCGACGTCGTTTCCTATTTTTACTCTATTAACCATAATCTAAAATTAAAATTTAAGTCCAGCGTTACGGGCAGCATCAGCCACCGCCTTAATTCTACCATGATAGAGGTAACCATTACGGTCGAACACCACAGAAGTGATGCCAGCCTCAATCGCCTTCTTAGCAATGAGTTCGCCCACCTTTGCAGCCTGCTCGCTCTTGTTGCTTGCCTCAATTCCGAGTGAAGATGCTGCTACGAGCGTCTTCTGCTCATCGTCGTTAATCACCTGAACGTAAATCTGCTTGTTGCTTCTGAACACAGACATACGAGGACGTTCAGCAGTACCAGATATCTTATTGCGTACTCTATACTTGATTTTAGTACGTCTTTCATTCTTTGTTATCATACTCGTACAATTGTTTTATTATTTAGCACTTGCTGACTTACCAGACTTTCTTCTAATCACTTCGCCCTGGAAGCGGATACCCTTGCCCTTGTAAGGCTCAGGCTTACGGAATGAGCGAATCTTCGCACATACCATACCAAGCAACTGCTTGTCGCAAGATTCGAGCATGATGAGAGGATCCTGGTTTCTCTCACTCTTTGTTTCCACCTTCACTTCCTTAGGTACCTCGAAAACGATAGCGTGAGAGTATCCCAAAGCAAACTCGAGCACATTGCCCTGGTTGCTAACGCGGTAGCCGACACCCACAAGCTGGAGTGTCTTCTTGTAGCCCTCCGATACACCAACAACCATGTTGTTCACAAGAGCACGGTACAAGCCATGGAAAGCGTGACGCTGCTTTGCATTGTCAGTCATCATCTCAGTATTCTCTTCCATTGTCAACTTTCCGTCCTCGATAGTAACCTTGATTGCAGGGTTTACATACTGTGAGAGTTCACCTTTAGGACCTTTTACAGTTACAATGTCATCCTTATGAGTAATTGTTACTCCAGCAGGAATACTAATAGGTAATTTACCAATTCTAGACATTATATATCCTCCTAAAATTAATATACGTAACAAAGGACTTCGCCGCCAATCTTCAGCTCAGAAGCCTCCTTGTCTGTCATTACACCTTTGGAAGTAGATATGATTGCAATACCTAATCCGTTAATCACACGTGGCATGTCCTTGTAACCCGTGTACTTACGAAGTCCTGGGCGGGACACGCGCTTCAAGCTCTGAATAGCGCTTGTTTTTGTTTCGGCATCGTACTTGAGCGCAATCTTGATTGTTCCCTGAGGACCATCCTCAATGAACTTGTAGTTCAGTACGTAGCCCTTGTCGAAGAGAATCTTTGTGATTTCCTTCTTCAAGTTCGAAGCTGGTACTTCAACGACCTTGTGCTTTGCCATGATCGCGTTTCTCAGTCTCGTCAGATAATCTGCTATTGGATCTGTCATGATTTTAAATTAATCGGGCCACCCCGACAATATTTAAATGATTAATAAAAAAATGAGTTGCATTTCTGAGTGCATTATCCACTACCAGCTTGCCTTCTTCACTCCTGGAATCAGACCTGCTGAAGCCATTTCGCGGAACTGGATACGGGAAATGCCGAACTGGCGGATGTAGCCACGTGGACGGCCCGTAATCTTGCAGCGGTTGTGGAGACGGATTGGGTTAGCATTTGCTGGAATGCTCTGGAGCTTGCGAGCAGCCTCGTATGCCTCTTCAGGTTCGCCTGTAGCGACAATCTTCTTGAGCGCTGCACGCTTAGCAGCATACTTGGCAACGAGCTTAGCGCGCTTCACCTCGCGAGCCTTCATTGATTCTTTAGCCATATCTCTCTAATTATTTGTTAGCGTTCTTAAATGGAAGACCGAAAGCCTTGAGAAGAGCATAACCTTCCTCGTCTGTCTTGGCAGAAGTGACGAAAGTGATGTTCATACCATTGATTTTGTCCACCTGGTCGATGTTGATTTCAGGGAAGATAATCTGTTCCTGAACACCGAGCGTGTAGTTGCCACGACCGTCGAACTTAGCCTCAATACCCTTGAAGTCGCGGATACGAGGAAGAGAAACACGAACGAGACGCTCAAGGAACTCATACATTCTCTCACGACGAAGAGTCACCATCACACCGATAGGCATCTTCTTACGAAGGCGGAAATTCGAGATATCCTTCTTCGACATCGTTGCAACTGGCTGCTGGCCAGTAATCTGAGCAATCTCCTTGATTGCCACCTCTATCATCTTCTTGTCCTGAGTGGCATCACCAAGACCCTGGTTCACCACAATCTTCTTCAATACAGGAATCTGCATAGGAGAAGAATAGTTGAACTGTTTCATCAATGCTGGAGCAATCTGCTCAGCATATACTTTCTTAAGATTTGCAGTATTAGCCATTAGATTTCCTCTCCTGATTTTTTAGCGTAACGAACTAATTTGCCATTAGCACCAATTCTGCGACCGATACGAGTTGCCTCACCTGTCTTAGGGTCAACAACATTCAGGTTTGAGATGTGGATAGGTGCCTCCTGCTTGATAATGCCTCCCTGAGGGTGCTGTGCACTTGGCTTGGTGCTCTTCGACACCATGTTAATGCCCTCGACAACGGCACGCTGTTCCTTCACCAAGACGCGAAGAACCTTGCCCTTCTGCCCCTTGTTGTTGCCAGCGTTGACAATCACCGTGTCGCCTTTCTTAATATGTAATTTACTCATTACTTTGTGCGTCTTTAAAAGTTTTTAAAGTACTTCAGTAGCCAAAGAAACTACCTTCATGTTTACAGCACGGAGTTCACGAGCCACAGGGCCGAAAATACGGCTACCTCTCATCTCACCAGCATTGTTCAGAAGAACACATGCGTTGTCATCAAAGCGGATGTAGGAGCCATCGGCACGGCGAACTTCCTTCTTCGTGCGAACAATCAGAGCCTTCGATACTGTTCCCTTCTTCACTTCAGAAGTAGGAATCGCATTCTTAACTGCAACGACAATCACATCGCCAACAGAAGCATAGCGACGCTTCGTACCGCCGAGAACGCGGATGCAAAGAACCTCGCGTGCACCACTATTGTCTGCAACTGTCAATCTTGATTCTGTCTGTATCATAATTTACTTAGCTCTTTCAACAATTTGTACTAATCTCCATCTCTTCGTTTTGCTCAATGGACGAGTTTCCATAATCAGCACGGTATCGCCAACATTGCACTCGTTCTTTTCGTCATGAGCATGGTACTTCTTCGTCTTGCTGACGAACTTACCATAAATTGGGTGCTTTTCCTTGAACTTGGCAGCAACCACGATGGTCTTGTCCATCTTGTTGCTTGTAACGACACCCGTTCTCTGTTTTCTAAGATTTCTTGCTTCCATGTAGTTCAAGTTTATTTGTTGATTTCTCTCTGGCGAAGTTCAGTCTTCATGCGAGCAACATCGCGACGGAGCTTCTTAATCTGAGAATTGTCCTCGAGTGGAGAGATGTGGTGGTTGAACTTCATGTTCGTCAAGTTGGCAACCTCTGTCTCTATACGTTCTGCAAGTTCTGCAGTAGTAAGTTCTCTAATTTCTGCAATTTTCATAATTAGTCAGCATTTTTGTCGTAGTCACGACGTACAATGAACTTAGTTGTAGTTGGGAGCTTCTGAGCACCGAGGCGGAGAGCCTCCTTAGCTACCTCGTATGGAACTCCTTCCACCTCAAAGAGGATACGTCCTGGCTTAGCAGGAAACACATACTTGTATGGATCACCCTTACCTTTACCCATTCGGACGTCAGCAGGCTTCTTAGTGATTGGTTTGTCAGGGAAGATACGAATCCAAACCTGACCCTGACGCTGCATGTAACGCGTGATAGCAACACGGGCAGCCTCAATCTGGCTTGCACTGATCCAGCGCTCCTGAAGTGCCTTGATGCCGAAGCTACCAAAAGAGAGCTCCGTTCCGCGGTGGGAGACACCACGCCAGCGACCGCGACCCTTTTGCGGTCTTCTATATTTTTGTCTTTTTGGCTGTAGCATAATTCAATTTCTGATTAGCGGTTGTTGTTTCTTCTGTTTCTTGGTCTTCTGTTGCCTTCGCCACGGTTACCGCCACGTCCGCCTTCCTTTGCCTGAGAGAAGTTAGGAGTGAGGTCCTGCTTGCCGAAGATTTCGCCACGGCAAATCCAAACCTTGATACCGAGCAAACCCACCTTAGTGAGTGCCTCAGCGAGGCAGTAGTCGATGTCAGCGCGGAAAGTGTGCAGAGGAGTACGTCCTTCCTTATACATTTCCGAGCGCGACATTTCAGCACCGTTCAAACGACCTGAAATCTGAATCTTAATACCTTCCGCACCCGAGCGCATCGTGTTAGCGATAGCAGTCTTGATAGCACGACGGTAAGCAATCTTGCCCTCAATCTGGCGAGCGATATTGTTGGCAACAATTACTGCATCGAGTTCTGGACGTTTGATTTCGTAGATGTTAATCTGCACGTCCTTCTTCGTAATCTTCTTCAGCTCTTCCTTGAGCTTGTCAACGTCCTTGCCACCCTTGCCGATGATGATGCCTGGGCGAGCAGTGCAAACTGTGATAGTCACAAGCTTCAGTGTTCTCTCAATGACAATCTTCGACACGCTTGCATTTGCCAGGCGAGTGTTCAGATACTTGCGGATCTTGCTGTCCTCAAGAATGTTGTCACCGAAGTTGTTTCCGCCGAACCAGTTCGAGTCCCAGCCCCTAACGATGCCGAGACGGTTGCTTATTGGATTACATTTCTGTCCCATAATTAGTTTTCCTCCTTTGGTTTAGCGTCCACAAAAATTGTAACATGATTCGAACGCTTGCGAATTCTATAACCTCTTCCCTGTGGTGCTGGACGCATACGCTTCAGTGTAGCACCTTCATCAACAAAAATCTTAGAGATGTAGAGTTCGCCGTTTTCAGCCTTACGCTCGTTCTTCTGCTCCCAGTTGGCAATAGCAGAGCGAAGCAACTTCTCAACGTCCTTCGCAGCACTCTTGGTGTTGAAGCGGAGAGTTGCAAGCGCCTTGTTCACCTCCATACCGCGCACGAGGTCAACTACGTAGCGCATCTTGCGTGGTGAAGAAGGGATGTTGCGAAGAGAGGCGAAATAGGTATTCTTCTTAGCCTCCTTAATGGCGTTGGCCATATTTCTCTTTCTTTTTCCCATTATGTGATTTCTTTTTTTCAGTGTGAGCCTGTATTACTTCTTTCTGTTACCAGCGTGACCGCGGAAAGTGCGAGTAAGCGCAAACTCACCGAGCTTATGGCCCACCATGTTTTCTGTGATGTAAACAGGGATGAATTTATTACCGTTATGAACTGCAATAGTGTGTCCAACGAAGTCCGGAGAAATCATTGAAGCTCGTGCCCAAGTCTTCACGACAGTCTTCTTGCCGCTTTCATTCATATCAAGCACCTTCTTTTCGAGCTTAACATTGATATATGGACCTTTCTTAAGAGATCTACTCATATTCTACTTAGTTAACTTGGTTACTTTTTACGTCTTTCGATTATATACTGATTTGAAAGCTTCTTAGGTGCACGAGTCTTGAGACCCTTAGCATACAAGCCGTTGCGTGAACGTGGGTGTCCACCAGTCTGACGACCTTCACCACCACCCATTGGGTGATCATGTGGGTTCATAACAACACCACGGTTGTGAGGACGACGGCCCAACCAGCGGCTGCGGCCTGCCTTACCCGAAGATTCAAGAGCATGGTCAGAGTTGCTTACGCTACCGATAGTAGCACGGCAAACCGAGAGAACCTTACGAATTTCACCTGAAGGCAACTTGATAACACAGAAGCGACCTTCGCGTGAAGTCAACTGAGCAAAATTACCTGCGGAGCGAACCATCTTTGCACCCTGGCCAGGACGAAGCTCGATATTGTGAATCACAGTACCGACTGGAATGTTCTGGAGAGGAAGAGTGTTGCCGAGGTCTGGAGTAGCAGTGTCGCCCGACATCAGAGTCGTGCCCACCTGCAGTCCGTTAGGAGCGATAATGTAACGCTTTTCACCATCAGCGTAGAAGAGGAGAGCGATGCGAGCCGAACGGTTTGGATCGTACTCAATAGTCTTCACCACTGCTGGAATTCCGTCCTTGTCTCTCTTGAAGTCGATCAAGCGGAGCAGACGCTTGTGGCCACCACCTCTGTAGCGAACCGTCAGACGTCCCTGGTTGTTGCGACCACCTGTGCTGCGCTTACCATAGACGAGAGATTTCTCTGGTACTGATGTAGTAACATCATCGAATGTACCAATAGCCTTGTGTCTTTGACCTGGAGTTACAGGTCTGAATTTACGAATTCCCATCTTTATTATTAAATGTTACTATAGAAATCAATAGTTTCACCTTCCTTCAAGGTCACGATAGCCTTCTTGTAGGCATTCGTTCTACCCTTAATGATACCCGTGCGAGTGTAGCGGCTCTTAGCCTTGCCGTTGTAGCGCATCGTGTTCACGGAAACTACATTTACGTTATACTTAGCTTCTATTTCCTTCTTGATTTCAATCTTGTTGGCGTCAGGACGCACAATGAAGCCGAACTTATTGTTCTGCTTCTCTGTGATAGCTGTCATCTTTTCTGTCACCAACGGTTTGATGATATATGCCATACTGCGACCTCCTTATTTATTAAAAGTTTCGTCAACAAGCTTTAAGGCATTTTCAGTGACAACAAGAACATTTGCGTTCAGCACTTTGTATGTGTTGAGCGCAGATGCAGTCATCACTTCTGCCTTCTGTATATTGCGAGCCGACAAATATACGTTTTTCTTCACATCTGGCAAAACGAGAAGCAGCTTCTTACCCTCAATTTTAAGATTTTTTTGCAAATTTACAAATTCTTTAGTCTTTGGAGCTTCGAAATCGAAGTCCTCAACTACAACAATTGCATCCTGCTGAGCCTTATATGAGAGAGCGCTCTTACGAGCAAGAGCCTTCACCTTCTTGTTGAGCTTGAACCAATAGTCGCGAGGTCTTGGACCGAACACACGGCCACCACCACGGAGCACTGGCGACTTGATGTCACCACGACGAGCACCGCCGCCGCCCTTCTGGCGAATCAGCTTGCGAGTAGAGCCGGTAATTTCGCTTCTTTCCTTTGACTTGTGAGTACCCTGGCGCTGGTGTGCGCGGTACTGCTTCACTGCGAGATAGATAACGTGGTCGTTAGGTTCAATTCCGAAGATAGCGTCGTTCAATTCAACCTTCTTTCCAGTATCTTCACCTTTAATGTTATAAACTGAAACTTCCATTACTTCTTAATTGTTACGATTGAACCCTTATATCCTGGAACAGAACCCTTCAGAAGAAGAAGGTTGTGCTCAGGAATCACTTTAATCACCTGAAGGTTGTGAGTAGTCACCTGTACGTTACCCATCTGGCCACCCATTGGCAAGTTCTTATATACGCGAGATGGAGTGGCACAAGCACCGATAGAACCTGGCTTGCGCAGACGGTCGTCCTGACCGTGAGTGCTCTGACCCACACCACCAAAGCCATGGCGCTTTACTACACCTGCAAAACCCTTACCCTTCGATGTGCCAACCACATCCACGTAAGGAGTGTCATTGAAGAGCTCCACAGTGATCACGTCACCAAGGTTGTACTCCTCATCAAACATGAACTCGGCCAAGTGTCTCTTTGGCGTTGTACCAGCCTTTGCGAAGTGTCCCTTCATTGGTTTTGTAGTGTTCTTCTCCTTAGCTTCCTGGAAGCCAATCTGAACAGCTTCATAACCATCCTTTTCGACAGTCTTCAACTGGGTTACAACACAAGGACCTACTTCGATAACAGTGCATGGAAGATTCTTTCCATCGGCACTGAAAACGGATGTCATTCCGATTTTCTTTCCTAATAATCCTGGCATTTCAAATTGATTTTAATAATTCTCGAATTTCTTGTACTATACCTTAATCTCTACCTCAACACCGCTTGGGAGCTCAAGCTTCATCAGAGCGTCAACAGTCTTTGGAGTTGCACTGTAAATGTCAATCAGACGCTTGTAAGTGTTCAGTTCAAACTGCTCACGGCTCTTCTTGTTCACGAAAGTAGAACGGTTCACCGTGAAGATACGCTTGTGAGTTGGAAGAGGAATAGGACCGCTTACAGTAGCATCCGTAGCCTTCACAGTCTTCACAATCTTCTCAGCCGACTTGTCAACCAAGTTGTGGTCGTAGGACTTCAGCTTAATACGAATTTTCTGACTCATTGTCTTTGATTTGTTTTTTGAATTGTTATTGAATAAGGGAGAGAGGTATGCCCACTAAGAGTCATTTGCTAGCACGGCACCTCAGCCCCGTTGTTTTTTTTGTTTCCGAAGGACGTCAAGAAAGGTCCTCGGCAACAATCATGTCCTGTCGCCAACGACCATTCTCTCATATCTCATTTACACGAGGTCAACACGTCCACCCTGCTCCTTCAGCACCTCCTTAGCAATCGAGCTGCTCACTGGAGCGTGATGGTCATACTGCATCGAGCTGGTAGCACGTCCGGAAGTGATGGTACGGAGAGCTGTTACATAGCCGAACATCTCAGCCAGTGGAACCATTGCCTTCACAACGCGAGCACCGCTACGGCTCGATTCCATACCTTCCACGTTGCCACGGCGCTTGTTCAAGTCGCCAATCACGTCACCCATGTTCTCCTCTGGAGTCACAACCTCAAGCTTCATGATAGGCTCCATCAGCACTGGCTTAGCCTGTGAGCAAGCATTCTTGTAAGCCTGAAGAGCAGCGATTTCGAACGACAACTGGTCGGAGTCAACTGGGTGGAACGAACCATCCAAAAGCTCTACCTTCAGGCTGTCCATTGGATAGCCACCGAGCACACCGTTCTTCATGGCGTTCTGGAAGCCCTTCTGAACCGATGGGATGAACTCCTTAGGAATGTTACCGCCCTTCACCAAGTCGATGAACTGGAGGCCACCCTCCTTGAAGTCCTCGTCGATAGGACCCACGTTCACGATGATGTCGGCAAACTTACCGCGACCACCCGACTGCTTCTTGTAAACCTCACGGAGGTTGACAGTCTTCGTGATAGCCTCCTTATAGTTCACCTGAGGCTTACCCTGGTTGCACTCCACCTTGAACTCACGCTTCAGACGATCGATGATGATGTCGAGGTGAAGCTCACCCATACCCGAGATAACAGTCTGGCCGCTCTGCTCGTCAGTATGAACGGTGAAGGTTGGGTCCTCCTCAGCCAGCTTGGCAAGACCATTGCTCAGCTTGTCGAGGTCCTTCTGAGTCTTTGGCTCCACAGCGATACCGATAACTGGGTCTGGGAAGTCCATCGACTCCAGGATGATTGGAGCGCTCTCGTCGCAGAGCGTATCACCCGTGCGAATATCCTTGAAACCTACAGCAGCACCGATGTCACCAGCGCTGATAACCTCTACAGGGTTCTGGTGATTAGAGTGCATCTGGAAGAGACGGCTCACACGCTCCTTCTTGCCAGAGCGAGTGTTGTAAACGTAAGAGCCCGACTCCAGCTTGCCCGAATAGACACGGATGAAAGTCAAGCGGCCCACGTAAGGGTCAGTGGCAATCTTGAAAGCAAGAGCAGAAGTCTTCTCGTCCTCGTCTGGCTTGCGGTCTTCCTCTTCCTTCGTGTCAGGGTTCGTACCCACCACGTTAGGAGTGTCGAGTGGAGAAGGCAAGAAAGCACAAACATAGTCGAGCAGCGTCTGAACACCTTTGTTCTTGAACGAAGAACCACAGAGCATAGGTGTGCAAGCCATCTGAACCGTTGCGTTGCGCAAAGCGCGGAGAATCTCATCCTCAGTGATGGTTGAAGGGTCATCGAAGAACTTCTCCATCAAAGCATCGTCGAACTCAGCAACCGACTCGAGCATCTTGTCGCGCCACTCCTGAGCCTCACCGAGCAAGTCTGCAGGAATCTCGTCAACCTCGTAGTCAGCACCAAGAGACTCGTCGTGCCACAGGATAGCCTTCATCTTGATGAGGTCAACCACACCCTTGAACTTCTCCTCAGCGCCGATTGGAATCACCACTGGCACAGCGTTGGCACCCAGGATGTCGTGCATCTGGCGAACCACCTCAAAGAAGTCAGCACCCGAGCGGTCCATCTTGTTCACATAGCCGATACGTGGAACATTATATTTGTCTGCCTGACGCCACACAGTCTCCGACTGAGGCTGAACACCACCTACAGCACAGTAAGTAGCCACAGCGCCGTCGAGCACGCGGAGCGAACGCTCCACCTCAGCAGTGAAGTCAACGTGTCCCGGAGTGTCAATCAAGTTGATCTGATACTTGTCATTGTTGTAGTTCCAGAAACAAGTCGTTGCAGCCGAAGTGATAGTGATACCACGCTCCTGCTCCTGCGCCATCCAGTCCATGGTAGCAGCACCATCGTGCACCTCACCCAGCTTGTGAGTCTTACCCGTGTAGAACAGGATACGCTCAGAAGTGGTTGTCTTACCAGCATCGATGTGCGCCATGATACCGATGTTACGCGTCAAATGCAAATCACGTTTTGCCATAAATCTCTATATTAACCTTTTAAATCTTTTTTACCTTTACTTTAACTAATACATCATCGGATATTAGAAGCGGAAGTGAGCGAATGCACGGTTAGCCTCAGCCATGCGGTGCATGTCCTCCTTGCGCTTGAACGCACCACCCTGCTCATTGAAGGCATCCATGATCTCAGCACTCAGCTTCTCTGCCATGCTCTTGCCCGAACGCTTGCGAGCGAACGAAATCATGTTCTTCATCGAGATAGCCTCCTTGCGGTCAGGACGAATCTCAGTAGGAACCTGGAAAGTGGCACCACCAATACGGCGGCTCTTCACCTCCACCTGTGGAGTAATGTTCTCAAGGGCTTTCTTCCAGATTTCAACTGGAGACTTCTCCTCATTCTTCATCTTGTTCTCAACGATGGAAAGTGCGTTGTAGAAAATAGAGTAAGCGATACTCTTCTTTCCGTCATACATCAGGTTATTAACGAACTTAGTAACCTTCACGTCGCCATAAACGGGATCTGGCAGGATCACACGTTTCTTTGGTTTAGCTTTTCTCATTTGTTTGTTTCTTTACTTTTCTTTAGTCTGTCTGGTTGCATTTCAGCGTTTTCTTCAACGTCCCCTCCGGAACATTTACTCAACCATCTTGTTAGCTTTCCAACAAACCAAATGTTGTTAAATAAAAAACTTTCTTGTTTTGCTTTTTAAGACCGTAGTCTGTTTTTGTAAGATAAGGAACGAAGACCTTTTTTACTTCTTAGCCTTAGGACGCTTGGCTCCGTACTTCGAGCGGCGCTGAGTGCGGCTTGCAACACCGGCTGTATCAAGAGCGCCACGAATGATGTGGTAACGAACACCTGGAAGGTCCTTCACACGGCCACCGCGAACCAGCACGATTGAGTGCTCCTGCAAGTTGTGACCCTCTCCTGGAATGTAAGAGTTGACTTCCTTCTTGTTTGTGAGGCGAACACGCGCCACCTTACGCATAGCCGAGTTTGGCTTCTTAGGAGTAGTGGTGTAAACACGAACGCAAACACCGCGACGCTGAGGACAGGAGTCCAAAGCAGGTGACTTGCTCTTGTCAACCAACACCTTTCTTCCTTTTCTTACTAATTGCTGAATAGTAGGCATTTTAAATTTTTTGTTTTTATTATGATGAATATTTATTGATAGTCTGTTGCATCATCAGAGAATCTTCAGTCGGGCGCAATCTGCTCTCGTGCCGCCCGCTTACTGCAGCCATATCTTTGTTCGTGCATCTCTACACCTTATATAATATATAGGCCGCATTCTTCCCCAACGCCCTCATTTTCACCCTAAATTAAGTGTCAAAAGGGCACAATAGTCTAAAAAGCGGTGCAAAGGTACGACTTTTTTACCGATTAGAATACTTTTTCCATCACTTTTTTACTGTCAAAACCATCAGCACACCCATTTTTCGCCAAAATTTAAGTTTATTTAACTTTTAAAGCTACGATTACGACCACTTTCACCACGATTTCCCTGATGCAAAGACAAAGATGCATACAGATAATTTTAAGGTCACACAGAAAGAACGGAAATGAAAGACAACTATGAGATGAATAAGCGAAGAGGATTCGGCAAAACTGTCGAATCCTCTTTCTGTGTTATTTCGTCCTCGTCAGACTTCGATTTGTCGCAAACCAGCCTGACGAGGATCGAAAGGGATTATCAGATTGAATGAATCTGATGAAATGAAGCTTAAGTATGAATCAGAAAAACTTCATTGTCGCTATTTATCAATAGTAGAGTTCCAGAAGTGTGTATCCAGAACCTGTGAAGAGCAGATGCTTATCGTCGAGAGTACCTACTATTGGGTCATCACCGAAGTTGATTTCAATGTAGAATGTTCCGTCGCCAACAGCCGTCAGTTCACCGCCAACACCCTGCACAAGGTGCACTTCACCGAATTCCGCATCAACAACAACCCCATCGTGCTGTCGGAAAAGGGCTTTACCATCGATTACGGCGAGTGACTCGGCATCAGCATCTCGATGATGATACCTGCTCTGAGCCACAAAACTCGTTACTTATACCGCTTCAAGGGCGAGGACCAATGGATGAGGGCACCAGGCTACATGCTCTACTTCGCCTCACTGATGCCTGGCACCCATGTGTTGCAGGTGAAAGCAGAACTGTCGGGCATGGGCACTTCAGAAGTAAGTGAGCTGACCTTCAAGGTGCGTCCTCCTTTCTGGCTATCCTCATGGGCCATCCTCTGCTACCTACTGCTGCTCTCCGCGGGCATTTGGTTCGTGTGGCGTGCCTTCCGTCACCGCCATCAGGGCGAAGTGGCGATGAAGCAGATGGAAATCAACCTGAGGAAATACGAGATGGAAGAGGACAAGATACGCTTCTTCACCAATATCAGTCACGACCTGAAGACACCTCTGACGCTCGTGGTGGCTCCTTTGGAGAAAATCCGCGAACACAACCTGCCCGACGCCATCCGCACGGAGATAGACGTGGCCTGGCGCAATGCACAACAACTATACAACCTGGTGCTTGAACTACTCGACTTCCGCAGGCTCGACGTGGGCAAGGAGAAGTTGAACCTCAGCCACGGCGACATCGTGAGCTTTGTGCGTCAGACGGCACAAGCCTTTGCCTATTACACCACTCTCAAGCGTATTGACCTGATGTTGGAACTACCTGACACGGCCTTCGAGACTCAGTTCGACGAGAACAAGATGCGGCGTATCATCACAAACCTCATGTCGAACGCCTACAAATATAACATTGACGGCGGCAGTGTAACCGTCGCGCTCAACATACAGGAGCAGGAAATCTCGCTCAGTGTGACCGATACGGGCATCGGTGTGAAGGATAAGCGACGCATCTTCGACCGCTTCGTACAGGAGACGCACGGACAAGAGCAAGAGGGAAGCGGACTGGGCCTGCACATCGTTCGACAATATGTGGATATGATGGGCGGCGACATTACCGTGAGCGACAATCAGCCACAAGGCTCCATCTTCACCGTAACTCTGCCAATCATAGAAGCAGAGAAGGGAAGCGAAGCGGCAACAGCATCCGACACTAAGGAACCAACCATCAGCACCATTCTCGTGGTGGATGACAACACCGACGCGCGCCATTTCCTACAGCGCAGTCTCGACGACGAGTATCGGATACTGCTCGCTGCTAATGGTAAGGAGGCACTCGATGTACTGGCCACAAACGACCACGTGAACCTCATTATCAGCGATGTGATGATGCCCGAAATGGATGGCATCGAACTCTTCCGACAAATTCGGAAGAACATACGCTACTCGCACATCCCCGTCATCCTGCTCACGGCAAAGAGCAGCGAGGAAGACATCATCGCAGGACTCAAAGAGGGTGTAGCTGACTACCTCACGAAGCCGTACAGTTTGACCGTGCTACGCCTGCGCATCAAGAAAATTCTAGAATGGACTCAGCACATCCATGAGCAAGTGGCCATGGGCATAGAAATCAAACCGAGCGAAATCACGGTCAGTTCGCTCGACGAGGAACTCATCAGCCACATCATCGCCGAAGTGGAGGCGAACATCAGCGACCCGAAGTATTCAGTGGTACAGCTCAGTGCTGCTGTCGGCATGACGCGTGGCACGCTCTACAAGAAACTCATTGCCATCGTGGGCAAATCGCCTGTGGAACTCATCCGCATCGTGCGCATCAAACGCGGAAAGGCGTTGCTTGACCAAGGACGCACAAACGTGTCGGAGGTGGCGGACAAGGTTGGTTTCTCTCCAAAGATGTTCGCACAGTATTATCGCGAGATGTACGGTGAAACGCCATCTGAGTACATTAAGCGGAGGAAAACAAAGAGTGGAGGATAATTCTTCGCGCCGGAAGCGCAAACTACGGAGAAAATTCCGTTGTTTCCGCGATTTCTACGCGACAAAAAATATAAACCGAATGAAGAATTTTAGGATTATTGCCTTGGCTGTGCTGACACTGTCGGCCACCAACCTGCAAGCACAGAAGTATCCCAGTAAGTTGCTTGGGAACGAGAAAAAGATTGACGGCATCATCAGCCAGATGACGCTGGAGGAGAAAATCGACATGCTCCATGGCAAGAATATGTTCTCGTCTGCAGGTGTTCCTCGTCTGGGCATCGCCGACATAGAGTATGCCGATGGTCCATTCGGTATCCGCGAGGAGATGGAACCTCACTCGTGGAATTCCGCACACCTCACTACCGACTCAGCTACTTTCTTCCCTACAGGCTCGGCACTGGCTGCCACGTGGAGCACCCATTGGGCGTATGCCTACGGTCGCGCGATGAGTCGCGAGGCAAGACTGCGAGGGAAGGACATGATTTTAGGTCCAGCTATCAACATTCAACGCATCCCTACGGGTGGACGTACCTACGAGTATCTGAGCGAAGACCCACTGCTCAGTGGTATGTTGGCTGTAGCCTACACACGGGGTTCGCAAGACGATGGCACCGCCGTATGCCTGAAGCACTATGCACTGAACAACCAGGAGGACTATCGTGGTTTTGTGGATGTGCACATCTCCGACCGTTCCATGCACGAAATCTATCTGCGTCCGTTCGAAATGGCAGTAGGAGAAGCCGATGCTTGGGGCGTGATGGCAGCATATAATAAGGTGAATGGTCGTTGGTGTTCCGAGAATGAACACCTACTCACCACCATCCTCCGTCAGCAATGGGGATTCCCTGGCATGGTCATCAGCGACTGGGGCGGCGTCCATTCCACCGTAGATGCTGTCACCGCAGGAATGAATGTCGAGATGCCTGGCAGTCGCTACATGGGGCAAGCCCTACTCGACTCCGTGAAAGCAGGAAAGGTGAGTGAAGCCGTCATCGACCAGCGAGTACGAGAGATTCTGCGTGTTCGCATGGCAGTGAAACCCATCGCCAAGGAAGAAGCCAACCGCGTGCCTGTGGGCAACAAAGAAGAAATGGCAGTTGCCTTAGAAGTGGCACGCCGTTCCATCGTAATGCTCAAGAACGAGAAGTTACTGCCCATCAATTCTAAACGTGTGAAGCACATCGCCGTTATCGGTGAGAATGCTGTCACGAAGATGGCCTTGGGCGGTGTGGGAGCAGGTGTGAAGACACGCTGCGAAATCACCCCTCTCGAAGGCTTAAAGAGCGCGATAGGCAACAGCATGAAAATCAGCTACGCACCCGGTTACAAGAGTTTCGACCGTGGAAGCCGCAACAGGCGTCAGAGTCCACAGCAAGCAGCCAACCCAGAACTCATGTCCGAAGCCGTAAAGCTCGCCAAGAGTGCAGACCTCGTTATCTACTTCGCAGGCGACAATCGTGAGGTAGAGACCGAAGGTTCCGACCGCAAGAGCATCACCCTACCATCAGGACAAGACGAATTGGCCATTGCACTGGCCAAAGCCAACAAGCGACTGGTGACCGTCGTTGTGGCAGGAGGCCCTGTGGATATCAGTACGGTCAACGATGTATCTAAATCCTTGTTGGTATCGTGGTTCAACGGTTCTATGGGGGGACAGGCATTGGCCGAAGTGCTTACGGGCAAGATTTCACCATCGGGCAAACTGCCGATGACATGGCCAATTCACTTAGAGGACGTGCCAGCCTACGCCACAGGCTCCTATCCTCAGAACATCCAGAACAATGCACAAGGCGACATCTTCGTCGATATCACCCAGAACCGTAGCAACGAACGTCGTCAACAGCTCGTTGCCAACTATTCAGAAGAAAGTCTTGTAGGCTATCGCTGGTACGACCAGAAACAGGCATCTGTGGCCTATCCTTTCGGGTTCGGACTATCTTACGCCAGCTTCCGATACGACCAACTCGAGGTGCAACCCACTGCCGAAGGTTTCGATGTGCACTTCCAACTTCGTAACGTTTCCTCAGCGGATGCAGAAGAAGTGGCACAGGTCTATGTGTCACGTCCATCGTCTCGCATCGAGCGTCCAGTGAAGGAGTTGAAGGGCTTCCAGCGCGTGGCGTTGAAAGCTGGTGAAAGCAAGACCGTCACCATTCCTGTACGCCGTTCCGACCTCTGCCATTGAGACGAACCGACACAGACATGGGTGTTGGAACCAGGTGACATCAACATCCTTGTGGGTGGTTCTTCGAATGCTTTGCCATTAAAGGCCGAAAGGATAAGGGTGGAATGAAAATTTCGCGGCGGAAGCGCGAACTACGGAGAAATAATTACATCTTTATTTCCCCGCTTTAGGGGATTGGCTGAAGCGCATGTGAGGATGTCATGAAGCGTTTCTTTGATTCAACTAGTTGCGCGAAGGTTCGCTATCGAATCGGCGAACCTTCGGCGTTGCGATGGCGAAGGCTCGGCGTGTCAACGTTGAGGGCTCGGCATTTCAGTTGAAGCATAGGAATGGTTCTGTGCAATCAAAGGGGAACGCCTGTGCATGCGAAGTCGAGATTAACATTAAGCCCAAACTCGCGTTAAAGATAGGTGGCAGCACGCCAAAGGGATTCAGCTGGACCGCGCTGATGATGGTGCGCCCAAAGAAGAGTGAAGAAGAATTGGAGAAGGATGATCAGGACACCAACGAAGAGGGCGTAGGTGTGGCCTAATTCGCTGTAAAGGCCCAGTCCCCAAGCATAAAAGAAGAAACAGCCCAAGACAGACTGCAAGAGATAATTGGTGAGGCTCATGCGACCGAAGGTGCAGATGGTTGTGAGTGACTGACGAACTCGTGCTGAGCTGAACCAAAGCAGGACGATAGCAGCTGTTTCTGATAGTAGAATTGCGAGGTTAACAATGGGAGTGAGCCAATGAGTGAGGATGCCGAGGTCGGTGCTGTTGCCTACGACTGCCAACAACAGACTCACAATGAGGATACTTTTCCATACAAGCAGGTGACGACCTTCGTTGATGAATAGGCGGTGACGACCGAAAAGCAATCCCAAGAGGAAAAGACCGAAAATCTGTGTCAGTCGCCCCGTCAATGCAAAATAGCCCAAATTGGCAGGAAAGGCATAGCGCAGATTCTGCACTACGTTGAGCCAAAAACCGCTCTCCTGATGGTGGCGAGACAAGAGGGCATAGTCGTGCCAAATCCAATCGGAAGGCATGGTCCAGCCACTGAACAGTTGCCATAGTTCGAAAGGCTGCAATAGCACAACGACAGTCAGAACCCAAAGCCAGCGGTTCGACAGGCGATGACAAGCTATGAGGAGCAAGCCACAAAGTGCGTAGGTGGTGAGAATGTCGCCATCGTAGAAGGCGATATTGATACATCCTATGAAAAACAGCAGGAGCATTCGCCATGCAAAACGAATGCGCGTCATGCTGCGACTCAGCATGATGTGAAAAGTAAGTCCAAAGAGAAGTGCGAAGATGCCGTACATCTTACCCGATAAGAGGAAGGTGACGACACGATAGACGGATGCATCGCAAGGCAGGGTGAGACGTGCCTGTGGACTGAACGCATCAAACGACTCGACGGCGTGGAACAGGATGATACCTATAACGGCGATGCCCCGCAGGGCATCGGCCACTTCGATGCGTCCATCTGCCTTTGTCATAATCTAAGTCCGACAAGAAGGCGGGTACGCCACTTGTCGTTATGTATGGACAATTCGTTTTCGTCGCCTATATTCGTGAAATTATACACCATTGTCATACCAACGAACATGTTGCCAAACTGACGGATAACGGCTCCACGGGCAGTGATAATCACCTCAGGAAAACGATATTTGAGCGGAATGCGCTCGTCGTTCACGGTGAGAGAAGTGTTGCTAAACACAGTGAAGGTAGGTAACGACGAGATGTGGAGCAACCAATGACGGCTGGGCACCCAGTTGTAGCCATAGCCGGCACCGATGCCGATGTTTGTTACATTGAGTAAAGACTCATATTGCGCCTTGGTCTTGGCTCTCTGCCCCTGTCCTGACACTGCCAGAAGGAAACTTCCTGCTGAGCGACGCTGTATGTAGCTCTGCGTGAAGGCAGCTGGGTAGGAGAAGCGTCGGTGGTTGAAGGCATAGTAGGCGTTCACGTTCAGCGATTTCAGCGTCAGCACCTCAGGTGGCAACTCCAGTCGTGATTGCCCCTCAGTTTCATGCCACCCCTTGAAGTTGCGGGCATCTTGATAGATGAAGTCGAAGCCCCAGCGGTTGTTGTAGGAATTGAGGTTGATTTCGAAGTCCTTATACTTGCCCAAAAGCTTGGCGGGATTGAGCGCCATACTCAAGGTTACACCGAGGTAGTTGACTCCCAAACTGATTGTGGATTTGTAGTCGGCAGTCATTTCGGAACGGAAAGGTATGCCCATCTGCTTGCCCTCCATCTTCAGTTGAGCACCCGACACGTTGATACGGCCCGTCAAGGTCCATCTCGTGGAAGGGCGAGTGATGTAGAGCGTGTCGATGTTGCCACTACGATAGCGTTGGGACATGATACTATCATTATGCTTCAACATACGCCACAGCTTCTGCGCCTGAACATCGTGGGTGATGCAGGCACAAAGAAAAAAGACGAGAGCGTAGGCAATATTGCGTAGTTTCATAATTACTTATATCTGATGGTAAGCATGGTGAGGTCGTCGCTCTGCAAAGAATCGCCTACGAAAGCCGAGACGGCATGCAGAATGTGCTCAGTGAAAGAACGAGGCTTGAGTAGGTGCTGCTCCATGGCCTGATGAATGGTAGCCATGACACGCTCCATGCCGAAGAGTTCCCACTCACCATCTGCGTTGTTGGTGTGTGCCGCCTCTGTCAAGCCGTCGGTGTAGAGGAAAAGTGTTGTCTGTGGAGCGATAGTGACTACTTGCTCACCGAACTCCGCTCCCGCCATCACACCGACAGGGAAATGGGAATCCACAGGCAGAAGGGTGGCATCGGAACTGATGATGAGCGGAGCATCATGACCTGCATTGCAATAGGAAAGCCGCCCAGAACTGAGGTCGAGCACACCGACGAAGAGCGTGACGAACATATTGGCATCGTTTCCCTCACTCATCGTGTTGTTCATCTGTGTGACTATTTTTCCAGGACTGGACTCATGGGCAGTGACTGAACGGAAGAGGTTCTTTGCCACCGTCATCAACAGTGCTGCTGGAATGCCCTTGCCCGACACATCGCCTATGCAGAAAAAGAGCTTTTCGTCTTGGATGAAGAAGTCGAAGAGGTCACCGCCCACATCCTTGGCAGGCTGCATATAGCCAAAGATGTCGATATCATCGCGGTGAGGAAATGGAGGAAAAATTTTGGGAATCATGGACATCTGAATATTGCGGGCAATATTCAGCTCGTTCTCGATGGCAGCCTTCGATGCCGTGGTTTCGCGCAGTTGCTCTACATAGCGCGAGAGGGATTGCTGCATGTCCTGGAATGATTCGTGGAGCAGTCCTATTTCGTCGTTCGACTTGATGTTGGGCAATGGTACCTGGAAGTTACCCTTCGCGATTTCGCGGGTGGATTCGGCAAATTTGACAAGTGGTTTGGTCATCTTTCGAATGGCAACGATGCATCCGAAGAATGCCACGATGAGACTAAGGGCAATCAGTACCAAGAGCATGATTCCAGCACGTTGACCAGTTCCATGATAGAGAATCCAAGGCACGACCACGGCTACCGTCCAATCGGTGTCTTCGATAGGGCAATAGAAAACAATGTGGCGTTCACCATCTATGGTGCTTTCTGAATGCCCTGCCTTGCCCGACAGAATCTGACGAGCGAGCAGGTCGTCGTTGGTATCGGCAGAAGCTTTCACTTCTGAAAGAAAATTGCAGCGAAGAATGCGGGTAGTATCGGAATGCGCCACGTAGGTGCCCTTCTTATTGAGAATCATGCAATTGACATGAGCCTTCTTAAAGAACGGGTCGTAATAATGCTTGATGATTTCCGCATCGGTCTCCCTCATGATGTCCGCCAACCAATAGAGGGACAAGTCGAGCGCAAAAACACCTATCTTCTTTCCTTTTTTGTTCTTCACAGGCAGGGCATAGGTAGCAACAACAGTCTTACATCCTTCTGCGTCGTAGTACGGGTCGGTCCACCCACTGGCTCCTCCTGTCATAACGCTTTGATACCATTCGCGGTTGAGATAATCGTGGTCGGGTCCACCTATCAGACGAACAACAATCTGCTCACCATTTCGGATGGCGTATGGCTCGTACCAACGTCCCTTCTGAGGATAATAGTTAGCTTCGAAGCCGATGGCACAACCAGCAATATCGGGATTCTGAGCAACCACCCGTTGCAGGATGTGAGGAATACTATCGGGCTGATCCAAACTGTTCTCTATCTTGTCGAGACTATTGATGCAGCCGACACTGACGGAGGTCATGTTCGAATTGACGGTCACACTGGTTCGTCTCATCACCTCAGTAAAGAGCATAGACTCCATTTCGACGATTGAGCGATTGACCATCTTATAGATAATCACAGAGAGCACTATCATGACGATAGACACTGATAGCACAATTCTCCATGCCAATTTCCGTGAGAAGCGTTGTTTGAACTCCATTCCTCTAAAGGTAGGTTCTAAAAATTATGTCACGCAGAAATAAAAGGAATCATTTCTACGTGACATTTAATTTCTTTACTTAGTTGCACCGCCGAGAGCGATGTAGAGAGCAATGACAGCCTGAGCACCCTTATACATGTTCATGGCTTCACTGAGCTGGGCATTGAGCAGCGTTTCCTGGGCGGTAAGCACCTCCAGATAGTTGGCCTTACCATTGTCCATGAGCTCGTGAGTGCCTTTGTATGCCTCGTGGAGCACCTGCACCTGGCGATGGTAGTAACCATGCTTCTCGCGAGCTGCCTGGCAGTCGGCCATAGCTTCGTTCACCTGATTACCAGCATTGATGACAGTCTGGACATACTTCTTCTGCAAGTCCTGCTCGGTGAGCTGGCTGATTTTGAGGTTTGCGCTAAGCTTGCCACGGGCAAGGATAGGCTGTGCGAGCTGACCGACAATGTTGAAGAGCAATTTACCAGGATCTACGATGGCACCTCCACCAGAGTTCGTCCATCCTGCAGTACCATTGAGCGTGATGGTTGGGAAGAAGGCGGCACGAGCAGCTTGTGTGTTGTAGAAAGCCTCTTCCATGGCATGATTGGCAATGCGGATGTCGGGACGCAGATTGAGCAGGGCAGCGGGAACACCAATGCGAAGGAACTGGACGTCGAACATGCGCTGTCCTGTGTCGCCCTGTGCGTCGGGATGATGCAAGGCGGAACTGCCCCACTTGGCACGTTCGATGTGCTGAGGAGTGATGGCAAGCAAGCGGCAAATGTTATTCTCGGTGGAGCGAATGTTGCGACGGGTATCGACAATCTGTGTCTTCACATTGAGGTAAGACGACTCCATCTGGTTGACAGCTGTGCTGTACGACTTGCCATTCTCCCAAAGCGTCTTCTGGGTTTCGAGCGAAGCATTCCAAAGACTGTCAGTGAGCAAGAGAATCTCCAGCTGACGGTCGAGCACCTGCAACATGTAGTATTGCTGAGCAACAGTGCTGATGAGGTTGGCATGGACAGACTCCTCACGGATTTGGGACTGCAAGAGAACAGCCTTAGCTGCACGCTTCTTGTTGGTGATGCTTCCGAACACGTCAACATCCATCGACAGTTGCAGCGGCAGGTTGTAGGTCTTCGACCATGGATTGTCGTCGAACTTGGACAACGTGCCTTGTGGTGAGAACGTAAGTGAAGGCAAGTACGCCATCTTTGCCATCTTCAGCGAAGCCTCACTCTTCTCTACAGCGATGCGAGCGGAATTCAGGTCGGTGTTGTTAGCCAAAACCTGCTCGATGAGTTGTTGCAAGAGTGGATCTGTAAAGAACTCACGCCACGACATCTGAGCCAACGACGTTTCGCCTTCGGCCTTTGTGATATCCTGTGTGGTGCCAAATGCATCGGCAGGTGCCGTAGCCTTCGATTCGTACTGTTTGTAAAGACCACAGCCCGTTAGTAGGAAACTAACGGTTGCTGCAAGTAAGATATATCTTAGTCTTTTCATAATTTATTCCTCTGTTTTTACTTCAACACTTTTCATTTCTACATCTAGCCCTTGGAAGCGCTCGTGCAACTTCTGGAACACGATAAAGAATGCTGGAACAACGAACAGCAGGGCGATGGTTCCTACTGTCATACCACCCACCACGCCAAAGGCCAAAGCACGGTTACCATTGGCACCAGCACCGCCTTCGATAATGAGCGGAATCATACCGGCAATCATCGTGACAACAGTCATCAGGATTGGGCGCAAACGCTCCTTGCAGGCAGCATAGGCAGCATCGTGGATGCTCATGCCCTGGGCACGACGCTCGGAGGCAAACTCGGTAATCAGGATGGCAGTCTTGGACAAGAGACCAATCAGCATGATGACACCCGTCTGCAAGTAGATGTTGTTGTCCATGCCTGGCAAATGGAGCAATGAGCCGAGATAAGCCATGACGAATGCGCCCATCAGTCCGAACGGCACTGAGAGCAGCACAGCCATCGGTGTGAACCACGAGTTGTAGAGCGAAGCAAGGATGAGGTAGATGAGGATGGCGCAGATGACATAGATAAGAGCCGTGGCATTAGAGCCCGCAGCCTCCTCCAATTCACGCGACATACCGCTGTACTCGTAGCTGTAACCATTAGGCATGGTTTCCTTGAACACTTCTGCAATCACCTGATGGGCATCGCCCTCGGTATAACCACTGGCAGCCTGCACGAAACAAGTGATACTCTGGAAGAGGTTGAAGTGCTCTACATTCGAGGTACCAACGATATCTTTCAGCGTAACAAATTCGGAGATAGGTGCCATCTTGCCGCCACGCACCTTCACGAAGATATTGTTGAGCGACGATGGGTCGAGACGATACTCTGGCGAAGCACTGGCCATGATGCGATAGACCTTACCGAACTGATTGTAGTTGCCGACATAGCTACCACCACAATAAGAGCCTAAGGTCTTCAGCACAGCAGCAGGAGAAACACCAGCACGGTCGCATTGTGCAGCATCGACATCCACCTGGTATTTAGGGAAACGCTCCGAGTAGGACGTCATGGCCATGCTGATTTCTGGCCGCTCACCCAACTTGGCCAAGAACTTATTCGCTAACTTAGCAAACTCCGACAAGTCGCCATCGTTCAAATCCTGCAGCACAAGGTTCACGCTGTTGTTCGAACCATAACCAGGCACCTGTGGCAACTGAAAAGGCATCACCTGCACATTCTTGATTTCCTTGCAGGCGAAGTAGAGACGGCCAATGACGAGGTCGATGTAGTGGTTGAAGCCCTCACGATTCTCCCATGTTTTCAGACGGATAATCATCGTGGCATAGTTCGAACCCGAACCCGACATCATACCATAACCACAAGCTGTGGCGAAACTCTCCATCTCAGGTATCTCCTTCACTTTCGCTTCCACCTTCTTGACTATCTCACGGGTTTCATGAAGTGTTGTACCCTCTGGTGCACGAACCTCAGCGAGAATCACACCCTGGTCCTCCTGAGGCACAAGGCCCGAAGGCAGGTTTTTCATGAAGAAGACGAGCAAAATAGCAGCAACTCCCAACAGGCACCATGCCAAGACAGGTCGCTTGATGAACTTCTGCACACTCTTGGAGTATTTATTGTAAATGGCATTGTAGCTCACCGTATAGGCTTTCTTCGTGTACACAGCGTCAGAGCTGATACGCACGACAGACCGACCGACGAGGCGATGGTTACACCAAACTGGGTGAAGAACGTGCCTGAGGTGCCTGGCATAAACGTCACTGGGATGAACACGGCCATGAACACCAGCGTACACGAAACAACGGCTACCGACACCTCGCTCATGGCCTCGCGTGTGGCTTGGCGGGCATCGCTGATGCCATTCTCCATCTTTGCCATGACTGCTTCTACCACGACTATGGCATCATCCACCACCGTACCGATGGCGAGCACAAGAGCAAAGAGTGTCAGGATGTTGAGCGAGAAGCCTGCCAGCGAAACAATGGCAAAAGTGCCCAACAGCGAAACAACAATAGAGATGGACGGGATGATTGTAGCCTTGAAGTTCTGTAGGAAGAAGAACACCACGAGGATAACGAGGATGATGGCTATGATGAGTGTCTCAACCACATTGCCAATGGCAGCATAGAGGAAGTCGTCAGACGTTTCGAGTTTCACGAATTCCAATCCTGCTGGCATCATCGGTTTCAGTTCCTCGAAGAGATTGTTGATACGGGCATTCACCTCCGTTGCGTTGGCACCTGGAGCCTGGAACACCATAAATATGGTACCTGGCTTACCACCGATATTCGACACGAAACTGTAGCTCATGGCACCAATCTCCACATCGGCCACGTCGCTCAGATGCAGCAAGTGTCCGCCATCACTGGTGCGCAGCACAATATCGTTGAATTCCTCAATGGTCTTCAGGGTGCCTTTGTATTCCATCGTATATTGGTAGTTGTTCTCCGACTGAGCACCCAGAGAACCAGTAGCAGCAACGAAACTCTGACCACCGATGGCAGCAAACACATCATTAGGCTCCAAACCATACTGCGCCATCACGTCGGGCTTCATCCAAATGCGAAGAGCGTATGTGTTACCCAGCGACATGACATCGCCCACTCCCGTGATTCGCATGAGACGAGGCTTCACGTTGATGTCGATGTAATTGGCCACGAAGTCGTCGTCATACTTGCCATCGACACTCCTCAGGGCACCAATCTGCAGGATATTGCTCTGCATCTTGAACACCTGCACACCCACCTTCGTCACGTCGGCAGGCAGCATGGCCGTAGCTCGTGTCACACGGTTCTGTACGTTCACCGCTGCCAAGTCGGGGTCCGTTCCCGCTTTGAAATAGACAACGATACTCACGTCGCCCGACGATGAAGCCGAACTGGTCATGTAAGTCATATCAGGCACACCATTGATGGCCTCCTCCAGCGGTTGCACCACCGATTTCATAATGGTATTGGCATCGGCACCCGTATAGGTAGTCGATACGCGAACGGTAGGCGGCGCAATATTCGGATATTGCTCGATAGGCAGGCTGTTCATGCAGATATAGCCCACCAAGGCAATGACAATCGAGATGGCACACGCCATCACGTATTTGTTAATAAATATATTATTCTTCATGGCTTACTTTTCGTTTTTCTCTGCTTTAGGAAAGAGCACACGTTGTCCTTCCTGTACATTATTGGCACCCTCGGTGACAATCCTGTCGCCAACGTTCAGTCCAGAGTTCACGATGACTTCCTTACCATTGCCTGTACTGGTGGTCGTCACCGTCACAGCCATGGCCGTACTGTCACGCATCACCTTATACACAAACGACTTGTTCTGCACGCGCACCACAGCATTCTGCGGGATGACAATCACGTCCTTCTGCGAGAAAGGAAGAACCACCGTACCCTGTATGCCTGAGAACAAATGACCTTCAGGGTTAGGGAATGATGCCTTGGCACCCAACGAACCCGTAGAGGCATCCACAACACCCGTCAAGCTGGTGATGCGACCTTTGTGAGGATACTCAGTACCATTCTTCATCACAAACGTCACATCAGGTAGGTTTTCGATATGCTTCTTCTTGTCGTCTGCATTTAAGCCTGACTGCACACCTGTCTCGACAATCGCCTCCGTCACCGAGAACTCAGCATCCATCATCGTGTTGCCACTCAACACGGTGAGCTTAGTCATCGGCGAAACCTGGTCGCCGCCACGCACTGGTATCTCACCGATAACACCTCTCACGGGAGCCTTGATGGTGCAGAAGCCGAGGTTCACCTTGGCACGATTCACAGAGGCACGTGCCTGAGACACAGAAGCCTGTGCCTGACGATAGGTGTTCTGTGAATTGTCGAGCATATAACGGCTCACAATCTGCTTCTCAAACAGGTTCTTGTTCGACTCGTATTCCAGCTTCGCACTATTCTCCTGAGCAAGTGCAGCCTGCAAGTTAGCTTGGGCAGCTTCCAACTCCAGTTGAGCATTGCGCGAGTCAATCACGAAGAGTGTCTGACCTTTCGACACTTGCTGACCCTCATTTACGCAGATTTTCATCAACTGTCCACTCACCTGGGGCATGATGGTTACGTCGGACTGACCTTTCATCTTTGCACTGAACTTAATAGGAAGTTCAATGTCAGACTTCTCCACCGTTATTGTCTCATACGATGATGGAACCTCCTTAGGGATATCGAGGCTACACGAGTTCAATCCTACGAGCACTGCAGCCATCGCTACAGCCCATGTCATTGTTTTTTTCTTTTTCATGTCGTTTTTCAATATTATTCTTGTTATTTGGTGTTTTATCATTTGAGTACCAGCACGATGCACATAGTTGCAAATATAATTCTATTCGCCATCTCTAATCCAGGATACTTTATACAAAACGCCACAAAGGTAGTATTTTTTTCTTTTGCATTCATCATAAGTGATACAGAAAATACATCAATGATGTATAACTTTTTGATTCTACGACATTTTTCGGAAAAAAATAAAAAAAATGATTCTTCAACCGATTCTTTCAGGTGGCAATAATCACCTGACTAAAAGCCCTTCGAAATAAAGGAAGAATACAACAAATCGCCACCGAGCTTCCCAACGGAGAAACTCGGTGGCATGCATTACAAAAGGAAGGTAATGATGAAGATTGCCTACTTTTTGTTGATATAGTTGTACCTCTAAGATTCGTTTAATTAGTGAAATTCGTGGTAAAAAAAAACAAATGGATAGATTAAAATCGCTCCAAGTTTTTTTTCACGATTACTAAATAAATTTAGGACCAACTATAAAACTATTTCTTCGTATAGTTCATGCGGACACGTTCCCAGGTGAGTTCGCCATTGGCTTTCACATGCACTCGCAGGAGGTAGTCGCCAGGATTGGGACTATTGCGCTCGCTCATGGAGTCAAGCGTAATGTAGTGAACGTTATCCACCACCTGCTCATCCCATTTGTGGACATGGCCACAGAACACGATGGTAGCATCCCATTTGTGGAACTGATTCAGCAAGAAGAATGTTTCTTCGCGAGCAAAGGTAGAGGCAAACTGCAACGACGAAGGGCGGAAAATGTTTGTATGGCTAAACACGAATGTGTTTCGGATATTAGTTTCCAAATACTCCCTCAATGCATAGCCATCTTCCTCAATCAGATTCACCTGTTCTTCTCCCAAAGTGCCATTGGCTGTGTCGAGGAAAATGAAACGGTCTAAAGTAAGTGGCTCCGATTTGATTTGGACAAGAACCTCATAGAAGGAAGAATGGAAAATGTTCGACCACTGAGCCCAACCATTGTGCGTGATGTCGTGATTACCCACCACTGGGAAGAACGGCATAGGCACATCATCCACACTATATACCATACCTGTCAAACTGTCCTTGTACATGTAAAAATCAGGATTTTCCCTCTCTTCAACGCTTTCATCATTACCCAAGAAAAGCTCTTCGAAATATTTTCTGGCAAATTTCCATTTATATTCACTGATTACGTTCTCAAGATTGATGTAATACTCTGGTTTGGTGTCGGCCATGTCGCCCAAATGAGCATAGAGCAAGTCATCGTGGTCCAATCCATTCTGAAGCATCTCGCGCATACGACCGCCATCAGTTGTCATGTGACTATCAGCACCTATAATAAAGGAATATTCATCCTTGCCACTTATATCAAAAAAGTGGCCTTCTCCCTTGTGTTGCTGAAAATAGAGATGTGACATTTTCACACGGTCTTCCACGCCTGTACCACTGACAAGCACGCCGATAGGGCTTACCTTCTCGCAAGCCGTGAGTGCCATCATGGCTGCCATAACCACCAATATCGTTTGTATTTTCTTCATCTTACCACACGTATTTAATTCCTAATTTTCCTGATGTCTCATATTTTGATGCCAACTGGCTCATACTGCCCGCAGGACGCACATTGAACTCGCCAAAGAGTTTCATCTGCTTAGTCAGCGAGGCATAGAAGTCTAAGCCCCAGTTGATATTCCAGTTCTCGTAGTAGAAGTCGTCGTAGTTGCGGAAGAAGAGCCCCAGATTCCATGAGTTCCAGCGAGGCCGAATGTTCACACCCGTGCCAAAGGTGAACGTAAGTGGCTCGGTATAGCCGAAATGCCTCGTGTGGAAATGAATCAACGACTCGCCAATGCGTAGGTTGAAGTAAGGAATCTCCCAGGTGATGGAGATGTTGGCAATGATTTCGTTCGTGTCCCAACGCTGATAACGGTTATACAACACCTTTCCATCGAAATAGAAGTCGCTCCAACCGATTGGCAGACGATAGCCGCCATGAACATCATTGGAATACAGCTGCTTGCCAAACTGCGACTGGGCATCGACACCAACATGCCAGCGGTCAGTAAGATGCCGCTTGTACGACACCTCCAAACCCCCGAAGAAAGCCGTTACGATGTTATGTCCACACATCACATAGCCCGACAGTTCATTCTTGTGCTCACCGTCGTACTTATGCTGACCATTAAATGAATTCTGAGCCAGCACTGGCATCATGAGAGCCGTGAAAACTATCGAAATGATTAAATTCTTCATCTTTCTTTTTAGAGTTTTTTAGAACGAGACTGTAAACGAGCCACCAATAATGAAAGTATGTCGATTTTTCTTGATGGTCTGTCTATCTATCCAATCAGCTTCCGAAAACATAGCTAAGTCTTCTTTTATGCCGAAAGAATCCAACAAGAACTCACTTGGGTTGTAGGTCATAGTATATTTCTTTCGGGTAAAGTCGTAATCGCAGAAAAGGCGCCAAGCATAGTTCTCCTTGTAGGAGTATGTGAGCGAAACACCTGTGCCATACTTCATGCTGTTGTTACCACCCACCGTGAAGTAGTCCCACTCCGTTTCATAGGTACCAGGCAATAAAGTGACACTGGTAAGGTTGAAATCATCATCCAATTCAGCATCTCTGAGTCCACCAGTAGCAACGGCATTCAAATCCACCTCCTGCATGATGCTGCGTCCCACAAGCAACTTTGAACCAAGTGCAAAATGGTTAGAAAGCGGAAGATTGAAATAGACACCGAGGTCGGCAGCAAATTCCGTCAAATGGTCACTCTTGATTTTGAACTCAACAGTTTCCAAAAGAGGTGGATAGTAGCCCTCTTCACCAGGAATACCTTCTCCATCAACAAAAATACGATATAATTCGTCTTCCAAGTAGTCTTCGCCGAACACACTATAATACAGGTCATTCCAAGCAAACCTCTCAATACCGTTCCAGCCTTTAATTGGCGCACTGTTCACACGCAGACGACCACCCAAACCAATATACTTATTGAAGAAATAAGCACCTTCGACACCCACGGAGGTGGAAGCACCGAACTTCAAATTCAAGCTTTTGTCTTCCTCTTCATCAAAAACGAGATCAAACTTCTGCAAGTCGAAATCCAGATTTTTGGAACCAAAACCAACACCCATGGAAACAGAGAAGAACGAAGGATTGTCGATAATGCTCTTATTGCCGCTGATATCGCCTCGAAGCAAGCCCTTTCCCTTGAAGAGCAAGTCGCTTAGCGCGTATGCCAACTCTCCCGACATGATACCGATGCCCGCTCCCGAGAGCACATCGCTCACCCAGTGGCGGTTGTTCAGCACGCGCATGATACCCGTGGCAGTGGCAACACTATAGCCAGCAACTGAATACCATGGCGAGCGAGTCATACCATATTCCTTGTGCAGGATGGTAGCACCCACGAAGGCTGTAGCTGTGTGTCCCGAAGGCCATGAATTGGCTGTAGAACCATCAGGACGCATCTCCTTGGCGGTATATTTAATACCATTCACGAAGGCTGCCATGATACCATACGACATGGCCGTCGATGCCAGATAGCGTCCCCAGGATGAACGACCTTCCACGCCTGCAATCTTCAAACCTGTTGTCAGTGCGGGGCCGAAGAACTGCGTATAGTTGTCTATGCTCGTCTTGAATTCGGTCACCAGCGTATGCTTGTTGTCCTTCACGTTCTGACGAAACGACTTCTTTTCGCCCTTGGCAATGATACCCGCCACGAAGACAGGCACACCCACAAAGGTCAGGTCATCCATCACCTTGTATGGCTTCACATCAGGATTGGTGTAGCTCCATCGCCACGTTTCCTTTGCCCATGGAGCATGGTCTTCTGGTATAACAAAAGGTTTTGCCTCCGAACTGGACTGCATTTCCACATTGCTCTCAGAGAACAGCGGGGAATGCACTGTTAGTTTCGAAGGAAGGAAGTCGCAAGAAGGAAACTCGCAAGGAGACAAGCCAAAGAAGGCCAGTGCATCCTCAGGCGAATCACTCGTATGTGCCTGCAAATTCAGAGCAGCCAACATGGTGACTGCGACCAGCGTAAAAAACTTTTTCATTGTCGTTTGTTTGTTTTTAATTACATTCTAAGAGACGTACCGCGAAATTACTTACAAATAAAGACCCAAAACGTTCCTTTTCTTAACAACTTGCAAAAATAGCGTTTTTTTTAAATGTGACAAAATAAGCCTCGTAAAAAACTTCAATAACGCTGTGTTTTCATCAAGAAAGGGACTGCAAAACAGCATAATAGAGGACACACTGAAGCGGCGAGCGCTCGTTATGATTTCCTCGAGCGTTCGGCACGGAAACGGCGAAGGCTCGCTGAAGTTGCAACGAGCGTTCGCCGTATAAGTAAGTCCCCAATGCCGCTATGTCATGTCCCAACAATCAGGATGGAGAGTCCTTTTCCTTGAGGAAGTCGGGCGTATGTCGAATATATTCATAGCCGAAACGACAGCGGAGGCAGTTGTGAGGCTCGCAGTATTTGCGATGGAGCTGAATGAGTGCTTGGGAATCGGCAGCCGACTCGCAATGCACGCCAGCGTCCGCCCAACTACGAACAATGCTGTTGGCTTCAGGCTTCAGTTGCTGAAGGAAGTTGAGAGCCTGCTCACAGAGTTCCTCCATACCCTTGTAGCGTCCGTAGGCAAAAAGGAGAGGAGCTACGGTGTTGATGATGAGCAGATTCTTCGATGCCGCTGACAGGTTTTTCTCCGATGAATTCGACGTTTTTGAGTTGAAACTATAGTGCGTTTGCCAGTATTCGCTCACTTGTGTAGAGAACAATTCGTACAGGTCCTTCTCAGTGGTTGCAACCAAGAGTCTCGAGAAATTCAGTTTCTGCTCATAGTAGAGCATAGCCAGTTGTGCTATGCGGATGTGGGGGAAGTTTTGCGGACGCAGACGGAGAAAACGCCACAGTTTGGGATTCATCGGTTTCAGCGAGAACTTATGCTTCAGATATACATATTCCTTCTGCAAGCGGTCGTAGTAGTCATCGGCACCTATGAGGAACTCATCGAGCAAACCTGCCTGACCAAAGAAGATGGCTTCTATTTGGAAGAGGTCGTCACGATGCTTTGCCACGGCACTCAGAGGAACGGCACGAGCCCAAGTCTCGAAGGCATCGCCATTGATGCCGAAGCCGAAATTGCGTGCCAAGGTGACGAAGAAAGTGTCTTCCCAATTCTTGTCACACGTTTCACGACGTGCCATGATTTGGGTCGTTCGCTCTTCGAGTCGTTCAATCTGCAAGGCAGACAGCCAACTGTTCACCATCAGGGAAGGAAGCGAAGCAATCACATTCCGACAACGAGGCTGCATGTCGGAACGTGCCAATTCATCGTAGTTTTGCAGCACAAAGTCGGGCACACGAACCACCAGTTGCGGAATCTTCTTGTCGGGGTTGTTAGGGTAGCACACTTCGCAGTCTGCTTCGCTCACCACATGCAAGATGACATTCTGATAAGCCTCATCGCTGTCGTGATGATGGCGGTGCCAATCGCTGGAATGGACGTGGACTTCCACGTTACCCACCCACAGCTGTCCGTCGATTTTCACCTTGGCGTTGAAGAAGTCGGGACCTGCATCATGGTTATGAATACCTGGGTTCACCACCTCCACCACCCTGCCATCGGTGGTGCGCAACTCGTGCAAAGGCAAGATTTTATGTCGCCAAACGTAATGAAGCAATTGTTCCATGTTAAACAAAATGAAGAGTAAAGAACAGTTTTTCCGCTGTTAAAACTCATAAACTAAAATTAAATAGTCTTCAAAGTTAAAGATTATCAACGAAATTGCGTAAATTTGCACACGAAAAATTACTGAAAACATGAAATTAGCATTGATTGGCTACGGCAAAATGGGCAAAATGATAGAACAAATTGCCCGTGAAAGAGGACACGAAATCGTTTCAATCATCGACATCGACAACCAGGAAGATTTTGAATCGGAAGCATTCAAAAGTGCAGATGTCGCTATCGAATTTACCGCTCCACAAGTGGCTTACGGCAACTACCTGAAAGCATGGAAAGCAGGGGTGAAGGTGGTGTCGGGCAGTACAGGCTGGCTGAAAGACCACGGCGAGGACGTGCGTCGTGCCTGCACGCTGGAAGGCAAAACGCTCTTCTGGGCATCAAACTTCAGCGTGGGCGTTGCCATCTTCTCGGCTGTCAACAAGTATCTGGCAAAAATCATGAATCAGTTTCCTAACTACGACGTGAAGATGAGCGAGACGCACCACATCCACAAACTTGATGCACCCAGCGGCACAGCCATCACGCTTGCAGAAGGAATCGTTGAGAACCTTGACCGCAAGACCGACTGGACGCACGGTACGCTGCTCGCTGCCGACGGCACACTGTCGGGCACGAAGGAATGTGCAGACAACCTCATTCCTATCAGTTCCATCCGTCGCGACGAGGTGCCTGGCATCCACACCGTGACCTACGACTCGGAAGCCGACTGCATCAGCATCACTCACGACGCTCATTCCCGCAAGGGTTTTGCACTCGGTGCTGTCCTTGCTGCTGAATACACCAAAAACCATACAGGTCTGCTGACCACAGAGGATTTGTTTAAATTTTAGAAGACTCTCCCCCGCCCTCCCTGTGAGGGAAGGAGTAGTTACTTTGTTTAAATTCAAAAAATGGGCTATATGCTCCCTCCTTCACAGGGAGGGCAGGGGGTGGGTCCGAAATTATTATGGGTATTTTTTCAAGTAAACCTGACTATTCAAAAATCCGCACCAAGAAGGTGAGGGAACAAGAAGAGAAGGAAGAAAAAAAGTCGCAATCGAAGGCAAAGAAATGGATTCGCTTCATCATCGTGCTGGCACTCTATCTGGCCTTCTGCTATTGGGTGAAAAGCTGGTGGGGACTGCTTGTAGTTCCTTTCATCTACGATGCCTACATCTCGAAGAAAATCAACTGGGGATGGTGGAAGAGCCTCGACACAGCTGGTCGCACCATCATGAGTTGGGTGGATGCACTCGTGTTCGCCCTCGTTGCCGTGTATTTCGTCAACAACTTCTTCTTCCAAAACTACAAGATTCCATCTTCTTCGCTTGAGAAGTCACTTCTCCTCACCATGCCGCTCACACAGCATACGCTTCCTCTCTTCAACTGCAAGTCCTACATCGAATGGCCTCATTGGGACTATCGTCGCGTGAAGGGATTGGGCACGGTGCAACTGGGCGACATCGTTGTGTTCAACTATCCTGCAGGCGACACAGTGGCCGTGGATTATCCTTACGACTACTACGACCTTTGCTACAACATCGGTCAGCAGGTGATTACCGACAACGGACAATTCATCCCCGACCTGAAGGGACACTCCACAGAGGAACAGATGGAACAGTTCTATGCCGTGTATGGCATCGGCAAGGAAGTGGTGAAGCAGCAGAAAAACAAATATGGCGACGTGAAAGTGCGTCCTGTCGACCGCCGCGAGAACTACGTGAAGCGTTGTGTGGGTCTGCCTGGTCAGACACTCCAAATCAAGGACAAGGTCATTTACCTCGACGGCAAGCCAATGCCACAACCCGAATTGTCGCAGTTCAACTACAAAGTCTATACGAAGAACGGACAGTTCCTGCCCGACAAACTCCGTGCCGACCTCAACATCAGCGACGAAGACCACGCTGGCATCCACAACTACACCGACGGTATGCCTCTCACCGAAGCAGCCAAGACTTCTCTGCTGAGCCATCCTGAACTCATCGACAGCATCGTGGAAGTGAAAGACGGTTTCCACGGACGACTTTACCCACTCGATTACGACTATGGATGGACTCGCGACAATTACGGTCCTGTGTATATTCCAAAGAAAGGTGGTGTGGTAAAGCTCAACATGAAGAACATCGCCATCTACGAACGACCAATCCGTGCCTACGAAGGTAACACCCTCGATGTGCGCAACGGAAAAATCTATATCAACGGCGAGGAAGCCACAGAATATACCTTCAAGATGGACTACTACTGGATGATGGGTGATAATCGCCACAACTCTGCCGACTCACGCTACTGGGGCTTCGTGCCAGAAGACCACGTGGTGGGCAAGCCTCTCTTCGTTTGGTTGTCGGTTTCCGACGATGCCAACCCAGAGTCTCCACACTATCGCTGGAACCGCATCTTTAAGTGGGTTGCCAATATTAAGTAGGAAAAACCACTCCTCACCCTCCCAGCGAGGGAGAGAGTGGTTACTCCACTAATCATAAATCTTCACTATTATTTCTATTCATTTATCACCTGAGTATATACTCCCTCCTTCGCAGAGAGGGCAAGTGGTGGGTCTATGATTTTATCCACAGCATATTTGCCACCAATTCAATGGTTTACCAAGCTCCTCGGAACAGAACAGAGTCCCGACGGAGCTTGTGTTGTTGATGTGGAAGCATACGAAAGCTACATCAAGCAGACCTATCGCAACCGCTGCATCATCGACTCGCCAGCCGGACCGCTTGCCCTCACCATTCCCGTGGAGAAGCCCGACAACGGAAGCCGACTCATTCGCGATCTCCGCATCAGCGACCACGGTAACTGGCGACACCAGCATTGGCAAGCACTCAGCTCCAGCTACTTCAACAGTCCATTTTTCGAATATTATCAAGACGACTTTCGTCCGTTCTACGAAAAGAAATACGATTTTCTGCTCGACTTCAACGAGGCTTTGGTTGAGAAATGCTGCGAACTAATCGACATCCATCCACAATTGCAGCGCACAACGGACTATAAAGAGAAAGTGGCTATTTCATCCGATGAATTCGCCGATTTTCGCGACATCATCTCCCCGAAAAAGGACATATCACTCGACGCTTACTTCTGTCCAACACCCTATTATCAAGTGTTCTCTGCCAAGCATGGCTTTCTGCCCAACCTCAGTATTGTTGACCTCATCTTCAATATGGGTCCAGAATCCATTCTCACTCTCCAAAACAGCATTCAAACCATTTCTTAGAAAAATCAAAATCAATGAAAAGACTGGTCATCATCCTTGCAGGGCTAATGATGAGTTTATCCTTGATAGCCCAAAAGAAACTACCGATCGTAAGAATCACCACCAGCACTCCGCTGAACGCCACCAAGAAAGTGCCAGCACAGATGCAGGCAGACGACTATCAGGGTGCCATTGGTATCAAACTTAGAGGAAACAGTTCTCTCAGTTTCAACCAGAAGAAATACACCCTCGAACTGCGCAACGATGATGGAAGCGAAAGAGATTTTCCACTGATGGGAATGCCCGCCCATAGCCAATGGGTGCTGCTGGCTCCCTACAACGATGTGTCGATGATGAGAGACCCATTTGCATTCCAAATGTGGCGCGACATGGGGCATTGGGGACCAAGAACAAAAATGGTGGAACTCTACATGGATGATGAATATCGAGGCATTTACATCCTTTGTGAAGCCATCAAGAGAGGCGAACAGCGCGTGAACATTTCCAACGTGAAAAAGCGCGATACGGCAGGGCGTGAACTGACTGGCGGCTATATCCTGCGCATTGACACCTATAATGACGACGACGCCACCTTCAAGTCTAAGGTTCCAGGAATCGGGGAAGGCACCATGACCAGCGAGATTACATGGTCGTGCATCTACCCATCGAAGAAAAAGCTCCAGCCAGAACAGATGGCTTACATCCAGGACTTCATCGATTCCGTAGAGCTCACTATCCAATCACCTCATTTCACCGATGCAAAATGGGGTTACGAAAGATTTATCGACGTGCCTTCCTTCGTCGATTATTTCATCCATACCGAGCTCAGCCTCAATGCTGACGGATACAAGCGTAGTGCCTATTTCTACAAGGAAAACGACAAGGAAGATGGTTCCATCGGAAAACTCTTTGCCGGTCCTGTTTGGGACTATAACTTGGCATACGGGAACTGCAACTTCTGCAATGCGAACAACATTGAAGCGTGGTGCTTTGAAGGTGGTAACACTCAACCAACTCCAGCCCTATGGCAGCGGCTTTTGCAGGATCCATCCTTCCGAAAGGCTGTCAAGAAACGCTATCAAGCGCTGAGAAAAGGCATCCTCAGCAATCAAGCCATTAATCAATTCATTGACAAGCAAGCCGAACTGCTGAAACCTTATATTGACCAGCATTTCAAGAAATATCCAGAATTGTTGGTGACTGAAGAGCAAAAACTGCAGCAGAGCCAAACACCTCCTTTTTCTTTTCCATCTTTTAATCTCGACTCCATCCCTGGTGGGTTCAGAGGATTTCCACCATTTAACCTCGACTCAATACCCGGTGGATTCGGAGGATTTCCACCATTCAATCTCGATTCAATACCTGGTGGATTCGGAGGATTTCCACCATTCAACCCAGATTCAATACCTGGAGGATTCGGAGGTTTTCCACCATTCAATCTCGACTCAATCCCCGATGGATTCGGAGGATTTCCACAGATGGGAGGCTTTGGAGATGCCATTGGTTGGTTTGCAGCCTATAGAGTCAGTTCCTACGAAGAGGAACTCAGCATGTTGAAACAATGGTTGAAAGACCGTCTGTCCTTTTTGGACCGCAACATCAAACGTTTCGACAAGGACTTTGAACCACACATCCAAGAGCTGAAAGAAAAGAAGATACCTTCGTTCAATGGTTTCCCCTTTTTCGCTCCTACTCCATAGACGCCTATGACAGTTAGCATACTCATCGACAACCAAGCAGCAACCGACAAGTCGTTGCAGCATGAGCATGGTCTTTCCATCTATTTCGAAGCCGATGGAAGGCGCATCATGCTGGACACTGGACTGACGGGTGCCGCGATGAGAAATGCCAAGGCGATGGGCATCGATGTAAGCACGATAGACTCGCTGATTCTCTCCCATGGACACGTGGACCACACAGGAGGACTGGAGTCATTTTTTCAACAGAATGACAAGGCGACTATTTACGCCTCCCGTTACATCCTGACGTGGAACTACTCTTCGAACCATCACGGCCATCAGCATAGCCTGAATCCCAACCAAGCACTCATTCGGCAGCACTTGCATCGCTTCTGCCTGTTGGACAACAACTTGCAGTTGAGCCAGCACATCCATTTGGTTTTCAATCGCTTTCACATTGTTTCTTCGCCCAAAGGCAACAAATACCTGTCGCTCGTCAGCTCGCAAGGAACCTTATCTCCTTATCGAGCAGAAGACGAGTTGTCGGTTGCCATTCTTGAGCAGCAGCAATTGCACATCTTCGCTTCCTGTTCCCACAACGGCATCCTCAACATCATCCGTTCCTGCCAAGCAGCAACCGGAGTCAGCGATGTTGCCACCTACATTGGTGGACTTCACCTCTTGGATGATGCAGAATCGGATAGTAGCCTACAAGCTTTAGCCACCGACATCCAGCAACACTATCCCAACATGATTCTTCACACAGGACACTGTACAGGTTCCCACGCCAAAAGCACACTCCAGCAAGTGCTTGGGCCAAATTGTCACATATTCTACACGGGCAAAGTCATTCAGCTATAAACAGCTCTTTTCTCTATTCGTAATAACTGGTCGAATAATGCCTAATAATACCATAATAAAAGTTATTGGTGTCCGCTAAAAAAGAGAAACTAAAAGCATGCTCAAAAGTTTAGTGGACAATAATAATTATCAATCAAATCTGATAAAAACTTATTGCCCCAAAATCATATTGACAAGCGAAACCACATCCGAAATGTCGATGTTGCCGTCGTTGTTCATGTCACCCGTCTTGCTGAATACTACATTCATTTGAGAATTAGCTGGAATGACTGCTTTAAGAGTGTTATTTTTAACTGATGAAATAACATCCAAACCATTCAGAGTCACTTGCTCCAATTTACAGCCTTCATTTGGAATAAATTCAAACGTGTTTTCTTCATCTTCGTTCACCTCCACATCCTTAATCTTATTTGTAAAGATTGTTTCATCATTGACAAGCACCTTTCCCCTTGTGTTGCAAGCCATCGTCATCTTAAATCCTTCTGTGCCTTCCACAATATGAATGATTCTATTCCAATCAGCCCTACCTGAATAAGCAACGTATGTACCAGCAGGTACATGAAGCGTGGCATTTTCACAACCCTTAAAAGCATCTGTTCCTGTCACAAAAACATCTGTAATCTCTGAGGAAATATTTTTTAAATTGGTACAATCACTAAAGGCAGAAACTCCAATACTTTTTACACCACTCCCAATTTTGGCATCACATAATTTGCTACAATTACGGAATGCATAGTCGCCTACACTTGTCACACTATTAGGAATTGTGACAGAAATCAAACAATTACAGCCTTGGAATGCACTATTACCGATAGAAGTCACACTACTTCCAATGTCCACAGAGGTCAAGCCACTACAATCTCTGAACGCATAGTCACCTATACTTATCACACTGTTGGGGATGTCCACAGAGGTCAAGCCACCACAATCTCTGAACGCAGAGTTTCCTATACTTATCACACTGTTGGGGATGGCCACGGAGGTCAAGCCATTACAATAGGAGAACGCAGAGTTTCCTATACTTATCACACTGTTGGGGATGGTCACGGAGGTCAAGCCACTACAATGGGAGAACGCAGAGTTTCCTATAGAATTCACACTACTTCCTACATCAATAGAGGTAAGACCATTACACCAAGAAAACGCAAAGTCTCCAATAGTTATTACACTATTAGGAATAGTGACAGAAGTTAAACCACTACAACCACTGAACGCAGAGTTTCCTATAGAAGTCACATTATTAGGAATAATAAAATTATTTATATTATTGCAACCATCAAAGGCTT
>CADBXS010000015.1 GCA_902798705.1 uncultured Bacteroidales bacterium
AAAGGCTCCACTCGACTCAGAGGAAGCAGGAGCTAAGCAGGTGTACCGCCGTCGTATGCTCTATTTCCCTTCTGGTCGCATCAAGGAGGAAATAGAGAGCACGCAGTTGGTGTGCACCACGCCACTGAATGAGTAAAAGAAAAAGCCTCACCCCCGACCCCTCTCCAAGGGGAGAGGAGAGTAGAATGTAAAGCGTGAAGATAAGAACAAAAGGACAAAGAACAACGTAGTTAAGTGCTAAAAGCATAACTGTACCTAGTAAATTGTACATTGTACTTCCCATAGTACCTTGTAAATTGTACTTTGTACTTTTTGTGATTTTTCACTTTTCACTTCATGCTGGCTCAGCACAAAGAACAATCCGACAATCCATGAAACAGCTACCATCTACGTGGACTCACGAAGATGGTAGCTTTCATTTTGTAACTTTGTAACATCGACCGAATTCCGAATACATTTTTTAACATTTGGGGCTTTCTCTGTAACTATTCAGCGAATCATCTTTTAGAGTCGCCTGCGGCGAGAACCTTCAGCTCGGCGTAGCCAAATCTTTCAAATCTTTACAAATAAAACAAATTTCTATGTCGAAAAATAAAAAAAATTTGACAGATTTGAATTGATTTGTAGGATTTCTGCCCGACAGGGCACTCCATGATATTATTCGCTGAATAGTTACCTTTCTCTGAGGGCTTTACCCTCTTGGTGCTTTCCTCTTGAAAATATTTGGGGGGGGATGTAAGTTGCTTATCTCACCTGAATCTTTGCCACCTTGCCACCAGCGCGGATGATGTAGATGCCTGGAGTCTGTGTGGCGTTGGAGGCAGCACGTGAACCACCGATGGTGAAGAGGTCGAAATTCTTGTAGCCATCTACATAGATGATTCGGTTCTCTACGCGCACGTTGAGACTGTTCTCGGATGTGAAGACGATTGGCGTTTCGATAGCGGATGGGTTGCGCTTTGCCTCGCCTCTGTAGAGGACAAACCATGCGATGTTGTCGGCGCTTGCCTTGGTGTCGGTGCCTGTGGCTTTGCTGCTCTTGTCCACGATGCGGCGGATGCGGACTCCTGTGGCATAGGTAAGCTTATTGTCACCGTCTTTGACGGTGGCTGTGATGAGTGAGTTCTGGCGAAGGACTGCAGGAACAGGTGTGTTGTTGGTTTGGATTTCGGAGAAAATGAGTGGGTCTTCCACCATGAGGGTATCGAGCTTGCCTTCTTCGTTAGGAACGGTGAAGTAAGCCTGTCGAGCGATGCTGTAGAGTGGGTTTCCACCAATTCCAGCTGCGAGGTAGAGTCCGCTCTCTTCGTCGAGGCAGGTATTGCCTGGGGTGACGGCGAGATAGGCCAGTTGCTGGTTGGTGGTTGGCTTCTTGCCAATTTCGTCTTCGTAGCTCACTACGCACTTGAATCCCTTGTTGGTGACATCCCACACCTTGTGAACGATAGGACCGTTGGTCTTGATGGCGGAGCGGATGCAGGATGTGAGAACGAGTGGAGTGACGTCGTCAGGGAACGGATTGCGGAAGAACACTTCGGTGGTGTCTTTCAGAAGCAGGGAACCAGTCTCCATGGTCATGTCCTCACGCTGCAAGAGGGTGTCGGCAGGAAGTGCGAAGAATGGGATATCCTCGGGGTTGGTGAACGAGGTCTCGCTGTCGCCCTGCTTGGTCCAGAAGAGTCCCTGGAAGTCGAATCCTGTCTTGGAGATGGAGGAGGCTGTGAAATATGGTTCTGCGATGGCCTTGGTATTGTTGGCTGTCTGCAAGCCTGTGAAGACGTATGGCTTGTTGGCGAATGGCTGTGTGAACTCTACGTTGACGGGCTCTGTTGGGTTGGTGATGGAGAGGCTACCGAACTGGAAGGTGTCGTTGCCGTCGGATCCACCTACGGTGACGTATGCTTCGCCCGAGTAGCGCTGGCGACCGTCGGAGTCGAAGGTGTGGACACGATAGGTGACGAGTCCCTTGATGTAGGTGAGGGTGTCGACATTTTGACTGATGTTCGTATTGTTCTGGAGTCCCAGCTTGCCAATGACGGTCCATCGTGTCTCGCCATTGAGCTTGCGCTCCACGAGGGTGGAGTCGGTCTGCTTGCCGTTGAGGTTGGTCCATGCCAGCGTGACGCGCTTGTTGGTCTTATAGAGCGTTGCTGTGAGGTTGGTAGGCGATTTGTAGTTCCATCCCATGGTGTATTCGTTGGCATCGCTGTAGGCAGTGTTCGACTTCAGATTGGCGAACCATTCGCCAGCCTTGGTGAGCGAACCGTTGAGCACGATGTTGCGGCAGTCCTGCACCCAGTTGTAAACGGCATGGCGTTCCAGTTTGTTGTTGGCTTCGAGTGCTGTGATGATGTTGGAAAGGCGCTCCAGCTGATGGTTGGCGTTGGCAGTGGAATAGGAACGGTCGGAGGTAGGCCATGTTTCGCCGGTCCAGTTGGCACCGTTGTTGAACTCGGTGAGCCACACGGGGCGACCTCCATAGTGGTTGGAGGTGGAGCTGATGTCGCCTGAATAGCTGGAACCAGGGCTGTACCAGTAGATGTGGTCGGCAATGAAGTCGATGCGGTAGTTGTACTCGTTGCAGAGGTTCATGAAGGTGGTGAGCCAACTGTTGCGAGCGCTGCCCGACATGGCTGGAGAACCTACACGGAAACCGCTCGCGTAGGCGTTTGCCCAAGAACCGCTTTTGAAGAACACGTCTTCGATATCTTCCACAGGGGTGTATTTTTCACGAGAGTCGCCCGAGTTGTCAGGCTCGTTATTGCCAAGCATGGTGTTGACTCCTGTTCGTCCATTGATTTCGCCCCATGAAGGCCAGCCTTCGTGGTGGTGCTGAGGAATGTACTCGAAGTCCTCGGATGCATAGCCCTGTCCGTCCCATCCGTAGCGCCAAGTGGCGTTGAGCTGGCCAAACTGACCTGGGTCGCCGGCTGTTCCTTTCTTGGTGACACGGCGCCAAGGGAAAACGCGGATGAATCCTGCACGACCGCTGATGTACTTGCCGTATGCAACTTTTGCGAAGTCGATTTCCTTGTCCTCGTCTTGTGCGATGAAGCACTTGCTCCATCCCAAGCCGTTGGAGTTGGTGGCGATGGTGGCCATGTAGCCTCGCTTGAGCTTGATGGAACGGATGTTGTTCACCCAATCGCCAGAGATGTAGGTGCGATAAGGTGTGAAATTGCTGATGGCCTCACCTTGGAAGTTGTTCTCCGTATAGACGGTGAGGGGCTGGAAGCCGAGTTCGGTGTGAGGGTAGATGATGGCTCCGTTGTCGTAGATTTCGAGCCAGCAGTTGGTACCATCGACAGCTTTGGCTCCGTTGATGGTGACGTTGGCGAGGTAGGCTTTCGCCTTGGAAGGTTTGAGTGCCTTGAAGATGACGACAGCGTCGGCATTGACGATGTCGATGCTTCCGGTGGTGGCGAAAGGTGTGGTGCCAGTGATGATGTAGTCAACGGCATCGGTAAGGCTGACTGTTTCGGTACACTGCGTGACGCTCTTGACGGTGTTGCCTGCCCAAAGTAGTGGTGCAGAACAAAGCCAAAGGAGTGTGGCGGTGAGGAATAGGGTAGTTCTTTTCATAATGTATAGTAAGTTTTTGGTTTTCGTTGTTATTGTTTCTACGGAGTTTTAGGACTCAAGGATTTTTTCCCACTTTTCTCCTTTTCGTTCGTAGAAGTTTTGTTTAGTTAGGTATAGTTTATCGTGCAATATTAAAAAAAAAAATTGGATGGTTAAAAAGTTTCGTGCAAAAATCGTGTTTCTGTTAAAATGTTTTAACAAATTGAGGTGCTGAGTCGTTTGATTTCTTGATGCCAAAAGAGGGTGGATGGGGGAAAAGTGGAGAGTGGAAAAGTGTAAAATCGCAGGTTGTTTTTAGGCTTTAATTGGTGGATTTGGTGCGTAAATTATCAAGAAATGGAAAAAAATAAATGAAAAATAGTGAAAGGACGGAATACTTTTTGTATTTTTGCAAAAATTGTATGTGCGCGTAGGCGTGTGAGTGCGCACTTGCGTGCAATGTAATGGAGGAGGAAAGCGTTCGATGCCGATTGATTTTCGTTGAACGATTTGCCTTCTACGAATTAAAAACAAGTAACGACTGTACGATAGTCGGGAACAGCTAACATTCAACCAATGATATTTACAGCAGAACAAATTGCAGCGCTTGTAGGTGGAACAGTAGAGGGGAATGCAAGTGTGCAGGTTTCAACTTTTGCAAAAATAGAAGAGGGTGTGCCAGGCGCCATTTCGTTTTTGGCAAATCCCAAGTATGAGCATTTCCTTTATGAGACGAAATCGAGCGTGGTGCTCGTAAATCGTGATTTTGTAGCTCAGCAGCCTGTGGAGGCTACGCTGATACGTGTGGATAACGCCTATGAGACTGTGGCAAAGTTGCTGACGATGTATCAGTCGATGCAGCAGCGGAAGACGGGCGTGAGCGACAGAGCCTATGTGTCGGAATCGGCACAGGTGGGCGAGGACTGCTACATTGGCCCGATGGCCTACATTGGTGAGGATGTGAAAATTGGTCGTGGTACTGCCATCTATCCGAATGTGGTGATTGACGACCATGTGACGATAGGTGAGGACTGCACCATTTATCCCAACGCAACGATTTACCATGACTGCAAGATTGGCTCCAGAGTAGTGCTTCATGCAGGGGTGGTGATTGGTGCTGATGGCTTTGGCTTTGCTCCGACAGAAAACGGCTATGAGAAGATTCCTCAGATTGGTATCGTGACCATTGAGGATGACGTGGAAATCGGTGCCAACAGCTGTGTGGACCGTTCGACGATGGGTACGACGATTATCCGTCATGGCGTGAAACTCGACAACTTGGTGCAGATAGCTCACAACGTGGATGTGGGTGCTCACACGGTGATGTCGGCCCAGGCAGGTGTGGCAGGAAGTGCGAAGGTGGGCGAATGGTGCATGTTTGGTGGACAGGTCGGCGTGAGCGGACATCTCTCCGTGGGTGCCAGAACCCAAGTGGGTGCTCAGTCGGGACTGAACAATACGTCCATCGTGCGTGAAGGCGGTAAAGTGCTGATGGGCTATCCAGCCGTAGAGCACAAGCTCTTCGCGAAACAGGCTGCTGCGTGGAAACAACTCCCCGACCTGCTGAAGGAAGTGGCTGAATTGAAGAGGCAGGTGGAAGAGTTGAAAGTGAAGAGTGAAAAGTGAAAAAAAGCCTCACCCCCAACCCCTCTCCGAAGGGCGAGGGGAGTAGAATGAAGAAAGGCTTCGGCCGAACCGAAGCGCACGGAGAACTGAAGCGATTTTAGATCGTACGAAATAGAAAGAATAAAACGAAAACTATTATATAATGAAACAACTGACACTGAAGGATCGTTTTACCGTGAAGGGTAAGGGTTTGCACACGGGACAGTTTATTACTGCTACATTCCTGCCTGCTCCTGCTCATCATGGATACAAGATTCAGCGTATGGACCTGGAGGGGCAGCCTATCATCGATTGCCTAGCCGAGAACGTGGGTGACACGCAGCGCGGTACAGTTTTGGTGAAGGGCGACATGAAGGTGAGTACCATAGAACACGCCATGGCTGCTCTCTATGCATCAAGAATCGACAACTGCCTGATTCAGATGGATGGTCCCGAAATGCCTATCCTCGATGGCTCAGCCCTGATGTTCGTGCAGGAAATCCAGCGCGTGGGCTTGGAGGAACAAGATGCCGAGAAGGAATACTACATCGTTAGGCATAAGATAGAAGTGAGGGGCGAACACGGAGAGCATCTGCTCATCCTGCCCGACGAGGAATTCAGCGTGAATGCGCAGATTGCCTTCAACTCGAAGGTACTTGCCAGCCAGTTTGCGGTGCTCGACCATGTGGAAGACTTCGCAGAGGAGGTGGCTTCGGCTCGTACATTCGTCTTTGTGAGAGAAATCGAGCCTCTGCTCAATTTGGGACTCATCAAGGGTGGCGACCTCGACAATGCCATCGTGATTTACGAGAATGAATTGTCGCAGGAACGCTACGATGCCTTGGCAGACCAAATCGGTGTTCCGCATAAGGATGCCCACCACTTGGGCTATCTGAACAACAAGCCGCTGACATGGCCAAACGAGACGGCTCGTCATAAGTTGCTCGACATCATCGGCGACTTGGCATTGGTTGGTCGTCCTATCAAGGGACGTGTGATTGCCACCAAGCCAGGACATACTATAAATAATAGGTTTGCGCGCGAAATTCGCAAGGAAATCAGGAAGCACGAGATTCAGGCACCGGAGTACGACCCAAACAAGGCACCTGTGATGGATGTGAACCGCATCCGTGAGTTGCTTCCACATCGCTATCCGATGCAGTTGGTTGATAAGATTATCGACATTCACGACAACTATATAGTTGGTGTGAAGAATGTGACATCGAACGAGCCGTTCTTCTTGGGACACTTCCCACAAGAGCCCGTGATGCCTGGTGTGCTGCTGGTGGAAGCCATGGCACAGGCAGGCGGATTGTTGGTGCTCAACTCGGTGGAAGAGCCTGAGCATTGGTCCACCTACTTCGCCAAGATTGACAACGTGAGGTTCCGCCATAAGGTGGTGCCAGGCGACACGCTCATCTTCCTTGTGAAGTTGTTAGCGCCTGTACGTCGTGGCATTTCGTCGATGCGAGGCTTGATATTCGTTGGCGAGAATGTGGTGGCAGAAGCCGAATTCACTGCCCAGATTGTGAAGAACAAGTGATGCCTCCTTTCATAAAGTATAACAGATTCAAAAGATAGTAACATGGCAAAAATCAGTCCTTTAGCATATATTGACCCCGAAGCACAGATCGGTGAAAACTGCGAAATTGGTGCATTCTGCTTTATTGATAAGAATGTCATCATTGGCGACAACAATGTGCTGATGAACAGTGTGACACTCTTGAGTGGAACACGCATGGGTAACGGAAATCTCATTTTCCCTGGAGCCGTGATAGGTGCAATTCCTCAAGACTTGAAATTCCGTGGAGAAGAAAGCACTGCTGAAATCGGTGACAACAACAAGATACGTGAGAATGTGACCATCAACCGAGGCACAGCTGCCAAGGGCAAGACCGTGGTGGGCTCGAACAACCTCATCATGGAGAATGCGCATATTCCTCACGACTGCCTCTTTGGCAATGGTATCATCATGGGCAACTCTACGAAGTTGGGTGGAGAGGTGATTGTGGATGACAATGCCATCATCTCTGCCACGGTGCTTGTGCATCAGTTCTGCCACATCGGTGGTTACACGATGGTGCAGGGTGGTAGCCGCACCAGCAAGGACATCCCTCCTTTCATCATCGCAGGTAAGGAACCTATTGCCTATGCGGGGTTGAACATCGTGGGTTTGCGTCGTCGCAAATTCCCACCAAACATCATCGAGGACATCCACAATGCCTATCGCCTAATTTACAATAGCAATCTCACTGTGCAGGAAGCCATCGAACAGATTGAATATGGCATCCATCCTGGACCAGAGGTTCAGTATATCGTTGATTTTGTGAGGGGTTCGCAGCGAGGAATTATTCGATAAAATAAATACCATGGTTTACAGATTCCTAATGATTTCCGATGAAGTGGAAGACTTCATGCGAGAAATAAAAATAGATTCAGACGCCACTTTCCTTGACTTCCACAAGGCAATACTGAAATCGTGCGGTTATAGTGACGACCAAATGACTTCGTTTACCATCTGTGAGAATGGCTGGGAGAAATGTCAGGAAATCACACTCGAGGATATGAGTACCAGTTCGGATGAAGATTCATACGTGATGGCAAAGACTCGTATCAGTGATTTTGTGGAAGAGGAAAAACAGCATCTGCTTTATACATTCGACCCGCTGGGAGACCGTGTTTTCTTCATCGAACTCTCTGAAATCATCATGGGTAAGAGTTTGAAGGAGCCAAAGGTGTCGCGTCAATTGGGAAATCCACCTGCACAACAACTCGACTTCGACGAACTCTTTGCTCGCAATCCTATTCAAACAGACACGAGTGCTGGTATCATGGACGATGATGATATGTTTGGCGATGGTATCAGTGATGAGGATATCGACATGGAAGGACTTGACATCAGTGATGGTGATCCATTTCAGTAGTTGAGAATCCTTTCGTGTGTCTTGATGTTTCATACAACAGGAGATTGTGATGAAAACCTTGGTTGTACTCTTGGGTCCAACGGCGGTCGGAAAAACAGAGCTTAGTCTTTCGTTGGCTAAGCTCTTGTCTTCTCCCATCATTTCTGCCGACTCGCGTCAGATTTACAAGACGCTCAGCATCGGTACGGCAGCACCCACGGAGGAACAACTGAAAGCGGTGAAGCACTATTTTGTTCACCAGTTGGAATTGGACGAGTATTATAGTGCAGCACAGTTCGAAAGTGATGTTCTGGCATTGCTGAAAGAGCATTTCGAGACGCACGACTACGCACTGATGTCGGGAGGAAGCATGATGTATATAGATGCCGTTTGCAAGGGCATCGACGACATCCCTACCATCGGTGACGACGTGCGGGAGATGATGCACCAGAGGTTGGAGCAAGAGGGACTTGACGCTTTGAAGGCAGAACTGAAGGTGATTGACCCCGAGTACTATGCCATTGCCGACTTGAAGAATCCCAAGCGCATCGTTCATGCCTTGGAAATCTACTATCAGTCGGGCACGCCCTTCAGCCGTTTGCGCACCAACTCCACGAAGGAGCGCCCGTTCCGCATCGTGAAAATAGGACTGACACGCAGTCGAGAGCAACTCTTCCAACGCATCAACCAACGTGTGGATGAGATGATGAAGCAGGGACTGATGGACGAAGTGCGAAGTGTGTATGCCCTGCGCCATCTCAATTCGCTCAACACCGTCGGCTATAAGGAACTCTTCAAAGTGCTCGACGGAGAGTGGGAACTCCCCATGGCGGTGGAAAGAATAAAAAAGAACACGCGCGTGTATGCGAAGAAACAAATGACATGGTTCAAGCACGACACCGACATACATTGGTTGAATCTCGACCATACATCCGTGGAGGAAGCGATTTCTTCCATCAATGAAATAATAAAAATGAAAAATTAAAAATGAAGAGTGAAAGTTTTTTACTTTTTACTTTTTAATTTTTAATTAAAATCACCTATGATTAATATCTTCAAAGCAATAGGTAAGGGATTGAGCCGAACATGGTTTTGGTATAAGGCTCAGTATCGAGGACGTTGGTATCAACGTCTTGTCACTCCCATTGCCACCTTCATTGTCCTTTTCTTCCTCTATTTGGGAGCCGTCGATATCGATTTGTTCGGGCTTTTCGGCAAGTCGCCCGACATGGATTGCATTGAGAATCCTATCAACGACGAAGCCTCCCTTGTGTATAGTGCTGACAGTGTTCTGATAGGAAAGTATTTCAATGAGAACCGTTCGCCTGTGCAGTTCGAGGAAATATCTCCTTACGTCATCGATGCACTGATCAGTACCGAGGACGAACGCTTCTATCTGCATCATGGTATCGACTACGGAGGCCTCTTTGGAGCCTTCAAGGATATGCTCCAGGGCAATGCAAGAGGTGCCAGCACCATCACGCAGCAACTCGTGAAAAACCTCTTCAAGATGCGCTCTCAGTATTCCACTGGTCTGTTAGGACGTGTGCCAGTGCTGAAGATGCTCATCATGAAATCGAAAGAATGGATAACAGCTATCAAGATTGAGAATCTCTACAGCAAGAAAGACATCCTCACACTCTATCTCAACACCGTGGATTTCGGTAGCAATTCCTTTGGCATCAAGACTGCGGCAAAAACCTATTTCAACACCACTCCCGACCAACTCAATCCTCAGCAGAGTGCTACGTTGATAGGACTGCTGAAAGCTACCACCACCTATAATCCAAAGGTAAATCCGAAAAACAGTTTGGCTCGTCGGAATGTCGTTCTCAGAAATATGCTCAAATATGGCAGTCTCATCCAGCAGGAGTACGCTTCCATAACGAAATTGCCAACCGAACTCAGTTATAGCGTGGAAAACACCTACGACGGACAGGCGCAGTATTTCCGTGAAAAGCTCAAGGACTACCTCTCCGACTGGTGCAGAGAAAACAACATCGACCTCTATGCCGATGGCTTGAAAATCTATACTACGGTAGACACTCGTTTGCAGAAATATGCAGAGGAAGCTGTGCTCAAGCAGATGCGAGTCCTTCAGCAACGTTTCGACCAGCATTGGCGCGGCCGCACTCCTTGGCGCGATGAATACGGAAGGGAAATTCCGAATTTCATTGAGAACATTGCCAAGAGCTCATCCTATTACAAGATTCTTGAGAAGAAATATCCCAATCAGCCCGATTCCATTGACTTCTACATGAATCAGCCTCACACTGTGAAGCTCTTCACCTACGATACTCCCGACCGCACGATGGAGTGCGAAATTTGTACGATGGACTCCATCCGCTATATGGTTCGTCAGATGCACTGCGGATTTGTGGCGATGGAACCACAAACCAGTTTTGTGAGAGCATGGGTGGGTGACATCGATTTCAATGCCTGGAAATACGACAAGGTGACTGCCATGCGACAACCTGGTTCCACCTTCAAGCTCTTTGTTTATGCGGCAGCGATGGAAGTGCTCGGACTCACACCTACCGACCGCCGACAGGACAGTTACATTTCCATCCCTGTGACGGATTCGAAGGGAAAGAACGGCTATTGGACACCTCATAACGCTAATGGCTACTGCACGAATGCATTTGTCACACTTCGGGCTGCCTTTGCCCGTTCCATCAACACCATTGCCGTGAAACTCGGGCAGGAAACAGGCATACCTTATGTAATCAACATGGCAAAACGTATGGGTATCAAGAGCAAGCTTGAAAACCTTCCTTCTTTGGCGCTCGGTGCCAGCGATGTGACACTTCTTGAACTCATCGACGCCTACTGCTGTGTGATGAACGATGGTATGCAGCGCAATCCGATACTTGTCACTAAAATCGTGGACCGTGAAGGCAATATCATCTATGATTGCCAGAACGAAGTGCCACTTGCCAAGCGAGCCATGAACTATCGAACAGCGTTCTATATGCAGCGATTGCTCTATGCTGGTATGCACGAGCCAGGTGGCACGACACAGGCACTGTGGGAATACATCCATTGCTACGACACGGAGTTTGGTGGAAAGACAGGTACTTCATCCAACCATTCCGATGCTTGGTTCGTCGGTTGCTCTCCTTATTTGGTGGGTGGCGCATGGTTCGGTGGCGAATACCGATGTATCCACTTCCGCACGGGAGCATTGGGGCAGGGTAGTCGCACAGCACTTCCTATCTTCGGCTATTTCATGGATAAGGTGTTGCACGATAATAATTTCAAGCAGTATCACGGCAAGTTCCCAGAAATGAAGGAGGAAATCCTCTCCGAAACCTACGAGGGTGCTTATGAAGATTCATTGGAGGTGGACTCTCTCGAATATCTTCTTAACGATTCCAATTACATTTTCACTAACTACGATTAGAATTATTTAGACAACCTCTTCTCAATAGTATTTGCTTCATTGAATGGAATGAAGTAAAACTGTTCTTCATTTTTGTGGCATGCAGATAGAAATCGATACTCAGAACCCGCAGTTTCGAAATGCGCTGAATCTTGTTCAGTTCACTTCCAACTCCCTTTTCCTCACGGGAAAGGCCGGGACAGGCAAATCGACATTCTTGAAGTACATCTGCGAGCACACCAAGAAGAAGTACGTGGTGCTGGCACCCACAGGCATTGCAGCTATCAATGCAGGAGGTGTCACCCTTCATAGCTTCTTTAAACTTCCTTTCCATCCCCTTGTTCCCGATGATCCACGCTATGTAGGGCGTAAGCTTCGCGACTTTCTCAAATATAACAAGGAGCATTGCAAGTTGGTTCGTGAGGTAGAACTCATCATCATTGATGAAATATCCATGGTTCGAGCAGATATCATTGATTTCATCGACCGCATCCTTCGCACCTATTCAGGCAATCATCGTCAAGCCTTCGGCGGTAAGCAGATGCTCTTTGTGGGCGACATCTTTCAGCTGGAACCCGTTGTGAAGCGTGATGAACGCGACATCCTCCAGCGATTCTATGAGACACCTTATTTCTTTTCCGCTCGTGTGTTTCAGGAAATGAAACTCGTTTCCATCGAATTTACACAAGTCTATCGTCAAACCGACAAGGTGTTTGTTTCCGTTCTCGACCACATTCGCACCAACACTGCTACTAAAGCTGACCTTCAGCTCGTCAACTGCCAAGTAAGAAACGAAGGCGAGAACACAAATGAAAATGATAGCACAGCCCTGACTATTACCCTTGCTGCCCGTCGCGACACCGTCGATTTCATCAATCAGTCACGGCTTTCAGCCCTCGAAGGCGACGTACAGACATTTAGTGGAGAAATACAAGGAGAGTTTCCTGAAAGTTCCCTTCCCACTTTGCTCGAACTGCAACTGAAAGTGGGTGCTCAGGTCATTTTCATCAAGAACGACCGCGACAAGCGATGGGTGAACGGTACGCTTGGCATGATAGAAGGTATAGATGTGGATGGTAAGTTCATCTATGTCATGACGGAAGATGGCAAGCACCATGATGTGGAACGCGAGATATGGGAAAATGTGCGCTATACTTACAACGAGAAAGAAAAGAAAATAGAGGAAGAAGAACTCGGCGTGTTTAAGCAGTTCCCACTCCGTCTTGCATGGGCAATCACTATTCATAAGAGTCAGGGACTCACTTTCGACCACGTGAATGTTGATTTCTCGGGTGGTGTGTTTGCAGGAGGACAAACCTACGTGGCGCTCAGTCGATGCCGTAGTCTGGAAGGGCTTTCACTCTCACAAGAACTGAATTTTGCCGACATCTTCGTGAATCCTAACGTCGTTACTTTTTCCCAACAATTTAACGACCAACATGCTGTGGAAGTGGCATTGCGTCGTGCTGAAGCCGACATTCAGTATCACGATGCAGTGAAGGCTTTCGATGACTGCCACTTCGAAGAAGCCCTCGAACAGCTCATTCGTGCCATGCACTCTCGCTACGACATCGAAAAGCCTTGGGCAAAACGACTCATCCGTAAGAAACTCTCCATCATCACTACGCAGCGCGACACCATTGGTTCGCTCACGAATCGATTGGTGACGATGGAAGCGGAACTCAAGGAAAAGCAGCGTCAGCTCAATAAGTTGGCTGAAGAATACGTACATTTGGCAGAACAAAGCATCGAAATGGACGATGCACGCTCTGCCATTGCCAACTACACAAAAGCACTCTCCCTCAATCCTGAGTGTGTGGAGGCCTTCATTGGTAAGAGCCGCGTTCAACTCTCCCAGCGGCGACTCACCAAGGCACTTCATAACATCAACGAAGCCCTCCGCATTGCTCCTCACAGTTTCAAGGCACTCTACACACGTGGCAAGATTCTTTTCAACATGCGCGAGCTCGATTCCGCCGCAGCCGACCTCGACCGTTGCACCAGTCTTAAACCTAAGAACATCAGTGCCCATCAACTCTTTGGTGATATTCTTTCTGCACAAGGCGACGAAGAAGGTGCCGCTCTCCAATACGCCATTGCCGAACGACTGAAAAAAGCAAAAGGTCAGGAATAGTAAGTAATGATTTAAAAAACTTGGGATTATAATCAACCACGAATTTCTCGAATTAAACGAATTATAAAAAAATTATATAAAAAGATTTCACGAACAAAAATGCTGGCATTTTTCAAATTAGAGAAATTAGATTAAATTAAAAACAGAAATTCGTTTAATTCGAGTAATTCGTGGTTGAAAAATATCCCAAGTTTTTCATTTCTAAATGAAATAGTCGGACTCGTCGATAAGTCCTGAGCGCATAGCCACTTTGATGGCTTCGTGTGCTGTGTTGACTTGTAACTTACGGAAGATGTTTTTGCGGTGGGTGTTGATGGTGTGAATGCTGGAGAAGCGTTCGTTGGCTATTTCTTTGGTGGTCTTTCCCTGAGCGATGGCTCGCATCACTTCAATTTCGGTGGCTGTGAGGGTGGAAGGTGATACTTCTTCTCGCAACTTTTGGGCAAGGAGAATCTCGGTGACACGTTGGCAGAAATAGCGTCTGCCGCTGAGGATGGAACGGATTGCCTCGGTAAATTCGCGCAATGGTGCGTCCTTGAAGAGGATGCTCATGCTGTGGCTTTGGTAGGCGATGGTGCGCAGGAAACTGTCGGTGAGGTCGTCGCTGAAGAGGAGCCAGTTGGCAGCAGGAAAGCGCTGACTGATAATGAGCAGGTTCTGGGCATCAAAAAAGTCAAACAGGGTGTAGTCGATAATGACTACACTCTGTTCGTGTTCTTTGAGTTGCTCGATGAGCTCTGTTTTCTTTGAGGCATGCAGGATTCGCTTATCCGGAAATCCATCAAGCAGATGTTCTACGGCAAAACGGGTAATCTCCTGATTGTCAGCAATAATAAAGTTCATGTGATGAATTAAAAATTAAAATGTAAAAAGTAAAAAATAAGCTATTGAGCATCGATTTTTAATTTTTAACTTTTAATTTTTACTTTATTATAGTGGGTATTCTTCGAAGGCGTAGAGAACGGTAGAGAGGTAGCGTTCGCCTGTGTCTGGAAGGAGTGCTACGATGGTCTTTCCCTTGTTCTCTGGACGCTGTGCCAACTGGGTAGCTGCGAAGGCTGCTGCACCTGAGGAAATACCAACGAGGAGACCTTCGGTGGCTGCTAACTGGCGACTGGTGCGGATAGCGTCGTCGTTATCTACGTCGATAACTTCGTCGATGACGCTTGCATCGTAGGTCTTTGGTACGAATCCTGCTCCGATGCCCTGGATTTTGTGTGGACCGCTCTTGCCACCGTTGAGAACTGGTGATGCAGATGGTTCGACTGCATAGACTTTCACGTTAGGGTTCTGCTCCTTCAGATATTTGCCTACGCCTGAGATGGTACCACCTGTACCTACTCCTGCTACAAAGATGTCGATTTTACCATCTGTCTGATTCCACAGCTCAGGACCAGTGGTTGCGTAGTGGCGCTGAGGGTTTGCGGCATTCTCAAACTGCTGGAGAATGACACTGCCAGGGATGGAGTCGCGCAGTTCTTCTGCAGCCTTGATAGCTCCAGGCATACCGTCCTTACCAGAGGTGAGTTTCACGGTAGCTCCGTATGCTTTCACGAGGTTGCGACGCTCTACGCTCATGGTTTCAGGCATGGTGAGGATGAGCTTGTAGCCTTTCACAGCTGCAACGAGTGCGAGTCCTACGCCTGTGTTACCGCTGGTTGGTTCGATGATGGTGGCACCTGGCTTGAGGATGCCTTTCTTTTCTGCGTCCTCAATCATGGCGAGGGCGATGCGGTCCTTAACGCTTCCGCCAGGGTTGAAGAATTCTATCTTGACGATGACGGGTGTTTCCAGTCCTTTTTCTGCTGAGTACTTCTCCAACTGAAGGAGAGGGGTGTTACCGATGAGTTCGGTAAGTTGTTTTACTACTTGTGACATAGTTATAATAATGAATTTAGGATTAAGATTCAAGAATTATTTTTCTGTTTTCTTTTCCGCTGCAAAGGTACGAAGTATTTGAGTTTCGCACAATCGCATAAACATGTTATTTTTCGTCAATGATTCAATAATCACGTTCTATTGTTGCACAATCTTTCTCAGGGCGATGACGAGTCGATCGACTTCGTCGCGTGTGTTGTAAAGGGCAAAGGTGGGGCGAACACTCATCTCGTAACCGAGAGCTCGAAGGGCTGGCTGTGCACAGTGGTGTCCTGCACGTACGGCGATTCCTTCCTTGTCGAGCAGTTGTCCTGTGAGTGGAACGTCGATGCCATCGAGCACGAAGGACACGACCGAAACACGGTGCTTGGGGTTGCCGATGAGGGTGAGGCCAGGAACGAGTGCCAGTTGCTGACGGGCGTACTCGGTGAGGTCGTGCTCATGGGCTTCGATGTTGTGGAGTCCGATGTGCTTCACGTAGTCGAGTGCTGTGCCAAGCGCGATGGCATCGGCTACGTTTGGGGTTCCTGCTTCGAATCGTGCTGGTGGAAGATTGAAACGTGTCTCTTCGAGTGTCACGTCTTGAATCATGTTGCCGCCACCTTGCCACGGAGGTAGTAACTCTAAATATTCTTTCTTACCATAAACGGCACCAATGCCGTTAGGTCCGTAGATTTTGTGTCCTGAGAAAACGAAGAAGTCGGCATCGAGTTGCTGAATGTCGATGGGAGTGTGGGCAATGCTTTGTGCTCCATCGATGAGTACGGGAACGTTGTAACGGTGCGCTGTTTCGATGATGCGCTGCACGTCGTTGATGGTGCCAAAGGTGTTGTTCACATGTCCCACACTGACAAAGCGGGTGCGAGGACCAATGATGCGCTCGTAGTCTTCGAGGATGAGGTCGCCGTCCTTGTTGACAGGGATGGCTCTGAGTTTGGCTCCCCGCTGCTTGCACACTTGTTGCCATGGAACGATGTTGGCGTGGTGGTCGAGGGTTGAGACGATGACCTCGTCGCCAGGGTTGAGGTATTTGTTCCCGAATGTCTGTGCAATGAGATTGATGCCTTCGGTGGTTCCTCTCACAAAGACGATGTTCTCGGCTGAAGGGGCATTGATGAACGATGCCACTTTCTGCCTTGCGGCTTCGTATTGGTCGGTGGCGCGTGCTGCCAGGGTGTGGGCTCCTCGGTGGATGTTGGAGTTGTCGTGCGAGTAGTAGTGGGAAAGCCTATCGATGACAGCCTGTGGCTTTTGTGTTGTGGCGCCATTGTCGAGCCATACGAGTGGGTGTCCGTTCACCTGCTGGTGGAGCACGGGGAAGTCGCGCCGAATCTGGTCGATGGAGAGGGTGTCGGTTTCCTCGTAGTTGATGTGCCGCAACTTGTCTGCTTCGGGTAGTCCCACGCCGAAGGCTATCTCAGGATTGGAAAGAGAGCCTTGGCGATCCTGCTGGTCGAGCTGGTAGGACGATGGTAACTGGAGCTCAGGCACGGAGGAAATGCCGCTTCCTCCTTGAGTGAGTGCCAGGAACTCAGACTCCAACTGCTTCAGGTTGATGGCATCAAACTCGTCGGGAATGACTTGTCGAGCCACGCTCTTGAGTTCTTCGGGGCAGAAGCGTGAGGCTATTTGTCGGAGCTGACCGATGTCGGCATCAAAATTGTTTTCTATGTTGTACATTTACTTTTCGATTTGGTTGCGGTGCTGGTAGTCGTGATAGTATCCCACCTCGACGTTTTCGAGGACAGCAATAGCATCGTCGGTGAGGCTCGCCAGTGAGAAGTACTTGGTGAGGAGATAACTGGCTACTCCAAGCTTGTCGAGTCCCATGAGTCGTGCGCTGAGTGATGGAGCGATTTCGCCTGGTATGCCTGCTTGGTGCAAACCAACTACACCCTGATTCTTCTCTCCTGCACGAACCAGAATGATGTCTGTGGTTCCTACACCGCGGTTGGTAAGATATTGTCCTTTCACTTCCACCTTGTCGCTTGGAATGAGTGGTATGCCACGCCAAGTGATGACACGTGTACCGAAGATGTCCTGCGTGACAGGCGGTACTCCTCGCCATGTACATTCGCGCTCGAAGGCTGCTATAGCACGTGGGTTGGCAATGAAGAATGATGGCTCTTTCCACACGAGAGAGATGAGCTCGTCGAGGTCGTCAGGCGTTGGTGCGCCATAGCGTGTGGAGATGCGATAGGATGGGTCAACAGCTGAGAGAAGACCAAATTTCTTGTTGTTGATGAGTTCCCATTCCTGTCTTTCTTTCAAGCTCTCGATACTGAGTCGCAACTGCTGTTCGAGCTGGTTGAATGGGTTGTTGTAGAGGTCGCTCACGCGAGTGTGGACACGAACAATGGTTTGGAGCGTGTTCAGCGAGTATTCTGTTGGTTGGTCTTCGTAGTCGATGTAAGTTTCTGGGATGATGTTGTCCTCTTCAGCTCCACTTACGAGGTCGATGTGCTTCTCACCATGATCGTTGACCGTGGCTTTCAGTCGGAGATGCTCATCAACTGCCTTTTGGAACTGTTGACGGAAATCAGGAATTTCCTTGGTGAGTTTCTCCAGTTCTTCGCGGCGAAGAGAGAGGAACACAGCAGATGTGATGGTGCGGACACTGACCGAAGAAGGAGAGTCGCCCAACAGGTCGGCTTCACCGAAATACTCGCCAGCATTGAGAAGGGCAATGCGAAGTTCCTCGCCGTGCAATCCTTTCTTGATGACTTCGGCTTGTCCATCGGCAACGATGAAGAACAGCTGACGGTCTTCGCCCTCACGGATGAGGTAGTCGCCAAGTGCCACTTCCTCGGTCACAAAGCGACGTGCCAGTCGGGTGACAACGGTTTCGTCGATGTTGGAGAAGAGCGGAATGCGGCGCAGACTCTTGGCGCTGAACGAAGGCACGCCTTCGAGATAGCTGATGCTGATGCGCTCCGTCTTGCGCAGTTCTACTTTTGTGCGGTTCACACGATACGTTCCGCTTTCCACTTGCACCCACGGCAGGAGCTTGAGGAGGAGTCGGGGAGTGATGGAGCCCATCTGAGGGGCAGTCTTGGTGGTGTTCGCCAGTTTTCTGGCTGTAGCGGTCGTGACGCTACGCTGCAAATTGTTTTCGCTCATGTTGATTTCTGTTATTTCTTGATGATTACTTTCCATGTTGTGCCTTCCACTTGCTCCGTGCCGAGGACTTCGAATCCTTGTTCACGGGCTGACTTAGGCACGTTGTTGAGTGGTTCTCCTTCTTTCAGCAACACTTCCAATGTGTCGCCCTTGGCTATCTGCGCCAACTTGACTTTTGTCTTCACAAAAGTCATGGGGCAGTGCTCGTTGGTAATATCTAATGTGTGGTTTGCCATAGGGTGGGCATTTAAAAGATTTTAAATGAACGGTTATTAAATGAACAAGGTGCGTCCTCCTTCCGAGAGGTCAAGGAAAGTGGCTACGCCGAGTACGTCTTTCACTTCCTGAATGAAATCCTTCTTCTCCAGTCCGAGTATGTGCATCGCCATTTCGCAGGCATACATGTTGACGCCCAACACTTTGGCTGCATCGATGAGTTCTTCCAGCGTTGCCACATTGTTTTTCTCCATGAGGCTTCGGAAGATTTTTCCACTGGCTCCGAAGAAGTTGAGACGGCTGACAGGAGCTACGCGAGTACCACCCATCATGAATCCGAACAGTTTAGTGAGCCAGTCTTTGCCGATGAACGCACGTCCTTGCTTTTGCTTGATGGCATCAAGTCCCCAGAAGGTGAAGAAAAGATTGACTTCGTAACCAACGGCAGCAGCACCTGTTGCGAGCGTGAATGATGCGGTGAGTTTGTCGAAATCTCCACTGAAGACGATGATGCTGAGTTTCTTTTCGTTCGACATTTTTTATTGGGCGTTTTCTTCGTTAAACAACTTGGTTGAGAGGTATCGCTCGCCAGTGTCAGGAAGGAGAACGACGATGGTCTTTCCTTCGTTCTCAGGTCTCTTGGCAATGTTGATGGCTGCATAAAGTGCTGCACCCGATGAGATGCCTGCCAACACACCTTCTTTCTGTGCGAGAAGTCGTCCCGTTTGGAAAGCATCGTTGTCTCGAACCCTGTAAATCTCATCCACGATGTTCAAATCGAGCACTTTCGGAATGAATCCGGCGCCGATGCCTTGCAATTTGTGAGGACCAGGTCGTCCGCCAGAAATGACAGGACTGCCCTGTGGCTCTATGCCAATGACTCTTACCTTCGGATTCAGTTTCTTCAGTGTGCTACCCACGCCAGTGATGGTGCCACCTGTACCGATGCCAGCGATGAAGATATCGACTTTTCCCTCGGTGTCGTTCCAAATCTCGGGTCCTGTACCGAATCGATGGGCTGCTGGATTCGCTCCATTGTTGAACTGCTGAGGAATGAATGAGTTGGGATATTTCTCGGCCAGTTCATGTGCTTTCTTCAAAGCTCCAGCCATGCCCTCGTAGGCAGGAGTGAGCACGATTTCTGCTCCCAAGGCTTTCAACAGACTTCTGCGCTCGATGGTCATGGCATCAGGCATAGTGAGAATCAGTCGGTTGCCTCTAATGGCAGCAGCCAAGGCCAAACCTATACCTGTGTTTCCGCTTGTTGGCTCGATGATGACGGTGTTCTTGTCGATAAGTCCTTTCTCCTCGGCATTGTTGAGCATCACCACACCAATGCGGTCCTTCACGCTACGTCCTGGATTCAGCATTTCAAGTTTAACGAGAATCTTGGCTTTCAGTCCCAACTCTTGCTCAATCTTGCTGAGTTCCAGCAGTGGAGTCTGTCCTATCAGTTCCGTAATGTTTTTTGCAATCTTTGTCATATATGTATTTCTTTGTCAATAATTTCACGATTGATGATTTTGAAGGAATTTAAGCGAATGTCACCATTCATCAACGAGAGGATGGCATAGCGGATGTTGGGGTCGTTGGCCAGTCGCTTGTCTTCTTCCGAAGGCCGCGAGGGCGAAGCAGGGTGAGAATGCCAGTTGGCAAGGATTTTCAGCCCGTGCTGCCGTGCATATTTCAAAGCAGCAAACTGTTCGCGAGGGTCGAAAGAGAAGTGTTCCTCGGAGTGGTCGATGTTTGTCATGGCATAGTTCTCTGTCACGACATCGTCCTTTCCCAATAGGTATCCGCAGCTTTCGATGGGTGCTTCTGCTTGAGCCTGACGGATGATGCTCTGTTTCACTTCGTCAATGATAATCATACTTTCACGATGTGTTCATTATTTACTTCTTCAACTCGCATGCAGCTTGTTCGTAGTCGATGAGATGGTCGATAGTTGGGTGAGTTCCACAAATCGGACATCGGTCGGTCTTGCGTGTGTTGATGGTATGAAATTTCATGGTCTTGGCATCAAATGTCAAGAGTCGATTCGTCAACAATTCGCCTATGCCAATGATGTATTTCAGTGCTTCGGCTGCTTGGATTGTTCCCAACATTCCTGCAATGGCTCCCAATACTCCTGCCTGCGAACATGTTGGCACTGCTCCTGGAGGTGGTGGCTCCTTGAACATACAACGATAGCACGCCGTGCCAGGCAGATGTGTGAATGTCTGCCCCGTAAAGCGGAGGATTCCACCATGACTGAAAGGTTTTCCTGCCATTACGCAAGCATCGTTGATGAGAAATTTCACAGGAAAATTGTCTGTTCCATCAATGATGAAATCATAGTTGCTGATGATGTCGAGGGCATTCGAAGAATCAAGATATGTGTGGTATGTCTCTACCTTCACATCGGGATTGATGGCAAGCATTTTCTCCTTGGCACTTTCCACCTTGGCTTTACCTACATCGTTCGTGAAGTGAATCACTTGTCGTTGCAGATTGCTCAAATCCACCACATCGGCATCCACTATGCCAATGGTTCCTACACCTGCCGCAGCCAAGTAGAGGGAAACGGGTGCTCCCAGTCCACCAGCACCGATGACAAGCACCTTGGCATTCAGAATCTTTTCCTGTCCTTCCACACCCACGTCTTGCAGCAGAATGTGGCGGCTATATCGTTCTATTTGTTGTTCAGTGAAATCGTACATTGTGTTGATTTTTAGAATGATGAATTAAGAATGAAGGACAACGGAAAAAACGGAATTATTTCGGAAAATCAGAAATTTTTCTCTTCTAAGAAATCATCGGATGAAACAAACAATAACTTTATTTTCCGTTGTTTCCGTTCTATTTCCGTTATTTCTGTTGTTATTCTTCATTCTTCATTTTAAATAGCGCCTCCTCCCATGAAATAAAGAAAATCTACTTCGTCGTTCTCTTTCAACTGGATTGAGTTCCATTCGTCGCGATCAACAAATTCCTCATTCACTTGAACAGACACCATTTCTGGCTGCTCCACATTATTCAATTTGATGAGTTCGCTCACATTTAGAGGAAGTTCCACTACCTGAATTTCACCGTTCACTTTTATTTGTGCCATAATTCTGTTTGATATTTTTTTCTGTTTCTTTTTCGGCTGCAAAGTTAGAGACATTCAGTGAGGTGTGAAATCCCATGCGTTAGCCATTTTTTCTCACTATAATTAGGTATTCCGCATCCCATAAACGTGGTAGCTTTACATTCCTCGCTTGCTTAATTCGTTAAATATCACTACTTTTGCCAACATTATGAAACATTACGAAACAGAAATACTCACATCCCCATTTGTCAAGCCCGATGTCTATGGAGCGTTGACAATGCCCGTTTATCATACGGCTGCTTTTGAGTTTCCTACGGCGAAAGCCATGAGTGACGCCTTTTGTGGGCGCTCACCCGAACATAGTTATTCCCGCATCTCTAATCCTACAGTGCAAAACTACGAATGGCGTGTGCGACGCTACACAGGAGCCATGAGTGTAACGGCTTTCAACACGGGTATGGCTGCCATTGCTAATACACTTTTCGCCATCTGTCAGCAGGGAACAAATATCGTCACTTCGCCCCATCTGTTTGGTAACACATTCTCCTTCATGAAGCACACACTTGCTCAGTTTGGTGTGGAGATGCGAACAGCCGACCTAATTCATCCCGAGGAAATGGAAAGCGAGATAGATGACAACACCGCTGCTGTCTTTTTCGAAATCATCACCAACCCGCAACAAGAGGTGGCAGACATCGCTGCGTTGTCGGCTGTGGCACATCGTCATGGCGTGCCTGTCATTGCCGACACCACGATTATTCCCTTCACGGCTTTCCATGCCAAGGATTTCGGAGTGGATATTGAAGTCGTTTCAAGTACAAAGTATATCAGTGGTGGGGCTACAGGCTTAGGCGGATTGGTACTCGATTATGGAACATTCGATTGGAGTCAGTCGCCTAATCAGATGCTAAAAAACCGAACGAAGCAAGTGGGCAAACGTGCGGCATTCACAGCTCGACTCAAAACCGAAATCCTCACGAATCTCGGTGCGCTCATGACGCCACACGAAGCCTATATGCAGTGTCTCGGACTGGAAACACTCCAACTGCGCTTCCATCAGCAAGCATCTTCAGCCCTGTGGATTGCTCAGCAGTTGAAGAGTGAACCGCGCATTCAGAAGGTCAGTTATACGGGTTTAGACGACCATCCCTTCCATGACATTTCACTCCGCCAGTTCGGACCGCTGCCTGGCGCTATGTTCACCATCGACCTTGCCGACAAGCAGCAATGCTATCGATTCATCGATGCACTTCAGCTCATCCACCGAGCCACCAACCTTTTCGACCATCGTTCTCTTGCCATCCATCCTGCTTCCACCATCTTCGGGCTCTTCACTCCCGAGCAATGTGCAGAGATG
>CADBXS010000016.1 GCA_902798705.1 uncultured Bacteroidales bacterium
TAGCTTTATAATCCTATATTGGTGAAACAGTTTTTCTTATTGTTATTTTGTTGGTTCATTTTATTTTGTAACTTTGCGCGTGAACGAACTATCTGACATGAGTGATTATTAACCTAAAAAATAAATCATTATGAAAAAGTATTTACTATCAAGCATTCTGTTGATTGCTGCCTGCTTTGCGACACAAAGCGTTTCAGCCTACGATTTCAGTGAAGAAAATGAGGATGGCGTGACGATTTACTACAAAATCGTTAGTCCAAGAGACAAGACATGTGAAGTGACAAGGAAGGAAGATAAACCTGGCTATGGAAAAGATTACATGTACGACGACTATGAAGGTGACATCAAGATTCCTTCCACTGCCAATGGGTATCAAGTGATAAGTATCGGTTCTAACGCAATGGCCAGTTGCCAAAAAGTGACTTCTGTTAAGATTCCGAATTCAGTCACAAAAATTTGTAACTTTGCATTTTTTTGGTGTCAAAGCCTTAGCTCCATCACGATTCCCAATTCTGTAACTTCTCTCGAAAGCTATGTGTTTTGCGGATGCACAAGTTTGTCTTCATTGAAGTTACCGAATACTATTACAGTTTTGAATGCTTCCTTGCTGGAATACTGCACCAGTTTGACTTCCATCACAATTCCGAGTACCGTGACGGAAATCCTAGACAATGCATTGGCAAGTTGTACGGGTCTGACTTCGATAACAATACCTGAATCCGTAACTTCTATTGGTTATTTGGCATTCCAAAGTTGCACAGGATTGAAGAATCTGACTATTCCTAAAAGTGTTGCAAAAATCCACCACAGAGCATTAGAGGGTTGTACTGCGCTTGAAAGCATTGTTGTGGAAGACGGAAATCCTTTTTACAACTCCATCAACAACTGTAATGCCCTCATTGAGACGAGTACCAGCATGTTGGTTAAGGGATGCAAAAACACTGTGATTCCCAACACGGTCAAAATCATCGAAGATGGTGCATTCAATGGTTGCAAAGGGTTAACTGAAATAAAGATTCCGGATTCCGTTGAGAGCACAGGCCTCTATTCATTTGGTCATTGTCCAAATTTGACAAAGGTTACATTGGGAAACTCCTTCAAAACTATCGGAAGGCACTCATTCGACCAGTGCTTCGAGTTAACGACTCTGGTGATGGGTAATTCTGTGACAACCATCGAAAGTGCTGCATTTCAGAGCTGTCGTAAATTGACATCTGTGACATTTCCTAATACTCTGACCACCATCGAGGATTATGCTTTTAGTGGTTGTTCCAGTATGACTACCCTCACGATTCCAAGCAGTGTCACCAGCATTGCCGATTATGCTTTCAGTGGTTGCAGTGGTCTGACCTCTATTACATCGCATATCAAGGATGTGTTTGAAACAGGCTCGAAGGCATTCTATCTTTGTTCAAAAGCTACACTGTATGTTCCTCATGGATTTGCTGAAATATACTCCAAGACTGCGGATTGGAGCAGCTTGACGAAGATAGAGGAATTTTACGAGAGGATTCCACTGGCTATGGCATGTAATGATAAGGGTAGGGTTGTTATCAATAGAGAAATTAACTTCACGAACAAGATGGCTGAGGTGAGTATCTTTGAAGGCATAGAAAACCATTTCTCTTTTGCTCCTTATGAGAATTGTGAGCTGGGGCAGGTGCTTCTTGATGGTCTAGATATCACAAAGTCTGTGAAAGAAAACCATTTGATAGCAAACATCCGAGAGAACTCCCACATGATGGTCATTTTTGTTCCTAAGGGTGCAGACGTGAACGGCGATGGACAAGTGGATATCAGCGATGTGGTTGCGCTCGTGAACATTATATTAGGTAGTTAAGTAACGATATTATTCTTTTTCATTATAAAATGAAGAGGGGGCAGGATTAACAGTCCTGCCCCCCTCGGGTTATTTACTAACTTTTATTTATTAATTGGGAGTTTTCGATTCTCCCTGAACCAGATTCTGCGAGCCTCAGTCGTCAATGTGGAGCAACTTACCATTGCTGTTGAAATGCAGGTCGATGTCGTTGGACAGTTCAACTTCGAAGCCTCGGCGCTCCTTGTCAATCTTCACGACTTGAGTACCAGGGAAGTGCGTCTTCACATACTCTGCAATGGTAGCTGGAACGAGGTGTGCTGGAACTGCATTGAAGTGGCAATCCACCTTATCCCATGTGCCGCCGTTGTCGAAATCAATCTCCACGCCGTTGTCCAGACGAACTTCATAGCTCTTCGAAAGGAAATCCATATCGACGGTTGCGTAACTGATGGTGTGGCCTGGGAATGTGGCCTCCACGAACTTCTTTGCAGCCTCTGGGAGCTGATCTACTGGGATTACTCTATCATCTGCGAAACTGGATACAGAGTGAGCCATCATGCACATAAGTGCTGCGAGGAATAAAACTTGCTTTTTCATAATTGTTATCTTTTTTGATTGTTAGTATTATTTTTATTTTTCTCTTCGTCGCCAGGATGCTTGTTTGTTCCTTTTGACACTGCAAATTTACAGGGCATTTCTACGGGTTCAAAATATTTTTTTGTTTTTCTTCTCAGCTTGTTGCGACACAGGCCTCTATTTGCGACAAAGCGAGGAAAGCCCCGTGAAATCTGTCGCAAAGGAATGCGTTTTCCTTGTTTTAGGCATGAAATATCCCGTATTACTCCTTGTTTTCCCTAAACATAGCAGAGGAAATCCTCATGCAAGGGGAGGAAAAGTGAGCAAAAAGCGAAATGAAAGAGGGTTCAAAAGTGCGCGAAAAGGACTTTTGAATAAAAAAATTGCTAAAAAGCATCTTTTGGGGAAAATAGAGTCATTCAGAATGGAAGGGTTTTTGTAACTTTGCAGCGCAAATCAAAAAAGTAAGTATGTACACGTTCAAACCTGTTTTGAAACAAACCATTTGGGGTGGAGAATCCATTGCACCTTTCAAAGGCATCCAAACCGACTTGCACACCATTGGCGAAAGCTGGGAGATTTCGGCTCTTCCAGGAAGCGAGTCGGTGGTGGCAGACGGTGCTGATGCTGGCAAGACGATTACGCAGCTGGTGGAGGAGCAACAGGAGAAACTGGTGGGAAAGAAAGTTTGGAAACAGTTTGGAACGACATTTCCGCTTTTAATCAAGTTTATCGATGCCCGTCGCGACTTGTCAATTCAGGTGCATCCAAATGACGAAGTGGCAATGAAGCGTCACCAGTCGAGAGGGAAATCGGAAATGTGGTATGTGGTAAAAGCCGATGAGGGCAGTAAGTTGCGCATTGGTTTCAAGCAAAGCATCACAAAAGCCGAGTATGAGGAACGCGTGAAGAGCCAGACAATCCTGGATGTGCTGTCGGAAAGCGAAGCCAAGGCTGGCGACGTGTATTTCCTGCCTGCGGGACGTGTCCACAGCTTGGGCGAGGGAACCTTTGTGGCAGAGATTCAGGAAACGAGCGACATCACTTATCGCATTTATGATTTCGGAAGAGTGGATGCACAGGGCAATCCGCGCCAGTTGCATGTGAACGAAGCGCGCGACGTGATTGACTACAAAGTGCAGGAGGACTACCGCACGCATTATGACACTACTCCAGACAAGCGCGAGAACCTGACATCTTGTGATTACTTCACCACAAATCTCTTGCATCTGACAAAGCCATTCCGAACCAATTATGAGAACTTGGATTCGTTTGTCGTGCTGATGTGCCTCGAAGGTCGTGCCATGCTTCGCACGGAGGAGGATGATAAGACGATATATTTACAGATTCGTCAAGGCATGACGGTGCTGCTTCCTGCCACGACTAAACTGCTGAATGTGGTGCCCGAAGAAACATGCAAATTGCTGGAAGCATATTCACAATAAAAGGAATGCAAGTTACTCGCTAATGCTTTGAGTAACTTGCATTCTTCATTTATTCATTCTCTATTCTACGTTTACTTGTCCGACCTGAAAGGAACTAACGGCAGATTGCGATGGTTGATGACATTGCCAATCTGGAAGTTCTTGAAGCAATAGCGGACATGCTTTGGTGCTGGTACGGCATCTGAAGTGAGGACAAACGACTTGTTGCTTTCGTTCAACTTTGCTTTGGCAGGATAGAACTTGCCATCGACACCTGCAATTTCGAAACCTGTGGCATCGTTCCATGGCGAAAGGCCATCGTCGGCGTGCTTGAAGAAAACTTCGAGCTTGTTGCCATCCACACTGTGGTGGTCATATTCAGGCGCATCACAAGCGATAGACTTCATGCCGTAGGTGCGGTTGAGCGCAAGATAGGCAAAGCGATAGCCCACTTGACGCTTCTCGGCAGGGTGAATCTGGTCGGCTTCGAACGGAGTGACAAGGTCGTTGGTGCAGATGCAGCCCGCATTCTTGATGACTTCGTTAGCAGCTGTGTGCTGAGCCTCACGAAGCAATGCACCGCTGTTGCCTTCAGCACCACCGTAGCCAGCCCAAGGTGCAATCTCTGCCAAATAGAAAGGCAACTGGTCGCCAAGTGGATTGGCTTGTGTTTCGCTGAATTCCTTGCGCCATACGTTCACCATCGTGTTGAGACGAGTAGCATGGTCCTTGTCCTTACCTACATTGGCTTCGCCTTGATACCAAATGAAGCCCTTGATGGTGTAGTTGTGGAGCGGATGAAGCATTCCGTTATACATGATGAGCGGTGTGAACCATTCCCACCATTGTCCATTCCAACCGCGCTTTAGCTCTTCTTCGAGTTTCACGTCCTTGTAGGTGTTGAGAATTTCGCGAGGTGTCCAGCCTTCTACCGACGAACCGCCCCAAGAGCAGACGATGATGCCGACGGGCATACGGAGAACACGGGTAAGCATCTGAGCAAAATACCAAGCGGTGCAGCTGATGTTGGGTGCTGTTTCGGGCGAAGGAACGTACCACTTGCCTGGCACTTCGTCTTGAGGTTCACGGTTACCCGTTTTTGGAATGGTGACTACATGGATTTTATCTGCCCATTCACTAGCAAGGGCAATCTCCTCGTTGGAGTTGTTCACAGGGCAGTTCCAAAAACCGTTCAACGGCATTTCCATGTTCGACTGACCTGAGCAGAACCACACTTCGCCAATCAGGATGTTCTTGAGTGTGATGGACTCGCCATCGGAAATGGTGATAGTCTGTGGTGTAAAACTGGCTTCGGGCGTTGGGATGGAAATGAGCCATTTGCCTTGCTTGTCGGCCTTGGCTTCGTAGGTTTTGCCACCCGACCAACTTGGTGTGACAACGACGCTGCGCTTGCTGTCGGTGCTTCCCCAGAGGTTGACGCTCGTCTGCTGCTGGAGCACCATATTGTCGCCGATGATTTCGGGGAGATGTATTTTTGCTTGAGCCGTGAGACTAAGCACGGCGAGCAAAAGGAATGAAGTGAGTTTTTTCATTGTTATGTTAGAAGTTATGGGAGTTAGAAATCGCGTTCGATGATTTCGAGACACATGCGACTATTGTGATAAGGGCATTTCCAGAAGCCAGCCTTGTCGTCCTTTCGGTTGATGTTGCTCTGAGGGTCACGGCTCCACCACCATTCGCCACCTTCGCGGTCGATGAGGTTGTCCTTGATGTATTGCCAGCCATTGAGTGCTTTTTGCATCGCACTATCATCACCGAAATACTGGTAGATGTTGATCCATCCCACCACGTTCTCAGCTTGTACCCACCAGTGGCGGTCGGTATCGACGAAACCTGTGTCGAGGTTGGCCTCATGAATCATGGAACCGTCTTCGTTCAGACCTTTTTCAGAGGCTTTTGCTACCATCTGAACAATCGGTTCCACCTTCCTCAGCACCGCTTCGTCGCCCAGCACCAAAGCCGCTTCGTGCAACAGCCATGAGCATTCGATGTCGTGTCCGTAGCTCTCCAAGGCGCCAGCCTCGCGTGTCCAGTCCATGTCGAAGAAAAGGTCGAGGTGGTGAGTCTTTGGATTCAGAATCTTGTCGGTGAAGATGTCGATGAGGTTGCGGAGCGAAGACTCCAAACTCATCACAATGTCTGGATCCACAGAGATGTTTACAGGAGCGAATTGTCCTACGTATGGCTTCAGGCCATATTCGTTAGGGGCGTTCTCGATGGTATCCAACTCCTTAAGTGCACGGTAAAGATTGGTGTATGGCTCGATGATGTGGAGGTGCGTGTTCTGCGACTTCGGGAAATTGGCATCGAGTTCCGACAAGCGCATGTCGGCAATCTCTCCCCATTCACGAGTGCAAGCCTCAATGTAGCCGTTGTATTCCTTGTCGAGCGAATGTTCCTCGATGCATTCGTAAAGCTGGATGGCGTACTCTAAAGCCTCGTGGTCACCCGTGGCACGAGCGTATTCTGACAGACCATAAATCATGAAACCGATGGCATAGAACTGCTTCTTGGTGTCTTTCGGCTGCCCTTTGTAGTCCACGCTCCAATAGGTGCCGCCGTATTCCATATCGAGGAAATGCTCAATGATGTATTCTTTGGCACGTGTGGCTGCATCGAGGTACTCGGGCTTGCGAAGCACACGATAAGCAGCAGAGAACGACCACAGGATGCGCGCATTCAAGATGCCGCCCTTGTCAGCCGTCTTCACCAATTCGCCTTCGCCCGTCATCTGCCCGTAGAAACCACCGTTCTCCTTGTCCTGCATCTTGTCGAGCCAGAAATTGAGAATGTTGTTTTCGAGAATGTCCCGAACTTCAGATTTCAGTTGACTTGCAATGCTCATGGCTTATTTCTTTATAGGATATTTGTGAATGAGGAAGAGCATGATGAGTGCGATGAAAGCAGGGAAAATAGAGAAGAGTGCCCAAATCATGCTTCTCACGGATTCCTCGTCGGTAATGGTGATGACGGTTTCGCCTGTGGCATTTGTGCCTGAGATAAAACCAGCCAAACCGAGCAACAGGGCAACGAGTGAGCCTGAGATGGCTGTACCGAACTTCTGCGCCATCGTACCCGAAGAGAAAATCAAACCAGTAGAAGATGTTCCATTCTTCTCAGTGGCATAGTCTGCCACGTCGGCATACATCGACCAAAGCAGTGGAGAATAGAGTCCTACGCCAATGGAAGTGAGGATGACAATGCCTATCAACACCCAGATGTATTTAGGATTCATCGGAACGAAGAAGAACGCAACAGAGAAGACGATGCAAATGATAGCTGCCACGCTGAATGCCTTGCGCTTCGAACCAACCCACTGCGTGAACTTTGGAGACAGTCCGCCGAAAATCATACATGTCACCTCACCAAAGGTCATGAAGACGGTGTAATTGATGATGAGTCCCGAAACGGTTACATCGCCATGCAAGCAGTATTCCATCAGATAACCTGCCACAGCATAGCGGAATCCGTTGAAGAAATTGGTGCAGATACCGATGAGCGTGAGGTAAATCCAAGGTTTGTTCTTGAACAAGTCGGCAAACGGCTTGAAAGTGAACTTCTCTGCACGCACTGGCTTCAGGCGTTCCTTCGTGAGCAAACCGCAGGCCAAGGTCATGAGTGTTGCCAGGAGTCCCAAGGCAGCACCCAACACGGCATACTGGTGTGCAGGAGTGCCACCCACCATCTTTTGCAGATAAGGGAACGAAAGCAGGGTGATGAAACCCATGGCATAGGCACCAACCATGCGGAAAGATGAGAATTGGTTCTTCTCGTTGTCGTCGTCAGTCATCACACCAAGCAGCGAGCCGTAAGGCACGTTCACTGCTGTATAGACTGCCATCATTAGCAGATAGAGTGTGTAGGCGTAGATGCGCTTGCCCACAGGACCAAAGTCTGGGGTGTAAAGCAATAGGGCGAAAATCAATCCCAAAGGAAGTGCGCCAAAGATGAGCCAAGGGCGGTAAGTGCCCCAGCGCGATTGTGTGCGGTCGGCCAAACTACCCATGAGCGGATCGGTCACCACGTCGAACATACGTGCCACGAGCATCAGTGTGGCTGTGTCTGCAACGGTGAGTCCGAAAACGTTGGTGAAGAAGAGTGGGAAAGCAATTGACATGACTTTCCATGTGATACCACCAGCGGCTGCATCGCCCAAGGCATATCCGATTTTTTCTTTTAATGAAGCCATTGTTTTTGATTTAGATGTGATTTATTATTATTTCCATTACTTTTTCAGAATAGCAAGGTTCTTGCTGATAAGCACCTTGAGCGTTTCCACCGAAGCGCTCGTGGTAAGTCCATCTTTTGGCGTGTTCATGCAGTAGTCCACCAGTTTGTCGATGGTAGAAGTGGCAACATGCATGCGTGTGTCGCTCGAAGCGTAATAGATGAACACCTTTCCATCTTCATCGGCAATCCATCCGTTAGCAAAGAGCACATTCGACACGTCGCCAATGCGTTCCTCACCTACAGGTGCCATGAAGTAGCCGCCAGGCTGAGCTATCACACGGGTAGGGTCGTCGAGTGCTGTCATATACATATAGAGCACATAGCGCAAGCCACACGCCGTGTTTCTCACGCCATGAGCCAGGTGAAGCCATCCCTTGGAAGTCTTGATGGGGTGAGGTCCCTCGCCGTTTTTCACTTCCTTGATGGTGTGGTAGAGGCGTTCCTCAATGATGGTTTCCTCTTTCACCTCCGCATGAGTGATGTCATCGATGAGTGCCCAACCGATACCACCTCCACTGCCCGTGTCGATGAATCCGTCCTGCGGACGAGTGTAGAGGGCATATTTTCCATCCACAAACTCAGGATGAAGCACCACATTGCGTTGCTGACTGCGAGTTTTCAGGTCGGGCAGACGTTCCCAGTTCACAAGGTCCTTGGTGCGAGCAATGCCTGCCGTAGCCGTAGCCGCACTGAGGTCGCCTGCAGGCGCATTGTCGTCGTGACGCTCCGCACAGAAGATGCCATAAATCCATCCGTCCTCGTGCTGAGTGATTCGCATGTCGTAGATGTTAGTGGCTGGCACCACATCGTCGGGCATGGTAATCGGATAGTCCCAGAAACGGAAATTGTCGATGCCGTTCTCGCTTTCTGCCACTGCAAAAAACGACTTGCGGTCGGCTCCTTCCACGCGAACCACCAACAAATACTTGCCGTTCATCTTGATGGCACCCGAATTGAGTACAGCATTCACGCCAATACGTTCCATCAGGTAAGGGTTCGACTTTTCGTCAAGGTCGTAACGCCAGAAGATGGGTGCGTGAGCAGCTGTCAAGATGGGATGCGCGTATCGTGTGATGATTCCGTTTCCTTCTTCCACTGGCACATTCTTGCGAGTGACAAGTGCCTCATACTCTGCGAATAATTGGTTCACTTTCTCTTGAAAACTCATGATGATACTTATTTTTGTTATTCAGATAATAGTTATTGATGCTTCTCACTTCACAAACTGAGCACTACCCTCCTCGAAGAACGCCTTGAAGTCTTCTTCGCTAAGGCTTCCAGGGTAAGGAGCAAAGAAATGGTTCGGACGGTTGAAGGCATTGCGCCAAACAACCATATAGGCGATGTGGTGTCTTTTTAGAATCGGGAGCAGGGTTTTGGTCCACCAGTCAGCTTCCTTGATGCCTTCGAAACCAGTCTCCGTCAGTGCTGGCACCTTACCATGCTCCTTGGCAACGTTCTCAATGAGAGTGAGCGCGTTGTCGAGCTTTGTGAAGAAACTGTTAGGGCCCGAATAATAGCAATCCACACCAACCACACTGATGATGTCGTCGCCTGGGTAACGTTCCAGATATTCCTCCTGAGTCGTTGGCTCTGTGCCTGGAGAGTATGCATAAATCACATTATCTACACCTTGTTCCTTCAGTCGGTCAGCTGTGAGTTTCCACAGTGCCTTGTATTCCTCAGCCGTGCAAAGTCTTTGTCCCCACCAGAACCACGAACCTGTATGCTCATGCCAAGGACGGAAAATCACTTCCACCTTACTGCCATCAGCTCTTTTCAAAGAGTTCAGGAATTGCGCCACGTTGTCGAGCCATCCAACAAACTTCTCATGCAGGGCAGAGTCGTTCAGCACCGAGCGAACCACGGTCGTGTCGCTCACATCCCATGCATCGCCACCCGTCTTTGGATTGCGCAAATGCCAACTCAGTGTAACAACTCCGCCACGCGCATCTTGCTTCACGATTTCCTCACGCATCCGTGCAAAGGAAACAGAGTCGAGATTGCGCTCATTACCCAATTCCAATCCACCCAAGTCGAACGACATCATGGCTGGCCAACTGCCACAGATGCTCTTCACGTCGGAGCGGTCCTCGTCGCCAAACCACCCTATGCCATACATCGGAGCATCGTGATGACCGAAGAGGAAACAGCTGTCGGGCAGGTTTTGCAGTCTTTCTAATAGGGTTTGTTCAGCCACTTCTTTGCTTTGTTTTGTAGGTTGGCAAGAAAATAATACAATCAGTGCCAGTGCAATCAATGGTAGTTTTTTCATAATCTTTCTGAATTAGTTTGCAAAAGTAGAACAAAAAACCACATGACAATGACTTTATTTTATCAATATATATTATCTATATGATGATCTTTCTTTTCTGATAGTTGTCCCTGAAATCTTTAGGGGTGCATCCCTTGGAGCGCTTGAAGAGGCGATTGAAATTGGAGAGCGTGTTGAATCCGCAGTCGAAACAGATTTCCGCCACGGTCTGCGTGGAATCCACCAGCAGTCGGGAGGCATGTCCCAGGCGTTGCTCGATGATGTAGTCGCTCAGTGTTCGTCCCGTGCGCTGACGGAAGAACCGACTGAAAGCCACGGGCGCCATGCCCACCATCTCTGCCAAGTCGTTGAGACGGATTTCCTCGTTGTAGTGTTCTCTCACATAGTTCTGCACCTTCTGCACGCGTCGGCTCTCGCTCTGCGTCTCGATTTTGGCAAAAGAAGTGGAGGAAAGCACAACGGAGTCGTTGGCAAGCGACAGCTCATAGAGGATTTCCAGCAGACTGATGAAGGAGTGGAAATTCGGTTTGGTGTTGGCAAATTCCGTCAATCGCGTATAGACCTTCATGATAGTACTCATGGAGAACTTCATGCCACATTTCGCATTCTCCAGCATGGTGTGAATCGTGCTGAACTGATTTTTGTTGAGCAGCGTCTCGTTGAAGAGGTCGTTAGAGAACTGAATCGTGATTTCGTGAATATCCTCCGATTGGCAGTCGCCCTGTTCCCACACGTGCTCCAGTTCGTTTCCCGTGATGAGCACCATGTCGTAGTCGCCAATGGTTTCCACACTGTCGCCAATGGTGCGTCGCACTCCTTTGCCGTGTTCGATGAAGTTCAGTTCGTATTCCGCATGACAATGCATGGGGTACGTAAACTCCTTCTTATGGCGGTCCACCACATAGAAGCAGTCGCGTTCCGACAACGGTGTTATTTCATGAATTACTTCTGCCATAGCATTATTCTTATTAATGAGGAATGAGGAGTGAGAAGTGAGGAATTAATCCATCCGGATGGCATTTCTCACTGCTCATTATTCATTTCTCATTTTTAAATTATTCCGCCACCAAATACAGCACACGACTGGAGTAGTCGATGCGCTCATGCCAAGGAAGGTCGTGCTCCACAGGCATTTCCAAGCCGTTTGCCATGAGGAAAGCACCAGAGAACACCTTGCCTTCAAAGGCGAGAGGTTTCTGGTCGATGCTGTGCAGTTCCTTCACGCGGTAGTTCTTGTGAGGGTCGAGTCCTGCCATCGGGATGCGTGGCAACTGCTGATTGACGAAGGTCTCTGTCTTCCACCAATAGAACACAGCCTCGCTCTTGTCGGGCTTCACGTACATCATCGAAGCGCAACCGAGTTTCTCGTATGGCGAAAGCAGACGATAGATGTCGCCTTGCTGTACGATAGGCCGAATCTGCTTGTATTCGCTGATGGCTTGCTTGCAGAGTGCCTTTTCCTTGTCGGTCATGTTCTTAGGCTGTATTTCCATGCCGAGTCGGCCACTCATTGCCACGTCGATGCGGAACTTGAGAGGGATGGTGCGGAAAGTCTGATGATTTGGAGCGGCACTGATGTGCGAAGCCATCGCTACGGATGGGAAGAAATAGCTTGTTCCCCACTGCATATAGATGCGCTGCAGTGCGTCGGTATCATCGCTCACCCAGAACTCGTCGAAGTAAGGCAGCACACCGTAGTTGGCGCGACCACCACCGCTGGCACAAGCCTGGATGATAACCTTTGGATACTTGGCACGGATGCGCTGGCACACCTTCTCAAATCCTCTGTGATATTCGATGTAGAGGTGGCTTTGGCGGTCTTTTGTGAGATACTGCGAACCGTGGTTCATCACAGGTGCATTGGCATCCCACTTAATGTAATAAAGCTCAGGATACTTCGTGAGGAGTGTATCGACGATGTGGAACACGAGGTCTTGCACCTTCGGATTGCTCAGGTCGAGCACCAACTGCGTGCCACCACGTCCCTTCACAGGTTCGCGGTTCGTTGCCTCGATGATGTATTCAGGGTGCTTCTCGTAGAGTTCGCTCTTCGAGTTCGTCATTTCTGGCTCAATCCAAATACCGAACTTAATGCCGTACTTCTTGGCAGTGTCGATGAGTCCCTGAATGCCGTGAGGCAATTTCTTGGTATCTACGGTCCAGTCGCCCAATGCGTAGGAATCGTTATTGCGCTGATATTTCACGCCAAACCAGCCATCGTCCATCACGAAGAGTTCGCCACCCATGCCACTGATGTCCTTCATCATCTGGTCCATGCCTTCCTCGTTGATGTCGAAATACACACCTTCCCAGCTGTTCAGCAGGATAGGACGCAGTTCCGTGCCGTGCATAATCTTGTGGGAGCGAGCCCATCTGTGGAAATGCCGACTGGCTCCGCTCAGTCCTTCATGGCTATAGGTCAGCGCCAAGGCTGGAGTCACAAAGCGTTCGCCACTCTTCAGATTGTATTGCGAGTTGTCCTCGTTGATGCCTGCAAAGAAATGATGGTAGTTGCTGTCGTCGGTGTCGATTCTCAACTTGTAGTTGCCACTGTAGCAGAGAGCAGCACCAATCACTCGGCCCGTGTTCTCCTGAGGCTTGCCATCGAGTGAGAACATCACTTCTGCATGGTCAGTATGCGAGTTGCGTACACCGTCCTTGTTCTTGATTTCCATCATGCCGTGGCGCAGTGGCTCTTCCTCCACCTTGCCCTCGTTGGCCCAAGAACCATAAAGGTGGGAAATCCACACCTGTCCGTAGCGGATAGGCAGATAGGCCGAAGCAAACTGGTTCAGTTTCACGACACCCTTTTCCTTGTGTTCGTATTCCGCCCAGGTTTCGATGACGTCCTTGCCGGGATAGGTCTTGTAGCACACGTCGATGTAGAAAGGATAGTGCGTGTCCTTCAGTTTGATGCGTGTCACGTCGCCATTCTTCTCCACGCCCTGCACCTTCATTTGCAGCGTCATGTTGCCATCGCTGTGTGTCACGCTCAGAGCCACTTCGCGCTGGCACCACAAGCCATACACAGGATAAGCCTGTTGCCAAGCCTGACCTGCGTCGTAAAGCAAGTCAGCATCCTTGTCACTGATTTTTTCACCATAGTAAGCGAAGTTCAAGTCTCCGCCAGTTGGAGCATCCAGCACGATGGATGTTTTCTCTGTACTAATCACCACTCTTTGTGCCACAGCCGTCTGCACACCCAGTATGCAAGCAACAGCCATGCTGAAGATTATTCCCTTTTTCATATCTTTAACCGTTGATTCAAACCGTTGATTGAAATTCATTTAAATCCTCTTTTTTTATTTATTTCCCATTCGCCTTCCGAATCACCTCCACAGTCTTGTCCGAGACAAACACCGAGTTCAGTCCCTGCGCTTCCTGCGCTGGATCGCCCGTATAGGAGTCGTAAGGCTTCCATATTTCGTGTTCAGGATGAGCAAAGCCGCCCCATCCCCAGAAGTTGCAACCAGCCACCAGCGGACGCGATGGGTCATTCACCAAGTCGAACACACACTTATAGTAGCTGTCGCGAGCCGTGGTAGCCGAACCGATAGCATATTTCATGTCGTCGCGAGGAAAACCGAACTCCTCTATCACGATAGGTTTCTGCAAGCGTTTTGCCACAACCAGCGCCTCGTCGAGATAGGCCTTCGTGCTGTCCTTCGCAGCCTCGACACCTATCCATCCTCCCATCATTCCCGTCACACTGCCCTGAGCCTGGCCCTCCTTCTGCTGCTTAATCCAGCCCCAGTTGTAAGGCCAGATATGAATGCAGATGTAATCCACATTCTTGTCGGCATGCACCTTCTCGAACAGCGCCATGTCTTCCTCGCAGCCATGCTTGCCCTCGCTTCCTGTCGAAACCATGTGGTTCTTGTCCAGTTTCTTCATCAGTTTTGAGGTCTTGGCCAACCACGCAGCAAACGCAGCACGCTGTGGTGCCTGATCCACACTGTAGTCCTTCGTGAAGGCACGAGGCTCGTTGCCAATCTGCCAACTCATGATGCATGGGTCGTCCACATACTTCACACCCGTATAGCGGTTCGTGCGCTTCATGATGTTCTTCACATGCTGGTAAAACATCTTCTGAGCCTTCTTGTTCGTAGAGAAACCGGCCACATGCTGCATGAACTTGCTATAGCCGGCCTCGCTTGGATGAGGACATTCGCCTTCCCCAGCCCATTCCAAATATTGACCATATCCACCACTCCATTCCCACGAGTTGTTCAGATAGAGCACAGCCAACATGTCGCGCTTCTTCAGCTCTGCCATGAAATAGTCGAGTCCATCCAGTATCGTGTCGTTATACACGCCTGGAGCCGTCTGCAACGTAGGATAAACCAGACTTGGCACATACCTCTCCTCAGCCTGTAGTCCATCGCTGCCCACCAACACACGCAGGTTATCTACTCCGATACTTTTCAGATAATCCAGTTCCTTGGCCAGTCTCGCCCTGTCGCCACCCTGTCCTTTTGAACCGAGCACCGCACCATACCAGAAGTTCGTTCCCACATAGTGATATGGCTTACCGTGGCGGATGAACTGACCGTTTTCCACGCGCACGAAGTCCTGAGCCATGGCTGTTTGCAAACCCATGATTAGCATCATTGTCAATACTATTCTTCTCATTTTCAATCAGGCTTATTGTTTGTTATTTACGTTTCTCGTTAGGTGATTCTGAGGGGATTCAATGGTGTTATTCGTATGTTATCACACATTCAGTCTGCAAATATAAACTATTTTTCCAGTACTACAATGACTGAATTTTAACAATAATTCTCATTCTCCCAAATTTCACTTAAATTCTCCTTATTTTGCCCTATCATCACCCGAATTCCTATATATATTATATAAGGTTTACAAGTTCTGATAGCAAAAACCTATTCTACATTCTTCATTCATATTTCCCCTCATTTGCGACAGATTTCAAGACCATTTCATCTATTTGTCGCAAATAGAAGCGTCTGTCGCAACAAGGCGAGAAGAAAATGCAATAAAAATTTTGCAACAAAGGTAAAGCAATGTAAATTTGCAACGTCAAAAGGAACAAACAAGCATCCTGACGACAAAGAGAAAAAACAATCAATCATTAATCACAATCAAAAAATCAATAACATTATGAAAAAGCAAGTTATATTCCTCGCAGCACTTATGTGCATGATGATTCATTCCGTATCAGCCCTCGCAGGCGACAGAATCATTCCTGTAAACCAGCTTCCAGAGGCAGCTCAGAAGTTCGTACAAGCCACATTCCCTGGCCACACCATCAGCTACGCAAAAGTCGACAAGGATTTATTCTCAAAGTCCTACGAGGTTCGCCTGGACAATGGCTTCGAGATTGAATTTGAAAAGGACGGTACATGGGACAAGGTGGATTGCAAACACAGTGCAGTTCCAGCAGGCATCATTCCAGCTTCCATCACCGAGTACGTAAAGAGTAGCTTCCCAGGCACCCATATCACGAAGATAGACAAGAAGCGTCGTGGCTATGAAGTGGAACTCTCCAACGACCTCGACCTGAAGTTCAACAGCAGCGGTCAGTTCATCCGCATCGACGACTAAGCGAAATTCCAAAAAGGAAAACATACAACTCCTTTTTATCTACTTAATACCTATATTTTTTTATCCGAAGGGGGCAGGAACACAATCCCGCCCCTTTTCTTGTTCTCTACCCTCCAAACATCTCAACCACAAGTCCAAAACATTCCAAAGCGGGGCACAAAAACCTTTTCACGTGCGAGTTCGGACTCAATAAACATCTCAGCTACGCTTATACTGGCACTCTTCTTTGATTGAACAAAACCTTTAGTTCGGCGAAAGCCAATCTATCTTACGATTGTACTGAACCTTAAGCTCGACGTAAGCCAAATGCCGAACCCTCGCTATCATAATGCCGAACCTTCGCCATCGCCACGCCGAAGGCTCGCCAAGTCGATGCCGAACCTTCGGCAACTAGTTAAATACAAATGAACCGTTCAGTAAATCCCCACATACGCTTCTGAAAATCCCCAAAAGCGCTGCACCAGAAGCATTACAAATCCCTATTGCAAAGCGACATCAACACCTTCAACTGGACTGACGTGACAATTTATTTCCGCAACATAGAGTGTTTTTTAGATAAAATGCATTATATTTGCAGCGTGTTATTGAACAAATGACACAAGACATAGGCTCTAACATCACCGAATCACCACCTCGAAGATAAAACGAGCCATGTAACAAAAGCTATTAGAGCGTCGCGCCCTGTGCGCAGGCGTTTCTATGATGCTTTTGAGGTTTGTGGTGAACCTTGGTGATGCGTAGAGATTGTCTGCGCATTTTTCGTAGTATAAACTAAGAACTCAAATACATGAGCAAACAAACAGATAACCAAAACAACAGAAGTCTTGAACTCTGCAAAAGAGTAGTCACTACTGAATCATTCATAGCGGAAGCCAAAGAAATATATGGTGACCGTTATGATTACAGCAAAGTGGACTATAAGAATAAAGAGCATAGGGTTACTATTGTTTGCCCAATTCATGGTGATTTTCAGGTCTATGCCCGTGAACATCTTGACGGTAAAGGATGCCCAAAATGCGAAAAGGGGGAAAAGTTTTTGCTGAAATTGAAAGAAAAGTTTGGCGACAAGTTTGGCTTAGATGAATTCATTTATGAAAGTTCAACTATGCCAGTAACACTAATCTGTCCTACTCATGGTGCTTTTTCAAGAAAACCAAACCAAATACTAAATTCTACTTTTGGTTGCCCGTCATGTGCAAACCAAGTAAAAGATGATGCACACCAAGCGGCAGTTGCAAAGAGAGAAGAGAAGATAAAGGCACGTGAAGAATTAGAAGCCCAGAGGCTCAATGATTGGTTAAACGAAAGAGAAGAGCAAAAAAAGAAGCGTGAACGGGCATTAAAGGCATTCCAATCAGGCAAGAAGTCACATGATTTCTTTTCTCTATTCCAAATTTATCAGCAGATTGTTGATGAACATATAGACGATATTAGGTATAATGCAAAATGGAGAGAGCCATTTGTTGCTCCTTACAGGCTTACAGATGAAGAAGCAAGAAAACTAAACTGCTATAGGGAGGGTGACACATTTTATAGGTACCCAAACGAAGCACCAGAAGATTTCTATAGGGAAGCATTTGAAAAGGACTATGCTATATATGGAAGGACGTTTGAAGAGACCCTTTCGCACCGTAGTTGTATTATCTTGTTTGAAGGAAATGATTTGATAATAAAAGAAGAGTCATATGAACATTATTTGGAGCAATTCGGCAAGACTTCAGAGCAGGTTACAAGGAAAACTTCCGAATTAGAACTTCCTACTTCATTTGTCAGCATTGATTTCGAGACTCTTTATTCACAACGAGTTTCTGCATGTTCTATTGGCATGGTAAAATATAAGGATAGAAAGATCGTTGACCATTACTATTCTCTTATTCGTCCTCCATTTGACTATGAAGGTAAAAGTGGCAATGCACTGACTTGGGTACATGGAATATCAGAAGAAATGCTGATAAATGAAAAGACTTTTGCAGAACTTCTTCCAGAAATCGAGAGTTTTGTAGAAGGACTTCCTTTAGTGGCTCATAATGCCAGCGTGGAGAAATGTTGTATTCGTGATGCTTGTGCTTATTATGGCATTAAGACAAGTTTAGACTACAATAATATCATAGATACATTGCCTCTTTCAAGAGAAGCAGAAGCAAGAATTGGTATAGTTGTTGAAGGACAAGGCACGCATTCTTTAGATGCAGTTTGCTGTCGCTTTGGCGTAGAAGTAAAGAATCATCATAATGCTTTAGATGATGCTGAAATGTGTGGTGGACTTATGATTGCATTCTATATCATTCTTATAGAGAATGATAAGCCTGCACTCTTACAAGAGAAAGCGTCCAACGAGGAGGAAGCTATCAGAAAGCCCTTAGAAATTAAACAAGATGTTGCTATTGAGAATAAGGCTTCAAATAGTGGCTGTCTTGGTATCTTACTACTTGGTATTATATTAACTATTGCATTTATCTAAAAAATATTAATAATTACATCAGTTCGGGGTAACTACTCAGCAATTCTTGCGTATCTTGTCATAGTGAAACTCAAAAAGGGAGAGAATTGTGATGGACTTCTTGGTATCACCATCCTTTAAAACACTGAGAATTGAGTCAACTGTAATATCCTCACCATTGCGTAGAAGTTCTGTCTCAATGGAATACAATCTTGATTTCAAGGCCATTAGGAACTCATTAGTTTCAAGATCACCCTTTACCTTCTGTGTCTTAGCAATAAATGCATTAGGCTTTACTTTTCGCCCTGTGGCAAAGTACTTTCTTTTGTTTTTAATACACACAGAAGCCTCAATTGGAATGAGACCTTCTTTTGATACTTTTGTCTTACGACATACAAATCTTACATTCATAATTTAATCGTTTATTAATCAATTATTTGTAAGAACAAAAAATGGTAGCAGTCTTGAAATTAAGTAGGTAGCATTTTTGAACACACAAAAAAGTATCATTTCAAGGTATTCCATGCATTCTTCATAGAGTTTATCAGCAATCGTCAGGACGCATGAACTACCCTTTGTAACACTTTCTAAATTGTTGATTCTCTTAGATTTAAACTTAACTTATCCGCTTTATTCAGGTTCAGATTAAGCACAAAAAAAGAACCCAACAATTTCTTGCTGAGTTCATTTCCGCGGAAAGTGAGGGATTCGAACCCCCGGACCAGTTACCCGGTCACCGCATTTCGAGTGCGGCCCGATCGACCACTCCGGCAACTTTCCAAGGATGAAGGGTGTCCTTCTTGTGGTCTATGATGACAACTCTGTCTGCTGAGATGAGTTGCTGCTTTTCAAGAAGTGAAGAAGGTAGGAACAACTACCTTCTTCGCTCTGTATAAAAGCCGGGAGGAGATGTGATGAAACTCCGAGTAAATAAGATTTGAGTGCCCGCATGTCTTTGTAATCCACCGACTAAAAAGTTACCCTCTCGGGCGTGGCCCGCCATTGACGTGCGAAGCTTATCTCGGTTTTCGATTGTAATTTGATGAGTATCCCGATCGATCCTATATCCCGGCTATATGGGTGGTTCTCTATGGGAGAGAAATTACTTTCGATGTTGCAAAGGTAGCGGAATAAACTGATTTTGCAAATTTTTTGGCGGTTTTTTTTATTGTATCCTTATTTTTTTGCCTCTTGAGATATAAATTCCAGCAGGGAGAAGGTGGATTTCGCTATTGGAGGTTGCAACGCACTGGCCTTGGAGGTTGTAGATGGAGGAGGCATTGCGAGGCTGGTCGAGCTGTACGCCTGCGATGTCGGCTTCTTCTGGTTCCAAGCCATTTGGACAGTAGTCGAACTCGATGGTTCCGTCGGAATGCTCCACGATGTTTCGGATAGGCTGGTTGAACGGAGAGATGTCGAACTTACCTGTGTATGCCACTGGCAGAACATAGGTGGTTGTGTCTTTTGCGGTGACACCGTTCACCATTTTTGTATTCGTCACATACATGTTGACAGTTTCAATGTTTTCGATGCTGTTCACTTTCATGTAGCCTGGATAAGGGTCGCCCCATGAAGAGTACATGAAGTTGTTGTAGTCGGTTCCGTCTTTAACGTACATGTATGAATCCAACTTTCCGTCGGCTGGTATGATGGAGATGTTCTGGTGGCTGGCATTCGTGTTCACCGTGTTGGAAGTCCATCGGTTCTGGCTATAATCAACATGAGTGACGAGCAGACCATGGAACTTCACGTTCTGACCGCTTCGTCCTACGTATGCATCCCATAAATCATTCTGACGGTTCTCGATGATGAGGTACTCGTTGGCATTGTTTGGATTCACAATTTTGTAGGCATCGCCAAATGAGGACATAGGCTCGATTTTGATGTGCTGTGGAGTCGCACCATCAAGAACGGTAAGGCTCTTCCATCCCATAAAATCGCGCTCGTATGCACTGTAGTTGCAAGGTGTGCGACCGTTGTTGCAATAGCAACCAGAGTCCATGATGTCCCAGTAGTCGAGTCCGTAAGCAACGTATTTCGTATCGTAGAAGTCAGGCAAACCAAGGGCGTGACTCAATTCATGCACGAAGACACCGATGCCATCTACTTCACCTTGGTAGATTTCATTGCAGCAAGCGTAGGCACCAACACGGACGTTGCCAATGGTACCGCCTGAAGGAGATTCCTTTGGCCAAATGTAGTTGGCTGCATCGGGGTTTTCCTTCACATCAAAACCGTTCTCGCCTTCTCCTGCATAAATAAAGAATGCCATATCGACCACGATGTCACCATTGTTGTCGAATTCATTCCATGCATCACTGGTCTTGACTGCTTTCTTCATGGCATCGGCATAGAATGTGCTGATGCGCACATCGTGGCTATTGGCTGAATTGGCTCCGTAATAGCCGTAGCTGTTATCGAGAGTGACAGGGCCAATGACAACAAATTCGGGTGTAAACTGTCCGTTGCTCTGGTCGCGGAAATACTCGCGTATGGATCCGAAGCTACCACCGTCCTTCCAGTATTCGCTGGTGCCATAGGCATAACTCTTCACGAGCACGGTGTCAACACCATCGTTTTTCACATTGTCCACACTACCGCTAGGCAGCCATGCCTCAGTACCGTTGACCGTGTATAGGCTCTGGTCCATGTCGGCATTCCAGCACGAAGCCATCAGGAAGAGCGAAGTTCCCCAAGAGGTAGAGGTCAGACCGTCTTGAATGAGCGGCAGGATAGCCTCCTGCGAAGCACCGCTGGTGCCGTTGTCGCCCATAAAGAGCATCTGATAGGCCGAGTAGCCATTCTTACCGGTGGTCCAAAGCTTGTGCGGACCGTTGATTACTTTCTCTGCATACTCCTGAGCTTCGCTCCAACGGGCAGTGCCGGTGTAAACCTCAGCATTCAGATACATACGGGCCAGCAGCAGGTTGGCTGCATCCTGGTCGGCACGGCCATAGCCCTCAGAGCCTTCTGTGCGCACGGCAGGTGCCAGCAGGTCGTTGTAGATATCCTTCAGTTCGCTCTCAATCCAGGCGAAGAGGTCGGCACGCTTAATCTGTTCGGGCGAAGTGGCAGCCAGTTGGGTGGCGAAAGGCACATTGCCGAAGCAGTCCATCAGATAGTAATAGTAGAGTGCACGCAGGAAACGCACCTCGGCCGTACGGGTGGCATCTACCCCTTCGCAAACCTCGAGATAGTGGTTACAATAGGTAATACCAGCATACAGACGGTAGTAGAAACCGCGCAGCATCGGGTGAGAAGCGTCATATTGGTTGTAGTTGAACGAAGGAATACCCTCGTCGCCCCAGGCACAGATAGCCTCATCGGTGGTCAGTTCGTTGGCATTCCACAACTGGCGTACGAAACCGGTGGTACCGCCGTCCAGACCATCGATGTCACAGTCGCCGTTGGCACCGCCCTGTCCGGCAAGCGCCATATTGGCGTAGCACTTGGCATAGAGCGAAGGCTCGTCGACCACCATCGTCGAACTGGGATCGATAGGAGTCACGTCCAGGTCGCCCGTGCAAGAACTCAGGCCTGCCACAGCCAGCACAAATGCTGCGGCGGGAATCATATTTCTGATATATTTTTGCATGATCATTACGTTTTTACGATATTATGATAATTCGATGTTACGATTTCTCACCATTAGAAGTTAAGAGTCACACCCATCTGTACGGTGAACGGACGCGGATACATGTTGTTGTCGATACCGCCGAACACCTCAGGATCGAGGCCGTCGTACTTAGTGATGGTGAACACGTTGGTAGCCGAAGCATAGATACGTCCTGTGATACCATTGTAGTTGCCGCCCTTGAACAGGTTTTCAAAGCTGTAGCCCAGTGTGATGTTGTCGCACTTGAGGAACGAAGCGTTGTGCACATACATGTCAGACTTCTGATGGTCGTAGGTGGTCCATCCTCTGGCAACAGCCTGAGGCATACTGTTCTGCAGATATTTGAACTCTGAGTCGTAACGCTTGAGAGTGTTGGCATAACCTGCCTCCTTGTCCCAATATACATAGTTGTCGAAGCTGGCACGCAGACCGAAACCGAAGTCCCAGTTCTTCACCTGCAGGCGAGAGCTCAGACCAGCAGTGTAGGGTGCGGCCGGACTCTTGTAGAGATAGAGGTCGGCCTCTGTAATCTGGCCGTCAGCATTGCGGTCTACATAGACGCCTTCCAGTGCCTTGCCATCTTGGTCGTACATCTGCTGGTACACATAGAACGAATAGGCGGGATAGCCAGGAGTGTGGGCCTGAATGGTACCACCTGTACCTGCCGAGATGCCTCCCACCTTCACCAATGATGACTCACC
>CADBXS010000017.1 GCA_902798705.1 uncultured Bacteroidales bacterium
AAACTTTTCTCCCCCCATATCACTAAAGCTTTCAAATACTTTCAAATTTGTAACATTTAGGAAATTGTACGATGAATACGGCCAATTTGCAAAGTCGGAAGTGAAAATCAAAAGGGAATCGGCTGTGTTTGCTGATTCCCCTTATGGATAGTTTTTTTAGTATTAATGTGCGATTTTCAGTGCATGATGAACTTCTTGCCACGATGGATGTTGAGGCCTTTCACAGGGTGCTGATGGGCGATTCCATCGATAGAAAAGTAGGAAGAAGATGCTCCGTCGGCACTGACAGACTCGATGCCGAGTGCTTCGCTTGTCTCGGTGTGGAACTGCCATTTGTCCCATACGGCATTGCCCGAACCAGAATAGATGAAGATGATGCGGTGCTTGCCTGTGACTTCACGAGAGAGATTGACCGTCACTTCTTCGAACTGGGTGAGAGAGCCCGTATTGGGAACATCGATTGTGGCAATGCTGGTGCTGACATTCTTGTCGAGACGGACGTAGATTCTGCCTCCTCGTGTGGATGCCAGACGAAGGGTGACACTCTTCACAGGATCCTCGCCAAAGTCGGCATTGCGAACAGCCACGGAATCGTTGTTGGCATGAAACTCCACATTCACGCCCTTTGCAGCGTTTCCGTTGACGGTGATGCCACGACAGTTGTTGAAGGTTTCAGCCTCCTGCAGCTCCAATGGATTGAGCGTGGCAACGGGTGCTACACCCTTGCGTGTCGGCTTGATTTGCTGGATGGTGCCGTCATCATTGAAGGTGAGATACTCCACAGCTATGGAACGCTTGAAGCCACTGCCTCCGTTGAGCCATCCTGTGTGATAGAAGAAATAGTCCTGTCCCTTGAAATTCACATTTCCCGAGTGGTTGGTGAACGAATTGGTGTTCTCCACATCCATCACCTTTCCGCGATATTTCCATGGGCCTGTTGGTGCATTACTGGTGGAATATCCGATGTTCTCGGGCACTCCTCCTGCGGCATAAAGCAGATAGTAGAGCTGGTTGTGCTTCGTTAACCAAGGACCTTCCTCGAAACAGTTCTCGCCCTGCACCTTTCCGTCCACTTTCACTCCTCCAAAGGCTTCCTTCGTGAGTTCCACCGTCACGATGCCATTGTTGCCGATGGTCTTGTCGTAGGTAATCATGTTGGAGTTGAGCTTCACATAGCGCAATTTGTTGTTGCCCCAGTAGAGGTAAGCCTGTCCGTTGTCGTCGATGAACACTGTTGGGTCGATGTCGCCCATTTCGTTGGTCACGATGAGGGGTTTGCGCAGCATGTCGCGGAATGGTCCCGTAGGTGAGTTGGCCATCGCTACACCGATGCTGTGCCAATGGCCTGGATATTCGCAGCAAACGTACCAATAGAACTTGCCGTTGCGCTCAACGCACTGGCTTGCCCATGCGGTGCCAGCTTTCGACCAACTGAAGGCGCTCAGTGGGAGAGCTGTGCCGTGGTCGGTCCAATTCACCATGTCGGCACTGCTGGCCACGCGCCATTCGTCCATATAGTAATAGCTGTCGCCGGTGGAAGGCACCACTCCGAGGTCCACGTCGTAATACACATAGACGGAGTCGCCATACACGAAGGGTGCTGGGTCGGCACTATAGCCACAGGTGATGATGGGATTCTGTGCTCCAGCGAACTCGGCAATGATTGCCAAGCACAAGAAGGTGACAGCTTTCTGTATCGTTTTCATCATCGTTTATAAAACAAGGAAACGGGTAGAAGCCCTTTGCGCACTTCTACCCGTCTGTCCTTATAGATTCAGTTATTTCTTAAAGACTTTCTTTCCGTTCACGATGTAGAGACCAGGCTGCGTGATGCTGTTCAGCTTCTGACCGCTCAACGTGTAGATGTTCTTCTGAGTGCCTTCAGCAGCAACATTGTTGATGCCTGAAGGAACGGCAGTGCCGAGATAGAAGAGCTGGAAGTTGTCGAAGAGACACCAGTCGCCATCGATGGTTGTGTCCTTCTTCAATCCGAAGGTGAGCGATTCGCCGTCTTCAATCATTACCTGGATGCTGTTGGTGTAAGCACCAAGAGGGTCGTTAGCGAAGCGAGCGCTACCACCACGCATGGAGTTTGGATAGAAGTAACGGTCTTCGCCCTCAGTTACCCATGAGTCGTAAATCCAAGCGTTGTCAACAGTTTCTTCACCGATGTTGCCTTCGCTGTCCACGGTCTGCTGCCAAGAAGTAACTGTGTAGGAAACTTCGCCTGTCTCCTCGTCAGTCACAGCTTCTTCCTCTACCCAGCGGCGCAATGCGATCGGTTCTGCACCTTCTTCTGGGTTCTCCACATAGTCGTAGTATTCAGTGTAAGAACGCTCTGTGTAGAGAGGAGTAGCGATGGAAACAACTGGCACGCTGCGCTCGTTTGCATGGAACAGAACATTCTCGTTGTAAGAACTATTATACCAGTAGTTCTCGAATGCAGCAGTAGCCGAACCGTCGCGATAGTAGGACTGAACACGCACTTCGTAAGCACCAGCAGGAAGTGAATGGATGGTCTGGAACACATCGAAGTTGGTGTTGAACTTCTCGGCGTTCTGCAAACCGCCATCTACTACAGGAGCACCTTCCCATCCGTTCTGGCCTTCAGTGAAGCTTGGGTTGATGATGAGGCGAGTGATGTCGATAGGATTAGTTTCAGAAGCCTGGCTCAAGTCGCCAATCACAGCCTTGTTGTAGATGACTGCCAATGCCTTCTCGTATTCCTCGATGGTAGCAGCGTCTGCGTAAGCATTGCCCAGAGCGGTGAGCTGCTCGTTGATGAGCTGGTTGAGTTCAGCATTGTTGAGTTCAGCATAGCTGTTAATAACACCGAAGTAGTGGTTGTAAGCGTTGTAGTCTGTCACCAGTGTTGCAATGTCCTTGTAAGTAGTGTTTTCACCGTCATACACTTCGAAAGTCTTGGTGATGCACTGGTCGATGGCATTGTATTCCAAGCTACCGTCCATGTACTCGCCCTGCATGTTCACGAACAGCGTTGTTGGGTCGTTAGCAGCAAGGTAGTTGTTAGCTGCGCTGATATAAGCATTAGCCTCGTCAATCAACTTGAGAGCTTCTTCATAAGCCTCGTAACCAGTGACGCTTTCAGGAATCTGAGACAGAATGTTAGCCACGTTGGTGCGGTCGCCATTCAGTGTCAGGTTTTCTGCATTTGCCAAAGCTGCATCGATAGCAGGCTTGATGAGTGCACTGAAGTCTGGGTTCTCACCGTAGAAGATGAGCTGCATACCCGTGAAGGAACTGAAGCCATTGGCATGGAATGCAACCTTTGCCTCGCCTCCTTCAACCTTCAGCATACCTGTGGTGACGGTTGTCCAATCGTCGATGCTGTAGTTCCACCAGCCCGATCTGCGAACTTCGTCGGTCGATTCCACACGCTTGCCTTTGTTCTCGAGGTAGATACCCAAGTCGGAAGGACTTTCGTTCGACCAGTCGTTACCCCATGTGATACACATACCCTTCAGGCTGTAGTAGCCATCAGGCAGACCAATCAGCTTCTGCACGATTTCGCGACGGCTACCAGGCAATGCCCACTGCTTAGCACTGGTCATCTTGTGGTTCCAGTAAGGCTCATAGCCCGATGTGTTGGTCTGATACCACTTCATGATGGCAGTTGTGTCGCCCGAAATGGTCACCTTGTCGGCAAGCAACAGGCGAGTGGTTGTCTTGTAAGTACAGTCGTTGTCTGGACCTGATTCGCCGAGGTCGTTCCAACCCGACTTTTCACCATTACCGTTATACACCTCGTCAGCATATTCCCAGTGGTTGGTTTCAGGATTGAAGGTAGGGTTGTACTCGTTGTTGCAGAAGAATGGGAAGTTGATGAGCTCTGTGAAGTCGTATGAGTTGTCGGCACTCAGTCCCTTCGACATCAAGTAGTTGGCGCGTGCCATGGCAAGTGTGTTCAGAGCTGTTACGTAGTCCTCTGCACTTGTTGTTACCCATTTCGACATGTCTTCGTCCTCACCATCTTCAGCAACGGCCTTGGCTGTTGCAATGGCTGCCTGGAAATCAGACAAGCCAGGATAGCTTGTGCTACCTGCCAATGATTCAGATGCCTCTACGAGAGCCAAGAGCGAAGTAGCAGTCCTGTAGTACTGCTTGAACTCTGCCATTACAGCAGAAACAGCTTCAACACCCTCTGTGTAGAGTTCAACAGTTCCATCATCCACGTCATACTTGTCGATGATGTCCATCTTAGCCTCCTGATAGTAGCCGTTCAGTGCAGGGAATTCGCCCAACACCTCTTCGTAGTCGTCTGCTTCATCAAGAGCCTTGTAGAATTCGTCCTTGGCAATCTGAAGCTGAACAGCTTCGCCTGCATCGCTCACATAGAACGCCTGGAAGTTGCTGAAAATGGTCCAGTCACCGCCTAAGTGTCCAGTCTTGCGAATACCTAAGCGGATGTAGCCATCCTCGGTCTGAATCACCTGAATGGAATTGTCATCATAGTAGCCTGCATCGAAGTACTGGCGAGTACCGTTCATACAGTTTGGCACATAGTACGTGGTGCCATTGTAGGTGTAGCTAACGTCGTTGTCCCACTGATCAGTCTCGTAGAGACGGCCGTCGGAGTTCTTCGACGAAGCGATACTGGCGAATTTCGATGTGGTGGAACGGGTGGTTTCAGTCACATTGCCCTCTTCGTCCAATGTTACTGACTCAGCAAACACCACAGCGTTGATCTGTTCACTGCCTTCCCAGTAACCAGGGTTGTAGTTACCACGGTAGAAACCCTGCCAAGTGAAGCGATATACACCTGCTGGCAGCCAGAAAATCTGGTAGAGTTCCGAACCTTCTGGTTTGTCGAACATTTCCACTTCGTTGAAGTCGAAAGCGGTGATGCCACCTCCAGCTGTTTGCCATACGGCACCGTCCGAACCAGGCTGTGTGAACACGCTGAAGTCGTATTCAGCCCATTGCAACTGGTCAGATACCTCTTCGCCTTCTTTCCATGTGGAAGGGTCTTGTGCGCTCACTGAAGTCATTGCCATCAGCAACGCTAAAGAAGTAATGATTTTTTTCATGTAATTGAGTGTTATGAAATTAGTTAAACAAATTATGTTAATTAACAAAGATGTTATTACTTTGCAAAAATACTGATGAAATTTTCCAATTCCTATAAAATAAATAACCAATTCTATTAAATTTGAAACATCTATTCACTTGATGATACAAAAAGTCAATTTTCTCTCATTTCATCGATAGTTTTCAAGGGCAATTCGCATCAAACGGTTGTCTGCCAAGAACGAATGGTAGCAGAGCTTGACGAAGTTCCAACGCTGTGTAAGGAGGAACACACCCACGCATTTCTTTATCGTTGGCCACCACGCATTGCGATTGGTGCGCATGAAGTCTTTCACGATTTCATCATCGCTCACTCCATACGACCTGAGCAAAGCCATCGTCGCCACACCTGTTCGGTCCTTGCCAACCGTGCAATGATAATAGGTGCAAATGCCCTTCTCCGCATTCTCCCTCAACTGAGCGACTGCCTTGTGCAGTTGGCCCAAGCTGTATTCATCAGTCACAATCTGCTTGTAGAGCACGGGGAAGTCGGGCATCATCTCCTTCAGCTTCTCAGGATGCTTGCGCAGATTTCGCACGATGGTCATGGGGTCGGAACCCGTCTCACGGGTAATGCCCACGGCGGCATCCTTCAACAACGGAATCTGCATATATTCCACATCATCGGGGAGTGGGTCGGGAAATTCCTGCGCCTCCAAAGGTGTGCGCAAGTCGATGACACAAGCGATGTGGTGCTTCTTGCAGAACGCAGCACATGCCTTCGGCGTGAAGATGCTGAGTTTTCCACCACGCAGAAACAAACCGCTTGGCACCGTTCCCTTGCCATTAGCGAAGGGGATGCCACCCAAGTCGCGCAAATTCAGTTGTCGAGTCTTATTCTTCATTTTTCACTTTTCACTTTTCACTCTTCACTTTATTTTTCACTTTTCACTTTTCACTTTTCACTTCTTTTTTCACTCTTCACTCTTCACTCTTCACTTTCTTCTCGTGGGCAAAGTTAAGTATTTCCGTCGTGACATTGATGCTGATTTGCGCTTTTTTATTCCACATTTGTTAATAAACAATCATTTTTTGAGAACTTAAAAGTATCTCCTTTCATTCTTTTTCATTTACTTTGCAACCAGAATATAACACCATCATTATGAAACCACAACTACTATTCATCGCTATCTTTCTTTGCACCTTGTGCAATAGCGTTTCAGCGCAAGTGAAGCTCGAGGCAGAATCGGCTCAACGCAGCAATTGCACCATCGTCACCAACAACAAGTATTCAGGGCAGAAGGCTGTGCAGATGACCGAGGACAACGGCCGACTCACTTTTACCTTCAACCTCGACGAACGCGGAAAATACACCGTATTCGCTGCTGGCGACGGCATCGGTGGAGCCAAATACGTGAATTGCTCAGTGAATGGCACTTCCTGCTCATTCCAACTCAACAACTATGCTGAGGTGGAAGTGGGCACTTTCTTCTTTCAGCAAGGAAGTAACACGATTGTAATTACACCAAACTGGACTTGGTACAACATCGACTACCTCCGCCTCCAACCCTACACTGATACACTGACGTTCGACATCTCCGAATCCCCCATCGATGCTCAGGCAACGGACGCAGCACGCACCATGTATGCCTTTCTGCTCAATAATTTCGGTAAGCGCAGCATTTCGGGCATCATGACAGGCGATATGGCAACGGCAAATGGCAACGTCACGCAGCATGCCGACATGAAGGCTGTGTATGCGATGTCGGGCAAATACCCTGCACTTGTGGGTTTTGATTTTATGAATGCCACAGGAAAGGAAGCTTCCAATAGCTGGAACCAAAGCTACACAAACAGCAGTATGCAACTGGCCAAGGACACCTATCGCAGGGGAGGCTTCCCAGCCTTCACTTGGCATTGGCGCGATCCGAGTCGTGGCAGCAACGAGTTCTACACCTCGGGCACCAACATGAAAATCAGCAATGCACTGAAGAGCGATGGCAGTTGGAACACCTCTTCATCGCTTTACAAGAATATCATCAAGGACATCGATGCCATTGCTGACCGTTTCCTCGAATTGCAACGTGCGGGCATGGCTTGCATCTTCCGACCACTCCATGAGGCAAGCGGTGGCTGGTTCTGGTGGGGACGTGAAGGCGCCGAACCTTTCAAGAAACTCTACCGACTGGTGTATGACGAAATGGTGAACGTGAAGGGTGTCCACAATGTGATTTGGGTGTGGAACGCAGGGGACAACGACACCGATTGGAACCCAGGTGAGGAATACTTCGACATCGTATCGGCAGACATCTACAATGCCGACTTCGACTACTCCAGCAACTATCCGTCCTTCGACCATCTCAAGAAGCTCACGAATGGAAAGAAAATCATCGCTCTTTCCGAAAACGGACCTATTCCCGACATTCAGGCTTGTGTCGACGAAGATGCTGTGTGGTCGTGGTGGATGCCTTGGTATCAGACGTGGAACGGTAACTTTGTCAACAAAACCAGCAAGGATGAATGGACCAAGTGCATGAACGACTCGCGTGTCGTCACCCTCGACGACCTCTCCTCTGGTTGGGCAGCTTACGCTTCCATCAGCACGCCAGCCGCATCCTCTGCCACTCGTCGCATCATCACCGACCTCAATGGTCGTATCCTCAGCGAAGAGCCACAGCACGGTTTCTACATCATCAATCGCAAGAAGTGTTTTAGAAAATGAAGAATCCGGAATGAAGAATCATAGTTTTTTTCATTCGATTCTACTAAAATGCCGAGCCTTCGGCGTAGTTCCAGCGAACCTTCGCCATCACAACGCCGAAGGCTCGCTGATTCGACAACGAGCCCTCGCCTAACTAGTTAAATCAAAAATTTGCTTCAGTCAATCCCCAAAGGAAGCCCCCTTCCAACTCCCCCGAGGGGGAGGGAAACCATCTGGATGGCTTACTCATCCCCTTGGGATTCCGTTATTGGATGTATGCTTAGCAGAGGTTCCGTGCTTCGCACTTCACCGCCTGCCTATATTCTTTCATGCCTTCGGCATTTTTAGCGGTCACCAATAATTTTTCACTTTTCACTTTTCACTCTTCATTCACCACCATCAAGCCATTCTTCAAGTTCTCTGAAGTGCAAGTGAGCTTGATGATTCCTGCCTTGTGACCACATTGAATGATTATCTGAGCCAATCCGTTGAAGGCTGGGATAGAGAATTCTTTGCAATGGATGTCGTTCGGGTTGTCAGCACCCAAATACGCTGGGTCTCCATTGCCTGCGCCCAAGATGTGGGCATCTCCCTCCAACTGGAAACGTAGCATAGGACAGGCATCAGGCACGACACGTCCCTTGCTATCCTGTATCTCAACATTGACGACTGCAACGTCGAGTCCATCAGCATGAAGGGACTGGCGTTCTGTTTTCAGAACAATCTTCGAAGCGGGCTTGATCGTTTCCATCGTCTGCATCATGATGCGCTTTCCGTTCTTGTAACCTGTAGCCACTACTTTCCCTGGTTGATACACCGCTTTCCATTTCAGATGTCCAAAGCGAGGCATTCGTTGGCGTCCCAGGTTTTTGCCATTCACGCTCAACTCCACTTCGTCGCAGTTGCTGTATGCCCACAACTCAATCTCCTCGCCTTCATGTCCTTGCAGGTTCCAGTGAGGGAAGATGTGTAGCGTTGGCTCTTCTGTCCACCACGACTTCAGATACCATGCTTCGTCTTTCCAGAAGCCACAGTAGTCCAACACGCCAAATTCGGAATCGGTGGCAGGATATTTCAGAGGGTTTGGTTCACCTCGATAGTCAAAGCCTGTCCAGAAGAAAGCGCCTGCAGCCCAATCGTTCTCTGCGTAGAAGCGCCATCCGCGCTCAATCACGTTCTCCACACCATAGTTTTTCTCGTCGAGATTCATGGAGCGCATCCTTCCTGGTTGGTCGGCAAGGTTGAAATACACACCGCGAGTACCACAACCTGTGAATTCCTCTGTTCCCACCACTTTCCACTCGGGATGCTGTTTCCGACGATTCTCCACATCGTTTTGGGAGATGTAGTTGTAGCCCACCACATCAACGCCTTTGATGAGTTCCGAACCTCCTGCATTGGCTAAAGTGGAAGGGCGAGTAGGGTCTAATAGACGCACATACTCTTTCATGGCAGCTGCGATTCGTGTGCCCTGCACGTTGTTCTCTATTCCCCATTCCTCATTTCCGCAGCTCCAGAGAATAATCGATGGATGGTTGCGGTCGCGCTTAATCATGCGTTCCAACAAGCGAAGATGTTCGTCGTTTATTCCTGTCAGACGGTTCTCATCAATCACAAGGATTCCTTCGCGGTCGCACACATCGAGCATGGCTGGAGTCATAGGGTGATGAGCCGAACGATAGGCATTGCAACCGATTTCTTTCAACCGGCGAATGCGCCATCCCATCAGTGCTTCTGGCACAGCAGCACCCACGCCTGCATGGTCTTGATGCAGGTTCACGCCTTTCAGTTTCAGTGGCTCACCATTCAGCAAAAAACCTTTGTTGGCATCGAAGCAGATGTCGCGAATTCCAGTAGTCGTGACATACACATCTGTCACTTTCCCATCCACCACAACGCTCGTCTCTACCTGATATAAATAGGGGTCTGTCGTGCTCCAGAGGTGAGGCTTATTCACTTGCATCTGTTGTTGGCATTCGAGTGTTTCCTTCGGTTTCAATGTGATTTCCTTGCTTTCGCTCTTTGCCACTTCACGTCCCTCAGCATCAAGCAGTCGTTGCTCCACACGGCAAGTCTGACGGGTGAGCGAACTGTTGTTAACTTCCGTCTCAACGTGAAGTGTAGCAGATGAATAAGGCTGTTGCAAGTCGGCATGAACAAAGGTGCCGAACTCAGCCACGCTCACAGCGGACTTCTTTACCAACCAGACATCGCGGTAAATGCCAGCACCTTCGTAGAACCAGCCTTCTTCCAGCGTGGCATCAGCACGAACACAAATCAGGTTGTCGCCTCCGTAGTTCACGTATTCTGTCACGTCGTACAATTGTGTGGCATAGCCACTGGGTTCTGTTCCCATGTAGAAACCGTTGAACCACACTCGTGCGTTTCGGAAGATGCCATCGAAGCGCAGGCAGATGTGCTTGCCAAGGTCTTCCGAAGGAATGTGAATCACTTTCCGATACCATCCCACACTCGTTTCGGGATATTTATAGCCCACCGTCTTATAGCCATGCGAATGGCTGGCATTTTTGTCATAAGGCAAAGTCGTCACCCAGTCGTGTGGCACCTCAACCGTTTGCCACTTGGAGTCGTCAAACTTCTGAACGTATGGCCCCTCGTTGTGTATCGAGTTGGCTTTGGTGAGATAGTTGAAATACTCCGTTCCGCAACCAAAATCCTTGGCTGGGTCGGACGCATTGCCAAAGGCAAATTGCCAATCTTCTGACAACCTTATCATCTCTCGCTCAGCGTTCTGTGCTTTCAGCTGCCAGAAAACTGACAGCGCAATGAAAAGTATCAATAATCGGTTTGCTCTCATAGTTATTATAGTTAGTTAGGGTATTCTAAAAGAAATGATTTTGAATTAAAAATAAAAAAGTTAAAAGTTAAAAATAGCCAATGGACACAGACCTTTAATTTTTTAACTTTTAACTTTTAGCTTACCAAGATTTTTATTCTTGTTTACGACAGTCCTTCAATCTTGCCATCGATGATGTCTATGCGCTCTGCTTGAGGAGAGCGTGGAAGTCCTGGCATTCGGAGGATTTCGCCTGCGATGGCAACAACCATTTCGGCACCACAGTTGAAGACGATGTCGCGGATGTGGACGTTGAAGCCCGAAGGACAACCATAGACGGTTGGGTCGGCAGAGAAAGAATACTGAGTCTTGGCAATGCAGACAGGATAAGCTGCGATGTCGCGAGCCAACTGCTTCGATGCCTCGTCGGTCTGCTTCTCTTCTGAATACTGAGCCAATTTGCGCTCGGCACCCTTCGAGAATGTGATAGTTGCAGCACCGTAGATGTTCTTGCACACCTTCTCAATCTTCGTCTTGATAGGGTCGCTATCTTCATAAACGAAGTGGAGTGGGCGAGATGGTTTCTTCTCGATGGTATCGACCACGAGTTGTGCCAGTTCGGTAGCACCTTCGCCACCTTCCAAGAAGGCATTGTTGATAGCGAAGCCCACGCCCATTTCCGCGCAGTGCTTACGGACGAGCTCGAGTTCGTCGTCTGTGTCTGTTGCAAAGCGGTTGAAAGCAACCACCACTTCCTGTCCGTAGCTCTGGAGGTTGCGGATATGGCGGTCGAGGTTCTTCAGTCCTTCCAACAGACCTTGCTCGTTTGGCTCCTTGATGTGGTCGAGCGCCACACCTCCGTGCATCTTGAGTCCCTGTGTGGTGGCAACGATGACGGTGAGCGATGGCTGAAGTCCTGCTTTCCTACACTTGATGTCGTAGAACTTCTCAGCACCGAGGTCAGCACCGAAGCCAGCCTCTGTGATGACATAGTCACCATAAGTCATTGCCAATTTTGTAGCAAGGATGGAGTTGCAGCCGTGTGCAATGTTGGCGAAAGGACCACCATGCACGAAGGCTGGAGTCTGTTCTGTGGTTTGCACGAGGTTTGGATGGAGGGCATCCATCAGCAGCACCGTGATGGCACCAGCCACGCCCATGTCCTTCACGCGGAAAGGCTTGCCGTCGATGGTGATACCGAGCAGAATGTTCTCGATGCGGCGGCGGAGGTCGTCCTGACTGGTAGCAAGGCAAAGGATGGCCATGATTTCAGAGGCAGGAGTAATGTCGAAACCGCTCTCCATGGTCACACCGTCGGTCTTGGCACCGAGTCCCGTCACGATGAAGCGAAGGTTGCGGTCGTTGATGTCGAGTACACGCTTCCAAAGCACTTCCTTGAGGGCAAATCCCTCATCGCGATGCTGGTAGATGTAGTTGTCGAGCAAGGCTGCAATCATGTTGTGTGCAGAAGTGATAGCATGGAAGTCACCTGTGAAGTGTAGGTTGATTTTCTCCATTGGCAACACTTGTGCGTAGCCGCCACCTGCTGCACCGCCCTTCATGCCAAAGCATGGGCCGAGGGATGGTTCGCGCAGAGCTACGACTGCGTTCTTGCCGATTTTGCTCAGACCGAGCGACAAGCCGATGCTCACCGTTGTCTTTCCAATACCTGCCTTCGTTGGGGTGATGGCAGTGACGAGGATGAGCTTGCTTTTCTTTACTTTTTCTTCGTCGATAAGCGACTCTGGTACTTTGGCAATGTTCTTGCCGTAGTATTCGATTTCCTCCGATGGAATCGCCAATTTTTTTGCGATGTCACCGATGGGAGCAAGTTTGCACTCGCGTGCAATCTGAATGTCTGTTTTCATGTATGGGGATTATTTATAGGATTTTTCTGTAATGGTGGTACCATTAGCAAGGTGCTTGCGAACGATGAAAACGCCCTTGCGTGGCGCTGAGAGTTTGCGGCCAGAGAGGTCGAACCACTCGTAGCTGATGACATCGCTGTCGGTGAAGATACGTTCAATGGCTGTGTGGTCGCCTTCGTGAACTGCCACACCGTCGAGGAAGAAACGAGAACTTTCCTCACCTTCGCTCGTGAACTTCACTTTCACGCTACCATTGCCCGTGAGGGTAGTGGCATACACTTTCCAGCTTCTGTTCTTCAGTTTGAATTCGGTTGTGCCCAATACTGGTGCTGTGGCAGAACCCGACTCGTTGCTGACGCTCAGCGTGAGCTTCGTGTTCTCTTCGCCCCAAGCTGCGGCAGCAAAGAAGATGGTCGTGACACCGTTGATGGTGAAGGCTGGAGTCGTTGCAAAACCAGAGGTTGTTGTGGCATCACCGAACTTGGCACAAGCCAATCCTGCATTTGCCGACGAATACGTCCATCCGCTTACGTCGCTTCCACGGAAGAATCCGCTTGCGATGTTTCCGCTCCAGTTGTTATCGTTTCCACCTGTGTTGGCCATTTTGTTGAAGGTCTCGGCGAAGATGGCATTCTCATAGTCGATACCCGAGTAGTCTTCTGGGTCGTCCTCTGCATCGCCTGCTACTTTGAACTTAAAGGAGATGCTTCCGTCGTCAGCCCTTGTGATATCCTTGATGCTGTGACGAAATTTCTTGTTGCCAACGCTGTTGAAGTTGAACCAGCTTGCCTTTGGCGACGATGAGTCGCTGAAGCTGTTGTGATCGCGATAAGGGAACACGTCATTGGCTGCTGTCGAGGCTTTGTCGTCTTGGTCAGCCAATACCACGAAACATCTCTGGTGGTCGTTTCCGTAGGCATTGCTGTTGACAACATTGTATTGCCACCACTGCTCATTGTAATCCACATGTGTGATGAGCAATCCTTCGCCTGGCACGTATTCATCCCATCCCTTTTTCGTTCTATTTTCAAAAAGGAAGTATTCCTCAATGTTCTTGTCAGGATTGTCGTTGTAGACGACGTAGGTCTGGCCACCTTCCGACAGACCTTTGATGTCGGTGATTTCTGCACTCTCTGTGAGTTCAATAGGAGCCAACCAACCCACCCAGTTGAGCTCGTATGCCGTGTAGCCAGGAGGTGAATAACCGCTGTTGTTATAGCTACCATTACACATCAGGTCCCACGAGCCCATGCCGTAGTTGCCTGTGTATTTGGAATCATAGAAATCGGGAATGCCCAAGCAGTGTGTGAACTCATGGCACAAGGTGCCGATACCTGCTAACACATTACCTAATCGTGTTGGCATGAGTTCAGCTCCGCAAGCATATTTGTTGATAGACACATTGCCCAACTTGAGTGCGCGTCCATAGTCGGACGATGACAGGGTCCATTCATGTGGCCAAATCGTTTCGGCTGCACCACCGTTGGCTTGGCCCAGTCCTGCATAAAGCACATACACTTGGTCCACATAGCCATCGTTGTCCCAGTCGTATTTGGAGAAGTCCAAACCGTCCTTGTACGCCATCTCGCAAGCCTTTGCCACCATCGCTCCTGGGTGGGAGTCGTTGCTATCCTCTGTAGGTTCTCCATAGAACTTACGGGTTTGTGGCAAGGTATAAGGTCCCACAACGTCGAAGGTGAGGTCGAACTGACCTTTGCTCTGGTCGTGGAAATAGTCGTGAACACTGCCTCTGAATAAGTCGTTGTAGTTGAATCCCTCCTCGTTCATCATGCGTACGAACAGTTCGTTGGTGTGTTCTGGCTGCATGGCAGCATCGGGGTATTGCACAAGGATGACAATACCTTTCTTTTTACCTTGATATTTAGCTTTGTTAGCACCAGGCATCATCTTGGCGCGATGAGCGGTGCGTTCCATCATCCGTGCAGTATGGATTTCACGGACTTGACTCAGTTCCATTCTCTGATAATTGTCTTCTTGACCGCTTCTCACGTAGGCGTTGTTGTCGTTACCCATCCAGAAGCTGAAGTGTTCATCGCCTCTCAGTTCGGCTCTAACCTTTGTTCCGTCGCTCAGTGTGAGGGTGCGGAATTGTCCTCGCTTAGCAGGAACAGCGAAGGCACTGGCCATGAGTGCTGCGCAGAGAAAGCTTGTTAGGATTCTTTTCATAAATTGTAATAGGTGGGTTCTGTAAATAAGGTAGGTAACTAAAGACAGTCATCGACGAAGTCGCTTTGCTCCGCAAAGAATTCTTAGAACCTACAGATTATCTTATTAACGAAGATAAGGGCGCACCAACTGTTGAGAGTTGGCACGTCCTTATGAAAGGTTTTTATTGATTTTTTACTTATCGAGTCAGAGAGTTGATGTAATATTTGAACCAATAGTAACCAGTGTATTCGGTTCCGCTGAAAATCAAACCATAAGTTATGATGCCCCTCTCCTTACTGTCGAATTCAATCGTGTTGAAGGTGTCGGTATCGAGAAGACCTACTGGTGACTCGTCAGTCCATGCGTCTGCATCTACATCGAGGCCCATCAGGAGAACATCGTTGTAACCACCGAGACCGAAGTTGACCTCTTCTGCAAATAACTCATCGTAGAGCAAATCCAGCGTCACAACACCTTCTTCCTTGTCATAGTTATATTCCAAGTAGGCGGTAGTCCAAGCGTAACCCATCATACCAGTTACTTCGATGAATTTGTTGTAGTATGGAGTGTCCTCATCATAAGTGTTGAGAACTACATCCCATGTGCCAGTTGCGCCTGTATTAGGATCTTCGTATGTCATCTTCCACTTACCGCCGAGCTTGTCGTAGAAGTCAGCATCGTTGTCGCGGAGAGTCACGGCCAGCAGTTTGTTGCTTTCGTCGATGGTAGCACCCTTAGCCTCAACAATGACGATGTTAAATTGGCGTGGGTCATTGATTTCAGCGTTGTCAACTGTCATCAGCTCGATGTTGCCAATAGAGTCTTCTGGAAGGATGTTGATGGTCTTCGAAGTGAGGTAGTAGTGCTGATCCTCCTTTGCAGGATTCTCGCTCACTTCCTCAACGCCTACTGTCACCTGGATCATGCCGTTTCTTGCGCCTGTCACCTTGATAGGAAGAGTGAGTGGGTTAGCACTTGCTCTGTTCTCCTTGATGCTCAGTGTAGGTTGTCCCATAGAGACATAGACATTCCCATTGGTGTTCCAGCTCTCGTCGTCGTCCGAGCAAGCTGCAATGCAGAATGCGCAGACAACCATTAAGAATAATTTATAGAGTTTCATATTGTTCTTGTAAAATTAAAATAATGAGGTTGGACAATTAATAACCAGGATTCTGCTGACCCTTCATGTTTGGATTGGAGTCAATCTCTGTCTTTGGAATAGGCCAAGTGTAACGGAAATCGTTTGGCTGATAAGTCATGCTGGCACCTGCTGCCACAATCACTGAGTTCAGGCTTGGGTTCTCATCGTGGCCTGGCTTGCGACTGAAGCCCTGTCCCCAACGACGGAGGTCGCTCATGCGGAAGCCTTCGCCAAGAAGTTCACACTTACGCTCTGCCTTCACTGCGTTCAGGAGGTTGTTGGCAGAGTAAGCTCCTGGAGTATAACCAGTGATGCGGTTAGCGCGAAGTTCGTTCAGGAAGTTGCTACCTTCAGTAATCTTGCCAGTCTGTGCAGCTGCTTCAGCAGCGATGAGGTAAACCTCACCCATACGGAAAGCCTTAGCCATGTTGGCGAAGTTGCGGGTAGTACCAGTCTTGAGAGCATCGTTGCCTGGGAACTTGTGGAACACGTATGCCTGATAGTCATTACCCTCCACGTCGAGTGTCCATACAGTGAAGAAGGCATCGAAGCGAACGTCGTTGATGTCTGTGTAAGCATCCAAAGTCTCGTAAGTTGGAATGTAGTCTGCTTGCTTCTCACTGTTGTTGAGGAAGTAGCCACCAACCGAACCACCCAACTCCGTGCTGCTTTGGAATGGACGGAAGATGATTTCTGAGCTCACGTCGTCAGTCCACATCGAAGCGAAGTTATCTGGAGTAGAGAGGGTATAAACCTTCGAGTTGATGATGTCAACAGCCTTGTTGTAAGCTGTCTCGTAGTCCTTCATCACGAGAGCCACGCGAGCCTGCATGTTCTCCACTGCGTAAGAAGAGAGATAAGAAGCCTGAGGAGCTACCTGTGACTTGTCAGTAGCCTCAAATGCCTTCAGCTTGTTGTAAGCAGCATCGAGGTCAGCAAGGATGAGGTCGTAAGTAGCCTTCATCGTGCTGCGGCCTGGATAGAAGCTGGTGTCGTAAGTAGGGTTGTAAGTAGTGACGATTGGCAAACCCAATGCAGGAGTCTCAGCCTTGTCGGCAGCGTATGGCTGGCAGAAGTGGTCAGCAAGCCAGAAATAAGCGAATGCACGAGTAAACTGACCTTCGCCCTGATAGCGGTCCAGCTCTGTGATGTTGTCCTTGAACTTTGCGTCAGCCTTCATTTCATTCACCTTGTTGATCAGGTAGTTGGCATTGGCAATCACGGAGTAGCAAGAAGCCCAATAGCCTTCAACATCTCCGTCAGATGAGGTGATGAGTGCGTTCGAGAAAGTTCCTTCGCGGTTACCATTGTTGATGATGCCGTGGAACATATCCATCTGAATTTCTGGTCGTGCTATCCAGCCACCAGACGTCATGCCGCGCAACGACGTGTACATGTTGTTGCGGAGACGATGAACGTCGTTCATGCTTTGGATAGCAGAGTTCTCATTGAGCGAACCGTAAGGCTCCTTGTCCATGTCGCAGGAAGCAACAAGGGTTCCCAATGCAAGCATCAATGCAAAATATATTTTTTTCATATTCTTTAATCTCATTTATTATGTGTGTTGAACAGATTTAGAAACTTACTTCTACACCAAATACAAACTGACGAGTGTTAGGGTAGTTGAACTGTACGAGGTTGATGTCTGGTTCAGGGTCATAACCTGTGAACTTGGTGATGGTGAAGAGGTTGCGAGCAACACCGAACACCTTAACTGCCTCGAAGAACTTAGTTGCCTGGCAGATCTTCTTAGGAAGGAGATACTGAACTGTGAGGTTCTTCATTCGGAGGAACGATGCGTTCTCCAACAAGTGAGTATCGAACTGAACTTCTTCGCCGTAAGCAGGAATGTCGGTCACCTGACCTGGCTTGGTCCAAACGTTCAACATGTCGCTTGCCTGGTTGTAGCTTGTACCGAAGTTGGCGTTCTTCACGAAGTAGTTGTCGTTGTTAATCATATACTTCTTTGCCTGCCATGCGAAGTCAGCACTGATGGTGAGGTCTTTCCATCTGAGCGAAGTACCGAAACCACCGCTGTATGGTGCATAACGCTGCTTGCCAGTGAACACGGCATCGCGCTCCTCGTTGAAGGTCTTGGTGAGGTTGCCTTCCTTCGTGTACCACATTGGCTTACCGTCGCGAGGGTCAACACCTGCATAGTTAACATAGAAGAATTCACCGTAAGGCTTGCCTACCTGCAACTTAATACCAGTATTGGCAACGATGTATTCGTCACGACCTGCGAAGAGCTCAGTGATTTCGTTCTTGTTGTAGTTGAAGTTAGCGCGAACGCTCCAGTGCCAATCCTTAGTCTTGATGGCATCCACTTCCACCTTCACATCCACACCCTTGTTAGTCATGGCGCCAATGTTACCGCGACCGCTTCCGAAACCTGTGGTGTAAGAATAAGGAATGTCCATGAGCATATCGGTAGTCTTCTTGCTGTAGTAGTCAACATTGAAGGAAGCGCGGTCGAAGATGCGGAATGTGGTACCTACGTTGAACTGAGCTGTCTTTTCCCAAGTAAGTTCTGTATTGCTTGGATTTGCAACACCAAGAGAAGCTTCAGCATTGTAGTTGCTACCACCACCGATGGTGCCAAGGTAGTCGTAAGCACCTGTACCGCCATTGTTACCTGCTGTACCATAGTCGAGATGAACATTCAGTTCTGTCAGCCAATTCACATTCTTCAGGAAGTTCTCTTTCTTCAAATTCCACAAAGCACCTGCGGACCAGAAGGTACCCCAGCGGTGACCAGGAGCAAACTGAGAACTACCGTCTCTACGGAAACTGAGGTCGAGGAAATACTTCTCTGACCAGTTGTAGTTGAGAGAGCCGAAGTAGGAGTTCAACACTTGTTCTGAACGTGAGTCACCCAAATCTTCAATTGCTACGTTGGTACCGTCAGTCAAACGAAGCTGACGAGGGTCGGTCTGACCAGTGGTGTAAGCACTGAAAGAACGTGCCTTCTGAATGATGGATTCCTGACCAACCAAAGCAGTGAAGTGGTGCTGGTCGATGTTGAACTTGTATTCAGCCGTGTTGGTGTAAGTGAAAGCATAATAGCGGCTGAAGCCTGTGCTGACAGAACCACTTGCTGCTGAAATGGTAGAACCCATTGGAGTCTTGTAAGCATCGTAAGGGTCATAAGTTCCAGAAGAAGTGTAGTCGTAAGCATCCACAGCCTGTTGAGCACGGAGGGTAAGACCACGGATTGGAGTAATCTGCTCGTAGAGGTTCAAGTTGGCAGTCACAATCTTGCGCTGGATGTCACGGTGCTTGTTGTAGAACCAAGGAAGACCGAAACCACTGTAGTAGAGACGCTCTGCACGGTCGCCCCAAACGATATTGCCGTTCTCATCGAAAGAGTAGTAATTTGGAGAGTCGTAAGGCATAGCCATACGAGATGCAACCATTGGGCTTGACAAGTAAATACCGTCGTCAGCATTAGCTTCGTTGTTCAACTCGTAAGAGTTCACACCGAGGTTCGACTGCAAACCTACCTTCAACCATTCGTTCACACGAGAGTCGAGGTTGGCACGGACGGTATTACGCTTCATGCCTGACTGCTCCACGATACCCTGCTGGTTGTGGTGGTTGAGAGAGATGTAGTAGGAAATCTTGTCGCCACCGCCAGTAACAGTTGCGTCCAATGTATAAACAGGAGCGCTCTGGAGGAGTTCGTTACGCCAGTTGGTGCTGATGCCGTACTTGTCAACGATGTTGCGGATGTCATCGTTCACTGGCTGGCCAATCAGGTCGCGGAACTGAACATACTGCTTGGAGTTCATCATCTTGATACCATCCTCAACTGGATTTGACCAACCATACTGAGCACGGAGAGTGACCGTTGACTTCTCGTTGAACTTACCCTTCTTCGAAGTGATAACGATTACACCGTTAGCAGCACGAGAACCGTAGATGGCTGTACTGCTGGCATCCTTCAATACGGTGATGCTCGCAATGTCGGCTGGGTTCAAGTTGTTGAACATTGACGAAGAAATAGGAGCACCATCGAGGATGTAGAGAGGTGTGGTTGGCGAACCCATTGAGCCCACACCACGCAGACGGATGCTGGCAGATGCTGTAGGCTCACCAGATGAAGTGAGGACTGACAGACCTGATACCTGACCTGCAAGAGCGTCAGTGAAGTTTGGAGTTGTGTTTGTCTCCAGGTTCTTGTTGCTAACCACTTCTGCTGCACCAGAGAAGGAGCCGAGCTTCTTGTTCGAACCATAACCGATTACAATCTGCTCGTCGAGCATGTTCTCGTCGGTTCTCAAGTAAATCTTCATGTTTGGACGAATCTTCACATCCTGACTTTCCATACCAATGTAGGAAATGCGCAAATGAGTGGCCTCCTTTGGCACTGTCAGTGTGAACTGGCCGTTAGCATCGGCCATAGTACCGATGGTCGTGTTCTCAACGACAATGACAGTCGCACCAACTGCGGGCTGATTGTCGTCTGCACAAATCACCGTACCTTTCACCGTTTGCTGGGCGAAAGCCATGCTGACTGACGCAAAGCAGACAGCAAGGAACAACCATAATCTTTTTCCCATTCTTTTTAGTGTTAATTGATTAATAGTTAAAAAATGAATTTAATGCTCTTTTATGAATTTTATTGTTTGTCGCCCCTAATATATATAATATAAATAAGGAGTACGTATTTCCCCGTCAAGGTTTGAAGCCGTGTTCTATTTGCGTCACCTCTTGTTGGATTTTTTAACAAAAACGGAACAAAATATAACATAACACATTATCAACCAACCAATCAACCTTATGAGTTTCCAACTAAAGAAAGTCTTGACAAGGACCCTCGCGGTCCTGTCCGGGCTGTTCATCGCTGGCGGACTCGCCCTGGCCCAGAACCGGACCATCACGGGTACCGTCACCGATGACTTCGGAGAACCGCTCATCGGCGCCAGTGTCGTCGTGGAGGGAGATTCCTCGGTGGGTGCCATCACCGACCTGGACGGTCGCTACTCGATCACCGTCCCGGCTTCGGCGGAGGCCCTCCGCTTCTCCTACATCGGCCAGAAAGACGCCGTCGAGCAGATCGGAGGCCGTTCGGTCATCGATGTCACCCTGGCGTCGGACAACATCGCGCTCAACGCGACGGTGGTCACCGCCATGGGTATCCGCAAGGAGGAAAAATCCCTCTCCTACAATGTCCAGCAGGCCAAAGTGGAGACGGTGAGTCCGGTGGGTTCCTTCGTCAACGGCCTGAACGGCAAGGTGGCGGGCGTATCCATCAGCCAGTCCTCCACGGGCGCGGGCGGCGCATCCCGTATCGTGATGCGCGGTTCCAAGTCCATCTCCAACAACAACAATGCGTTGTATGTGATCGACGGTATCCCGATGCAGTCCCTGCGCGGATCCCAGCCGGAAGGCGTCTATGCCGGCGCCGGCCAGACCGGTGACGTCATGGGCACCCTGAACCAGGATGACATCGAGTCCATCTCCGTTCTCTCCGGTCCGTCCGCGGCGGCCCTCTACGGTGCCAACGCGGCGAACGGCGTCATCATCATCACCACCAAGAAGGGCGGCAAGGACCGGCTGGACATCGACTACTCGAACTCCACGACCCTCTCCCGCGCCTATGTGATGCCGCAGTTCCAGAACACGTACGGCCCGTCCTCCCCCGGCTCCTACTACAGCTGGGGCGCGAAGCTGGACACCCCGTCCACCTACAACCCGCGCGACTTCTTCCAGACGGGCGTGAACGAGGTGAACTCCATCGCCCTCTCGACGGGTACCGACCGCAGCCAGACCTACGTCTCCGCCGCCGTCGCGAACGCCCGTGGCATCGTCCACAACAACAACGTGGACCGCTACAACCTCTCCTTCCGCAACACCACCGACCTCGTGAAGGACATCCTCACGATGGACGTGAACATGACCTACGGCCGCGTGGACGAGCAGAACATGATCGCCCAGGGCGAATACGGCAACCCGATCGTCCCGGTGTACCTGTTCCCGGCGGGAGACGACTTCTCCAAGGTGGGCGTGTACGAGCGCTATGACGCCGGCCGCAACATCAAGACGCAGTACTGGCCCTACGACTTCGAGCACTCGATGCAGAATCCCTACTGGATCACCGAGCACCAGAAGTGGCAGAACCAGAAGAACCGTATGATGGGTTCCGGACAGCTCTCCTACAAGCCCTTCAAGTGGCTGACCCTGAGCGCCCGCGCCAAGTACGACCGCACCGACGAGGTCCAGGAGCGCAAGTTCGACGCCTCCACGAACACCCTCTTCACCGAAGGTTCCAAGCACGGCTTCTACGGCCGCGTGAACCAGTACACCGAGCAGAAGTTCGGCGAGGTCCTCGCCACCTTCAACAAGTATTTCGGTGACAACGTGGTGAACCTCTCCGACCGTCAACAACAAGTTCGACCTGAGCAACATCGACCAGAACAGCTCCCACACGCTGCTTTCCTCCCGCGGTTACCGCTACCAGAACCAGTCCGTGTTCGCGAACGCCCAGCTGGGTTATCGCAGCAAGGTCTATCTGGACATGACCTACCGCGTGGACTGGAACTCCGCGCTGTACACGGCCGGCGGCATCACCTATCCGACCATCGGCCTTTCCGGTATCGTGACCGAGCTCCTTCCGTTCCTGAAGAGCTCCTTCTTCCCGTACTGGAAGATCCGCGGCTCCTACTCGGAAGTGGGTAACGCGCCGGATCCGTCCCTGTTCCTGCTGGATCCCCGCCACGAGCAGGTGAGCGGCAACGTCGCCACCAGCGCCCGCCGCCGCAACACCGAACTCGTCCCTGAGCGCACGAAGTCCTGGGAACTCGGTACGAACATCCATTTCTTCGACAGCAAGCTGCAGATCGACGCGACTTACTACTACGCGAAGACCTTCAACCAGTTCTACGATCCCCGTATCTCCACCACCTCCCTCAGCACGGACATGTACCTGAACGGCGGCCGCGTGGACAACACCGGCGTCGAGATGGCTCTCCGCTTCGACGACAGCCGCGGCAAGTGGAACTACGGCACCTACCTCACCTGGACCTGGAACAAGAACAAGATCGTGGACCTGCAGTTCCGCGATCCCGTGAGCGGCACGATGCGTGACGGCAACGGCCTGCCCATGGGCGGTTTCGGCGGCGTGAACAACTTCCTGTACGAAGGCGGCACCCTCGGTGACGTGTACGTGACCACGATCGCCACCGACGAGCACGGCTTCTACAAGCTGAACGCCGACGGCATGATCATCGCCGACTACGACGAGAAGGACATGATCTACGCCGGTTCCACCGACGCCAAGCATCGCCTCTCCTGGGGCGGCCACCTGGGCTGGAACGGCCTCACCCTGAACTGGCTGTTCACCGCGCGCCTGGGCGGCATCGCCATCTCCAAGACGCAGGCCATCCTGGACTACTACGGTGTGTCCCAGGATACCGCCGACGCCCGCGAGAAGGGTTTCTTCGAGTTCAACGGCATGAAGCATGTGCTGCATATCATACCGTCAGGTATCTTCCATAAAGACAAGCTGAACCTCATAGGCAACGGCGTGCTCATAGAGCCCCGCATCTTCAAGCAGGAGATCGAGGAGCTGGCCGCCAAGGGCGTGGACGCCACGCAGAACCTCTACGTCAGCAAGAAGGCCCACCTCATACTGCCCAGCCACCGCATGATGGACGCCGCCAACGAGCAGGCCAAGGGCAACATGAAGATTGGCTCGACGCTGAAAGGCATAGGCCCCGCCTACACCGACAAGATAGCCCGCACAGGCCTCCGCGTGGGCGACACGCTGGCTTCCGACTTCCGCGAACGCTACGAGATGCTCAAGGCGCAGCATCTGCGCATGGCCAAGACGCTCGGCTTCGACGTGGACACGTTCCGCATCGACGGCATGAGCCTCG
>CADBXS010000018.1 GCA_902798705.1 uncultured Bacteroidales bacterium
TGAGCTGTTCGCGCTTGTTGGCAATGTCGCGGGCTTCCTGCTCTGTTTCCATCACGTGGAACTGGTCGCCGGCCGTTGGTGCACCATTCAATCCAAGGATGAGGGCTGGTTCTGCTGGAAGTACCTGCTGGATGCGCTGACCACGCTCATTGAACATGGCCTTGATACGTCCCCAACTTGTTCCTGCCAAGACGATATCACCTTGTCGGAGTGTACCGTTCTGCACGAGAACCGTTGCCACATAGCCTCGTCCCTTGTCGAGCGAGGATTCGATGACCGAACCTGTTGCCTTGCGGTTTGGATTAGCTTTGAGGTCGAGCACTTCGGCTTCCAGCAACACCTTCTCCATCAACAAGTCCACATTGATGCCCTTCTTGGCAGAAATGTCCTGACTTTGGTATTTACCACCCCAGTCTTCCACGAGGTAGTTCATCGCAGCCAACTGCTCCTTGATTTTCTCAGGATTAGCTCCTGGCTTATCAATCTTGTTGATGGCGAACACCATTGGTACGTTGGCTGCCACAGCATGACTGATGGCCTCCTTGGTCTGTGGCATGATGTCGTCGTCGGCTGCAATGATGATGATGGCAATATCGGTAACCTGTGCACCACGAGCACGCATGGCAGTAAATGCCTCGTGACCTGGTGTGTCGAGGAAAGTGATATGCTTGCCGTTCTGCATCTTCACGTTGTAAGCACCGATGTGCTGGGTGATACCACCTGCCTCACCGGCAATCACATTCGTCTTGCGGATATAGTCGAGGAGCGAAGTCTTACCGTGGTCAACGTGTCCCATCACCGTGATGATTGGTGCGCGAGGCACGAGGTCTTCTGGCTTGTCCTCCACTTCCTCTACGGCATTGCTCACTTCCTCACTCACATAAGAAGTGCTGAATCCGAATTCCTCTGCCACCAGATTGATGGTTTCAGCATCGAGGCGCTGGTTGATTGACACCATGATGCCGATTGACATACAGGTTCCTATGACCTTCGTGACAGGAATGTTCATCATCGTAGCAAGGTCGTTAGCCGTCACAAACTCGGTCAGCTTCAGAATCTTGCTTTCTGCATTTTCCTCCTGCTCGAGTTCTGCCATACGGTTGTGGATATTCTCACGCTTCTCCTTACGATACTTCACACCCTTCTTCATCTGCTTGTTAGTGAGGCGTGCGAGTGTCTCCTTTACCTGCTTTGCTACTTCCTCGTCAGTGAGTTCTGCCTGCCTAGCAGGTGCCTGTCCCTTCTTGCCCTTCTTATTCTTGCCAGCGCCTGGCTGCTGATTCTGAGCACCACCTGGTTGCTGGTTCTTTTTCTTCTTGCCTGGGTTTTCCTTAATCTGACTGGCAGCTGAAACGATATCCACCTTCTGCTTGTCGATGCGGTTACGCTTCTTCTTCTGACCAGTGGCTTGACCATTCTGCTGTCCACCCTGCTGACCAGCTTGCTGAGCCTTGCGCTCGCGTTCCTTTTCCTCACGCTCTTTCTTGCGCTCTTGCTTGCTCTTCTTGTCGGGACGAGTCTTGGAATTGATAGCATTCAGGTCGATGAAACCCACTTTCTTGAACTGGAGACCAGCATCTGGAGTCTGAGTGCGGAACACACCATCGGCATCCACACCTGCTTCGCGTATCGTTGGCTTGATGATTTCCGACTCGTCCTCGTCATCATCATCTTCATCTGGCCCATATATCTGCTCCAAGTCTTCCTCTGCTTCAGAAGTAGCAGGATTATCCTCTGGCTTATCCTCAACCGACGTAGCTGGTTTTTCTTCTTTCATTTCCACCTCTGCCGTCTCGGTCTTTGGCTGTTCTGCCACAGGAGTTGCCACCTTCTCGGTCTCGACAGCGGCCTCTGGCGTCTTCTCTATAGGAGTAGCAGGAGCCTCCACCACTGGTGTTTCCACGACAGTGGTCTTTTCTTCCACAACAGCGACTGTCTCCTCCACCGTTTGCTCTTCAGCAGGGGTAGATTCTTTGCCTTTCGACTGAATATCCTTGATATTGCCGACTAACTTAAATTTCTGTTTTGGCTCGGAATCGGTGCGGAACAATTCCTGTTTTTTCTTTTCCGCCTTTCCGCGCTGCAGCTGTTCACGGCGCTCTTCACGCTCCTTCTGTTCCTTCTCCTTGCGCGACTGAATATCGCGCTTCACTTCCTCGAGCTTGTTCTTGTCAGCACCGAAAGCAGTCATAAGCAGTGCATACTGCTCATCCGTGATCTTCGCATTAGGGCTGGCATCTTCCAACGCCTTCCCTTTCTTTTGCAGGAATTCAGCCACGGTGTTGATTCCCACATTTAATTCCTTTAGTGCTTTGTTCAGTCTAACAGGCATGTATTATCTTTCTATTAATTGTTTTTTATTATCTTCACGTTTCAAGTCAATCGCATCAAGCGTCGGACTAATTCTCAAACTCAGCACGAAGCACTTCGAGCACGTGGTCAACAGTGTCTTCTTCCAAGTCTGCCTGCTCAACAATCATTTCGCGAGGTGCATTGAGCACACTCTTGGCTGTGTCGAGACCGATACCCTTGATAGCTTCGATGACCCAATCTTCGATTTCGTCCTTGAACTCGTCGAGGTAGATGTCTTCGTCGTCCGTTTCGTTCTCGTTCAGTTCGCGGAATACATCGATGGTATAACCTGTGAGCATACTTGCCAACTTGATGTTCAAACCATTCTTACCGATGGCAAGCGACACCTGATCTGGCTGCAAGTACACCTCTGCCTTCTTGTTCTCCTCATCGAGATTGATGGAAGAGATGCGGGCAGGACTCAGCGCACGCTGAATGTAGAGCTTCGAATTGCTGGTGTAGTTGATGACATCGATGTTCTCATTGCGCAATTCACGCACGATACCATGAATACGACTACCCTTCACACCTACGCAGGCACCCACAGGGTCGATGCGTTCGTTGTAGCTCTCCACGGCAATCTTAGCTCTTTCACCAGGGATACGAACAATCTTGTGAATCGTAATCAAGCCGTCGTTGATTTCAGGCACTTCGTTCTCCAACAGTCGTTCGAGGAACTCAGGAGCAGTGCGCGAAAGGATAATCTTTGGGTTATTGTTGAGGTTATCCACACGGAGCACGATAGCACGAGCTGCTTCACCCTTGCGGAAGAAGTCGCCTGGAATCTGCTCAGTCTTTGGCAGCAGCAATTCATTGCCTTCCTCATCGAGGAGCAACATCTCGCGCTTCCAAATCTGATACACCTCGGCAGTGATAATCTGGCCCACCTTCTCCTTGTACTTGTTGTAAAGGTTGTCGTGCTCCAGTTCCAGAATCTTGGCAGCCATCGTCTGACGAAGCGTCAGAATGTTACGACGACCGAAATCCTCAAAGTTCACCTTCTGGCTCACGTCCTCACCCACTTCATAGTCCTCGTCAATCTTCTGTGCATCCGACAGGGAAATCTGACTTGACTCATCCACTACTTCCCCATCAGGAACCACTTCACGATTCTGATAGATTTCGAAGTCGCCTTGGTCGGGGTTGACAATCACGTCGAAATTATCGTCGTGACCATAAATCTTCTGAATCACACTACGAAACGATTCCTCGATAACGCTCACGAGCGTAGTTCTATCGATATGCTTCGTTTCCTTGAAATCTTTAAAAGTTTCAATCAGGTTGACGCCCTGATTCGCTTTCTTTGTAGCCATTTACTTACAAATTAAATGAAACGATGAACCTGCGGGAGAAAAGTCCCTGCCATCATCCTCATTTGTTGACATATTTCTGTTATTCTATTTCAATCTCAAAGCTTTCTTCTGTTCATCATTTGAAATCAATCACCGCCTTCACCCACTTCACATCATCATATCCGAAGCGATGCTCCACATCCACCATCTGCGGACGCTTCTGTCCTTCCAGCTTTTGCTTCACAGGAACCTCCACGGTAAAGCCTTCTTCGTCGGCAGCCGTGAGTGTACCTTCCATCTTCTTGCCCGCCTTCGTCAGAAGTTCTACGTCGTAACCAATGCTGTTCACATACTGCTGAAGCACCTTGAACGGCTGACCTATGCCAGCACTGCCCACTTCCAATTCATAGTCTTCCACGTCACGGTCCAGATGCCCCTCGATGAACTTGCTCAGTTCACAGCAATCTTCAATCCAAACTCCATCTTTGTGGTCGATTTCAACAACGATGCTATTATTGGCATCCACTGAGGCATCTACGAGGAAATATTCTTTGTCTTTGAGCCATTCCTCAGCCAGCTCTCTCACTTTGTTTTTGTCAATCATGAAAAACTAACAACAAGATTTAACAAATAATAAGGAGGAACTCCGCGAGCCCCTCCTTTTCATTTCTTTTGCAAAGGTACGATTATTTTTTCAATTACGCCAAATTTTTTACGTATTAAATTGTTTATTCGGCTCGATTTCGGCCATTTAGTTGAATTTTACGGCCTTTTGGCTACCATCGCCGAAGGTGATGACCACCTCATTGCCTCGTTCTTCCACAGAGCGAACCACACCTAATTCCTTCTTCGAGAAGCGTTTGCCGCTTTGTTTCCACACTTGAAGCGTGATGATAATGTGGCTTCCTTCGCTCAACGAATAGTCGCCAGCCAACAGAGCACAAGTCTCGCTCATCGGATGCATATCCTCGCCTGTTACGATTTGGCTCTTTACAGCCTGCCCATTTTTAAGGTCGCTCATGGCTATCTGATAGACACCATTATCCACACAACTGGCAAGGCGTGGCTTGGTGAGCGTACTCGTCTTGATGTCCTGATTCAACTTAGGGACAGTGTAGCTACCCAATCGTAGTGCATGGGTAGAGCCTTCGTATGCCTTTGGCAATGTCACTCGATCCACACGCAGCACACCGTTAGGCAGAGGTATTTCGGCGAGATTGAACTTCACGTTCTCATCGGTTTCCAACACAGCATCACGACGATAGATTCCATCCTCGAAACTCACAAAGTCGTAGAGGCGGAGCACTTCCCATTCGCCTTTCTTGTTCTTGATGGCATAGTTCTGGCTCACTTCGCCGTTCTTGCCGTCTGCCATCCAAGGAAAGGCAGTATTATAGGCAAACTTGTTGTAGTTCTCACCCGAACGGAATTTCTGCCAGTCACTTGCCACCTTTTCCTTGCACCATGCACGGATTTCGGAAGCGCCCATATCAGGATAGTTCGTCACAAGAATATTCGTACCCTTCATGAAGTGGTTATACACTTGTCCCTTCTTGAATTCCTTCTCCCAAGGGCCATTATTTTCCTTCGCAGTCCAGAATGGATTGTCCTCAGGCACGAGCAAGCCCAAGAACGCCTTACCCATCCAGAACACACTGCCTCGACAAGAATAGATTTGCACACAAGGCTCGAAAGGACCATAATAGCCCACACAAGGGATGCGGTCCACCATCACGTTTGGATTCTGCAAGAACTGTAGCAGCGTGGTTGAAGCCAAGCGGCGCATCCATCCGTAGTTCACCTCCGTGCCAGTGCCATCGAGCCAACCCATCAGCGGGAATGGCACCACCGTAGCCATGCGGTACGTGATGCTTCGTCCGTACATGTTCATCTCGCCATTCTTCGCCCACATCAACGGATAGTTAGGCACCAAGTCCTTGAAGTTTGCCTCAAAGCGAGCCTTGGCATCGGGATTGATTTGTGCTCCGTAATAATGGCTCCATATCATGCCATACATTTGGAATGCCCACATACTATAGTAGTCGTATGCAGGGCTGTCATTGTACCAACCTTCACCACGGTATTTGTCCAAACAGAGGTTAAGCAATTCGTTGAGATAGTCCGTCTTCACCTCATAGCCGCGTGTCTTGAAGAACGACATGATGAAAATATTGAAGAAACGCCAGTTGGAACCAATCGTCGGTCCATTGCCATAGCTCACCATCAGTTTGGCAAACTCAGCTTTGTCCTCAGCCGAAAGTGGATCCCAAAGGATTTCGGGCATTACCGTAAGCGACAAAGCCAAACCACCAAATTCCACCAGCGTCTGACTGGTACGTCCCTGATGCTCTCTGATATACAGCGGTTTGCCAGGCTCGCTTAGGTTGTGGATTTGTCTGCGATAGTACTCGCCCACCTTGATGCCATTGATTTCCAAGTCGGGATTGGCCTTCAGCAATGGCACTGCCACAAACATGGTGCGGCAGAGGGCTTCGAGGTTGGAAGTCACAGAGTTGCCTCCCTCGTGCGGATAAGTCTTTCCTCCTTGATTAGGGAAATTGAAAGCATCGTCGTAATTGTGGATATAGCTGAACGCTCCTTCCAACATGTATTGGGCAGCATCCATCCAATGCTTGCGCGTCATGCCTGTCAATGGACTGGTCTTGTAGTCAGGGTTAACCACATGGAAGATGTTGTCCGTCTGAGCGAACGAAGACAATGCCATCAGTGGCAGTATCAAAGCGAGAAGAATTCTTTTCATATTGGGTGACTTGTTTTGATGTTATTATGTTAGTTAGTCTATCTGCACTCCTTCAGCTCTTCGGCGAGTTGTGCGCTGGGCACTCCATTCTTGATAGCAGCCTCGAAGTCGGCAAGGGCACGGCGCTTGTTGCCTTGCTGCTTATGAAGGTAGGCCCGCGAGAGGTAATAATTCGGTTTTTCTGGTTCCAGTTCCACAGCCTTGTCGAGGTCCATGATGGCGAGTTCGAGCTGTTTGTTTTCGGCATACATGCTGGCACGCACACTGTAGAGCTCTGCCTTGTCGGGATGTCCTTCCACCATCAGTGTGATGCGCTCCAAGGCTTCAGTCATCTTGTTCGTATTTTGGCAAAGCAAAGCCAAACCTAATTGCGCTGAATAGTTGATGGCATCCTCCTCCAGCACGCGCAGGTAGTCAATCCTTGCCTCTGCGTATTCATGCCTCTGCGAATAGCAATAGGCACGAAAGCTACGTGCCTCCACATGATGAGGGTCCACATCGAGAATGGTGGTGAAATCCATCAGTGCCTTACCATAGTTTTCCAGTCGGAGGTAAAGCTTGCCACGAGCTTCCAGCATTGGTACCGCCTCGGGTGCAAAACTCAGCGCCATCGTATAAGATTCGATGGCATCGGCGGCATGTTGCTTTTGCTGTGTATCCAGCCAGTACATCGATTCCTGCACCTTCCCCATATTGGTGAATACCAAGGCGTTGCGATAATCCTTAGGATTGAGTTTCAATGCCTTCTTGAAATAATTCACCGCTTCCGTCAACGAATCCGCCTCCGCTGCCTTGATACCTCTCTCCACCCATTGCTCATAAGTCTGGGCATGAGTAGAAAAGACGAATAGAAATAAAAAGAAAATATATAAGAATCTTTTCATTAAAACAATAGAAATTTTCAGGGAAATGATAGATTTGTGAGAAACAGCCCCAATCTAACTACTCCCTCACAGGGAGGGTAAGGGGAGGGTCTAAGGGTCTTAGAGTTTGCGGTTCTGTGGGTCTGTTAATCTCTATACCTATCTTCGTCCTTATCGTCGAGCATAGAAAGATAGGAAGCATAGCGACTTTCACTGATGTCATGCCTTTCAACAGCTTCACGCACGGCACAGTTGGGCTCGTGAGTATGAGTGCAGTTGTTGAAACGGCAATCTTGGGAGAATCGGAATATCTCCTTGAAGTAATGCCCTACTTCCTCGCGTTCCATGTCGAAGGTGCCAAAACCTTTGATGCCTGGCGTGTCGATGATGTACGAACGAGGCACGAGCGTGTCCTCTATTGGGTACATCTCCGAAAAGGTAGTTGTATGCTTTCCCGTGTTGTAGGCATCGGAAATCTCACTCGTTCGGAGATGCAAATTGGGGAAAAGCTTGTTAATAAGTGTGGACTTCCCCACTCCACTGTTTCCACTGAGCAACGTCACCTTGTCCTTCAGCAGTTCACGCAAAGCTTCCACACCTTCGCCCGTCTCTGCCGACACTGCTGCGCACTGATAGCCGATGGTGTCGTAGAGTCGCATCATTCCTTCCAGCAGTTCCCGATCATCCTCCTTATTGAGTAAGTCAATCTTGTTGAAGATGAGCACCACGGGTATGCGATAAGCCTCAGCAGAAGCCAAGAAGCGGTCGATGAAGGTGGTGGCAGTTTCAGGTTGCTTCAGGGTGACAATCAAGAAGCACTGGTCCACATTGGCAGCAATAATATGCGACTGCTTCGAAAGGTTGGTCGCCTTCCGAATCACATAGTTAGTGCGCTCATCAATCGAAGTGATGAGCGCAGAGCCATCGGGTTGCGGTGTGAAATCCACCCAGTCGCCAATAGCAACAGGATTGGTGGAACGAATACCCTTCAGTCGGAAGTTGCCTTTCACTTTCGACTCCCAGAGTGTTCCATCATCCGCCCGCACGGTGTACCAACTACCCGTGTTCTTAATGACCAGTCCGTGCATGTCCCTATGGGAAATACAGCCCCCTCCAACTCCCCCAAGGGGGAGGGTTCCATCCGGATGGCTTCTCTCCCCCTTAGGGGAGCTGGAGGGGGCTACCATCTATACAGTCATGATTTCTTTGTTCTTAGCCTCGAGCATGGCATCGAGCTTCTTGATGTACTTGTCGTGGATTTTCTGAACAGATTCCTCTGCATCCTTCTCCACATCCTCTGGCACACCATTCTTTACGCTCTTCTTCAGCTTCTCGATGCACTCACGGCGTGCGTTGCGAACCGAAATCTTGGCAGTTTCCGTTTCCTTCGAGCACTGTTTGGTGAGTTCCTTACGGCGTTCCTCTGTCAGGGCTGGGATGCCCAAACGAATCACTTCGCCATTGTTCTCTGGCATGATACCCACAGGCGAGTCGATGATAGCTTTTTCAATCACCTTGAACATCGACTTGTCCCAAGGCTTGATGGTGATGCTGCGAGGGTCTGGAACCATTACAGTTGCCACGCCCGACAGCGGAACCATCGAACCGTAACTATCTACACGGATTCCGTCGAGGATGTGCACGTTGGCTTTTCCTGCACGGATGCGGCTGAGACATTCTTCAAGATGCATCGCTGCCATCTCCATGTCTTCTTCAGCTGCATTCAAAAATACTTTTACGTCTTCCATCTTTTTATTAACGTGAAGCGTAAAGTGTGAAGCGTGAAGCGATAGAGCCTCCATCACACTTTGTCTTCACTTCTTTTTTGAGTTTTTTCTTTAGTTTCTAAATATGAATATAATCCCGAGATAATGCGTGCAGTGTCTTCAATGTGTACACGTTCTTCGTTTAATTCCTCTTCAGAAATATAGCCTAAATCATTGGCAAGCTGAAGTTGACAAAGCACTTCCATTAGTGAGCCATAGGAATATTCTATGAATTGTTGTTTAGCTTTAATCGTTTTACGTCCCATACCCTCGGCAATATTTGAGGGAACTGAAATTACAGCACGTTGCAATTGGTCACGTAACGCATCTTTTTCTTCATAGGGAAGTTTACGTAAGAGTTTATAAACACTCCTTACTAAAGCCCTCGCGTATTTATAAGCCTTCAACTTCTCAAAAGCGAATAATTCCGGCTTCATAATGTGCTATCTTATTAAACACTTCACACACTTCACGCTCCACGCTTCACGCTTCACGTTCTTAATCAGGCAGAATAGTGCAACCAGCACAAGGCTTCAACTGCTTGAAGAAGTCGTTGCCCTTGTCATCCACAAGGATGAATGCAGGGAAGTCCTCCACTTCAATCTTCCAGATAGCTTCCATGCCGAGTTCTGGATATTCCACACACTCGATGCTCTTGATGCTCGACTGCGAGAGCACTGCAGCCACACCACCGATAGTACCGAGATAGAAACCACCATGCTTCTGACAAGCATCGGTCACCTGCTGGGTACGGTTGCCCTTGGCAATCATCACGAGTGAAGCACCGTTGTCTTGGAACTCATCCACGTATGGGTCCATGCGGTTTGCAGTGGTTGGTCCCATCGAACCACAAGGATAGCCTTCTGGAGTCTTGGCAGGACCTGCATAGAGGATTGGATAGTCCTTGAAGTACTGTGGCATTCCCTCGCCAGCATCCAAGCGTGCCTTCAGCTTGGCATGAGCGATGTCGCGAGCCACGATGATGGTACCCTTCAGGTTCACTCGGGTAGATACAGGATACTTGCTCAGTTCCTTGCGTACAGCGTCGATACCCTGGTTCAGGTCAATCTCGATGCCCTTGCCACCTTCGCCTGGACGACGATACTCTTCAGGAATCAACTCCGATGGGTTGCTGTCCATCACTTCGAGCCAAACACCATCCTTATTAATCTTTGCCTTGATATTGCGGTCGGCAGAGCAGGAAACGCCCATACCGATTGGACAGCTGGCACCGTGGCGAGGCAGACGAATCACGCGGATGTCGTGAGCCAAATACTTACCGCCGAACTGTGCGCCAAGACCAATCTTATAAGCTTCCTTCAGCAGTTTCTGTTCCAAATCCACGTCGCGGAACGCACGTCCGGTCTCGTCACCTGTCGTTGGCAGCGAGTCGTAATACTTGATGGAAGCAAGCTTCACCGTCAGGAGGTTCTTCTCAGCCGATGTACCACCAATCACGAAAGCGATGTGGTAAGGAGGACAAGCTGCTGTACCGAGACTCTTCATCTTCTCTACCAAGAATGGAAGCAGGGTGCCTTCGTTCTGGATGGTTGCCTTGGTCATTGGATAGAAGTAAGTCTTGTTAGCAGAACCACCACCCTTTGCCACCATCACGAAACGGTATTCAGCGCCTTCTGTGGCCTCGATGTCAATCTGTGCAGGGAGGTTGCACTTGGTGTTCACCTCGTCGTACATGTTCAGTGGAGCGTTCTGCGAGTAGCGGAGATTGTCCTGCGTGAAGGTGTTGTACACACCCTTCGACAGTGCCTCCTCGTCCTCAAAACCAGTCCACACCTGCTGACCCTTTTCGCCGTGGATGATAGCCGTACCCGTATCCTGGCAGAAAGGCAGGATGCCCTTGGCAGCCGTCTCCGCATTGCGGAGGAACTGCAGAGCCACATACTTGTCGTTCTCCGTTGCCTCTGGGTCGCGAAGAATCTTTGCCACTTGCAGGTTGTGCTCACGGCGCAGCATGAACTCCACATCGTGGAATGCTTGCTGAGCCAACAGCGTCAGTGCCTCTGGAGAGACCTTGACGATTTCCTTTCCCTCGAATTCGCCGACAGAGATGCCCTCTTTTGTCAGCAGTCGGTATTCCGTCTTGTCCTGTCCCATCTGGAACATAGGTGCATACTTAAATTCTGGTGCCTTTGCCATAATATTAATTAGAATTAGTAGTTATTTGTATTCATAATAAGTTGCAAATATACATTTTTCCATCAACTTCCTAAAATCTTTTCCCAAAAACTTTCATAAAGATTGTGAAAAAGGCAAATAATATCTATACAACTTTATTTGTCTTCTTTCGTTGTGATTTTCCAATCACCACCAAAATCAGCACCTATACGCTTAACAAAGCCCATTTCTCGAAGTTTTTTAGTTTCTCGTCTCCGAACTTTTCTCCGAACTTTATTCTTTTATTCCAATCCACATCAAGCATTCTCATATGGATACTCACCGAGTAAATCTTGTTGTAATTCGAGTTCAGTCATATCTCAATATTGTTTTTTACCTTACTATCATTTCCTATATCTTGAATGTCAATTAGAATCTAAATAATTCTATACCATCTTCGATAGAGTATTTCTCTATGTCCATAGCTATAGTACCTCCACAATTTGACATTACAATATCTGAAAAGAACTCTTGAAGGCAACTAATTTTTGCATCTTTACTGTCTTTAATGTTTAATGCAGTATATCCAATAGAATCTCCATCATCTTCAGAAATAAATCCTAATTTGAAATATTTGTTTGACTCAAGGGCCAATATAGAATTGGGAAGCCACTCCATATCAGACCAATCATACAAGGAAGAATCTGCAACAAAGTATTGCTCTGTATGTGAAATTTGATATTTATAAGAGAAAAGCCAATTGTCTAATTTTCTTCGTGTTAGTTGCCCATACACAAAAAGGAAACAATTTGTTACTCTTAGAGCATATAGTTGCTCAAAGGCTTTTAGTGTTGAGCTAAATGTTTCTTTGGATAAAGATGATTTCACTTCTATGACAGAGACAACACTCTCTGCATTGACTATTTTTAGTTCACCATATGATTTGGTGATAGATTTCTTTTCCTTATTGTAAATTATAATGTCACACTGCCGAGAGATTTCACCTTTGTAAGTCACAAACCCCTGACAGATTCCATAGGATTGAGATATCAAAGAATGAAGCATGTTCCGAAGTAGATATTCCCCGACAAAACCAATTGATGGCTTGTGTTTGTCAAAGAGTTGCCTAGCCTTGATTATTCTTCTCAAAAAGATTGAAGCTTTATATCTATACTGATCTTCTTGCATTATCATACCAAATGTTCGTATAATGATTTGATACTAAGATTCTTTTATAATGAATTCTCTGTCCATATTATAATCGCCATCATCATAGTTGTTCCCACTCCAAGAATCAAATATCGCAGAAAACAAATAATTAGAGGAGCAACCTGCAGGGACAATAATAACTATTTTTTCAAATTTGTTTATATCTATATTCTCTCTTTTATATGATTCAAATCTGGTGATTCTCTCCATAGTCGGAGACTCATATTTTGTCGGCAAATCTGTTGGTTTATTTGTAATAAAAGCATCATTTGACGCTATTGTGAAATATTTATGGAATATGATGCTTTTAAGATCTGTACAATGAAAGAGTGAACCCTTTTGAATTTTTTCAACAGACTCAGGGATGTCTAACGTTTTTAAACGAGAGCAGTCTCCAAAACATCCTAATGGTATTTCTTTTATATGACTTCTTTTCCATATCATTTTTTCAAGTTTTCGTGCTTTATAAAATGCATAGGGTTCAATTTTTATGATATTATCTCCCATAAATATATCGGTGACTTCTGAGTTATAAAATGCGAAAGAATTAACATGGGTTATTGGAGGATACAATGCAATCTCCGTTTCCCTATATGTAGATATTAAGTCGCCGCTTTGTTTGTTATAAAGCAATCCGTTTTCTGAAGCATATATACAACCATCCTTACATTCGATAGACATAGTTCCAATAAATGGATTATTTCCTATAGACTTGATACTAGATGGGATGGCTAAATATTCAATTGGACAATCAAAGAAACAAAAGTCGCCAATTTCTATCAAACCATCATTTAGAAAGACATGATTAATAGAGCAAAAAGCAAAACTTGAGTTTCCAATTCTTCTCATGTTTTCAGGAAGTGATATATCATATAAGTTGCTATTGGAATTAAAGGCATTGTCATCTATTTCTTTTAGGGATTTTGGCAATATGATTTTTTGAATGTTGCAACCATAAAAAGCCTCCTTACTTATGATTTCTATTTCTCCAAGTGAAGAAATCACTTCTAAAGACTCACACCCATAAAAGCACTGCTCACCGATATTCCTAACATTACTAGGCAATGAAATTGACCTCAGATTGAAGCAATACTTAAAGGCTGCATCCTCAATATAACATAGACTGTTAGGAAACTTTATCTCTTTAATATCTTCGTTCTCCACAAATGCCTCACTACCTATGGTCTCAACACCTTCAGGTATAGTGACAATGGATGCATTCCCAAAATAAGAAATCAGTTTCTTCTTGTCTTTTGTATATAATGCAAAATCTGACACCATGAACAGTTCTGAATGGCATTCGATTTGTTTTATATTACATCTTCCCCAACCAGCTTCTGCAAAAGGATTCTTTCCAATAGCTATAACAGATGAAGGTATAATTAATTTCCCGACATTCCCATTATGGAAAGCATTGTCGCAAATAATTCTCGTGCTTCTTGCTATCTGATATTCATTCCCTTTTAAATACCCACCATCTATAAGTACCTTTCTATCCTCTGAATATTTTACTCCATAGGCATCTTTATATATTTTTTTATCTTCTTTGATGGAACACAAATCATACAAAGATGATAACCGATGTATTTTTATGAGGGATTCTATATGACCTAATCCTGCTGCTCTTTTAAAACACATGAATGCATTTTCATGGTTCTTTTCAGTGGCAACTCCGTATTGAAAGCATTTCCCCGTAATATAGAGAGCCTGCGAATCACCTTCATCACCCTTCTTGAGAAAGAAGTCAAATGCATCATTAACACTATTTATCTGAATGCCCTTAGAATAATACCTTCCATACCATAATAGTGCTTCAGTTAAATCTCTCTCTGTCCCATATCCCTTTAAATGATATAAAGCTATCATCCCTTGAGATTCTACATCTTCATTTCGGGCAGCTTCAAATGTCCAATAAAACACTTTACAAGGATCCGATTTAACTCCTTTTCCATTTTTGTAACAAATGGCAAGATTCTTTTGAGCTGTGATATTTCCCTGTTTTGCCGATTCTTCATAATAAAATACTGCTTTTGTCAAGTCAATCTCTACACCTCTCCCATATTCATAACAAATAGCTAGATTGTTTAGTGCAGCAGGACTCTTTTGTTCGGCTGCTTTTGTATACCACTCAAATGCAAGTTTCACATCTTTCTTAACCCCATAGCCGCTTGCATAATAATAGCCCACATAGAACTGTGCTGAAGATCTGCCTTGCTCGGCAGCTTTCAGATACCAGTTGAATGATTTTTTAGGTGACTCGTCACTTCCTAATAGTCCTTGTCTATATACATCTCCTAACTTCTCTTGGGCAGGAGCGTATCCTATTTTTGCAGAGTCTATGTATAGTTTCAAAGACTTCTGTTCATTCTTATCTACAATATTTCCCTTCACGTAATAGTTGCCTAGTACATAAATAGATTTTGCATGTTTCTCCTTTGATGCTTTTTTTAAATAATTAACAGCTGCACCTTCGTCTTTATATGTGCCCCAACCATTTAGAAAACATAGATACAACATAAACATAGCAGGAGCATAGCCTTGCATAGAAGATTCCTTAAATAACGAGAAAGCTAAGTCCTTATTGACATCCACACCAATTCCTTCAAGATAACATTTTCCTAATCGATACTGGCAGGCTGAGTGTTTTCTATCGGCTCCCTCTTTGTAATAGTGTACAGCTTTATTATTATCCCTCTCTACTCCAAGTCCCTTGCGATATAAATTACCAATATTACCAAAAGCAGAGGCATAATTTTGTTCTGCTGCTTTCATAAACCATTCAAGTGCAAGTCCATTATTCTGTTCTGTACCGACACCATACAAAAACCACATCCCAAGTTGGTTTTGGCATCTTTTATCTCCTTGCTTGGCACAAGATTGTAACCTATGAAATAAAGCTATACTTTCTTCTCCTTTGTGATCAATAACCTTATTGTCAAAAAATGAACGTGCTTCTTCGAACACTTTGTCGCATTCGGACTCAATCAGTTCTTGTTTTGAAATGCTTGAACACAAAAGAACTGCACAAGTCCAATCTTTTTCTTCGTCCAACTGTCGCTTGTCCAGATAGTTTTCATAATAGATGAATCCTCCTAAATTTGTGGCAAATGTCTTAAGCCGTTGTGTCCTAAGTGTATTTTGGATAGGAGATACAATCACATACTCGTTCTTTTCAGATGGTAGATTAGAGATGATTTGAATTAGGTGTTGTAAGTTATACGATTCTACATCCAAAATGTTAGAGAAAAGATGCAATGTTAGCGTTTCCGGTGAAACCTTGATATCTTCAGCTATTAAGTCATCAAATCGTTTGTTGACAGCAACAATTTCAGCTTCAGGATAAAAATATGAACACAGCAATTCTGCTCTTGAAAGAGCAAGCGGAGACGGTTCTATTAATGTAATTCGGGTGACTTTCTGCAGTGGATTATGCTCTTTTATGAAGTCATGATAACATAGCGAAGCCAAACCTTGACCACAACCATAATCAATAATTTCTATTTTGTCTTTTTTGATAGCCCTATCTTGTATATGGTTAAAAGCATGCATAAGTTTTGCTTTGTGCATCTTCCCAAATGAATAAATGTACATTTGAAGAAGAGGCTCTGAGTCCAAAACGTCAACACCTCTATTCAGCGATTCATGTAATTCATCACACAATTCACTTGGAAGTTTGTGAACAAAGTCATATGCGATATCCCAAACCTTTTGAAATGTAGGGTTGTGCATGTGTTCTATTAAATATGCGTATGTCGTCTTACTCTCTTTCATTTCCCTGTTATTGTTTCAGATCCTTTGTTTTGTAGGTGTCTTTTCCAATTGTCTATTGCCATCTGCTTTGTTGTATTAGCATAGCAATACTCACATAGATGGGGACAGGTATTATACTCACCAATATCTTTCGATGCCATACATTCACAAAACTTCCGCTGTCCTGAATCTTTTTTGTGTGTGCTGATAAAATATTTATTCTTTGGCAAAAGAATGGCACCTTGAGGTAATTCATGCTCGCCAAACAAAGATGGTGCAGGAATTTCCTCTATCTTCACCTTCATGAAGTCCATTAGCTTTTTGTCCTGCCATGCCAATCGCGCGATTAGGTCTCCGTCTATGCAGCGATTGTGCAAGATACCATATTTCTTTAAGTCTATCTTCTCACCGCAAGTGGCTAATTGAAAATTCCATCCTAATTCTTTATTCATATTAGAAAGCTTACGAGCAAATTCATCCATCTGCTCTTCTGTCCATTCATTATAAGGAATATGACATTTTTCAAGATTTGCTTTCACCTTTCGATAGCTCAGAATATCAGCATAGCTGAATACTAACTTCTCTGCATAGCCCTTTAACCGTTCACCAATATTCTGAACCTTATCAAGTAGTTCACTAATCGAAATGTCATCTGTTAATATCATTGGGTCAAACCGCCAAATAACACTTCCTAAACCCAACTTGTTCACCAACAACTTGAACGTATCTATTCGTTCTGCCAGGGGGCGCACACCACGTTCCAGTCCTTCTTTCTCGTAATCGTTAAGTGTATATTGGATATAGCAACCAATATTATGTCCTTTCAAATAATCAAGATGTGGTAACAATGGACGGGGATTCTTCGACCAAAAAATGATAAAACGAGTGTCCTTATAAGACACATAACTCTTTACTCCATTGAACGGATTTGTCCAAGCTGAATAACCTTCTTCTAATCTATGAAAGAACCAATCAGCATAAAAAGCTGGTATGTCTGTGCTTCGGCTAGCAGAGACAATCGAAGGAGCTTGTGCTTTAACAAGTTTTCCATCAACAGTTATTTCTATATGATTCCAAGATGCCATGCGTTATTATTCCACTTGATTATCTATCTATTATAAGCAATAAAACTGATCAGATTTCATAAAGAAATTCATTCCTTCCTCATGATTCAAGGTCATTATGTTTTTCGCGTTTTTTGTCATTGAATCAAGTATGAAAATGAAAGTAATAAGAGTTCTAAATTTGAATTATCAGATTTTGAATACAAATATAACGAATAAAAATGTTATATCCACAAAACAACGTGAAAATCTTTCTGATTTCGGGCACAATTAACCAAAAATGCAACTACGGATGACTCTTTCCTATAGTTGCACTTTTTCCACGTTCTATGTTCAATCCGCACTTTTTCCTCCAAATCCTTCTACGTGAGCATTATAGAGGGCGGTTTTCAGGCGGTCGGAGGGGGTGAAGATGAAGCGACGACGCGTGATGCAGGTGTAGTTCAAATCTTCTTTTCGCTCCTTTGCCATGCAACTGAACGATGCCCTCAGAATGCCCAGCACACCCAAATCCACCGAGTGCCCTGTCAACACCAATTCCTCCACTTGGGTCGCCAACGCATAGAGCGCTGCCGCCACATTACTTTCCGACATGCCCGAGTCGGATGCCGCCATCTGAATCAGTTGCTCCAAACTAATCATTGAGTAGCGCACCAAATGTGCCACATACATTTTCCGATTCTGATTCACTCCCACCCTTTGGTGACTTACACTTACTTGCAATTTTCCCATAACTCAAACTTTAAATAGGTTAAACATTTTTTGATTTCGGCTGCAAAAGTAAGCATTTTTCGCTTCCATGATTCCGCTTTTTCGACCATGCCAAAATTTCCTACCGTTTTTTTTGCTTTTCCCCTTCGATTCAAGTCAACCGCTCCTGAGGATTTACTGAAAAGGCGAGGGCTCGTCGTTGTACTGGCGAAGGTTCGACAGAGACATGGCGAAGGCTCGTTACAACGATGCCGAACCTTCGACCAACTAGTTGATGCGCACGAAAGGTTCAGTGGATTCCCAAAAGAAGTTCAGAGTTGTCGAAGCGTCGATTCACGAAAAGCATGATAGTCCACCACGAAATCGGCCATGTTTCCTTTCAATCCATAAGAAAATGCTTGTGTTTTGTTTGTAACTTTTTGCTTTTATTAAGTGTCTTTTATGCAATAAAAATAGGACATTATTCGTTTTTAGGCAAGAATAAGTGTTTTTTTGACGTAAACATTTCGCAATGTGAATTTTAATCGCTACTTTTGTAGCGCAAAACCAAATAGGGTATATTGTCTTCGACGACAACCTGTTTTTCAGCCGAACTAACTGATACTCACCAAAACCAACGCTTGCACGCAAGCATCTCACTATGCCTAACTACGACAACAGCATCTCTGAATTGCTTTCCGCAATGGATCCCATCAGCCTCAACGAGATGAGTGGCATCAAGCTGATGAACCGCATCGACACCAAGTTTGTGGCGTCGAAACGGCAGCTCATCGACATGCTTCATTTGGTGAAGGAGAAATACTACGTGCAGGAAATCAACAGCGACCGTATCAGTCCTTACCGCACCACCTATTTGGATACCGACAACTATGCGCAGTACATGCAGCACCACAATGGCCATGCCACTCGCACAAAGGTGAGGGTGAGGACCTACTTGAGTTCGGGCGACCTGACTTTCCTCGAAGTGAAGAAGAAGAACAACCATGCCCGCACCAAGAAGAAACGCATACAGGTGAAGAGTCTGGAAACTGCCAAGCAGGAGGAAGGCGCCAGCGAACTCGTGTGGAAGCGCACCCAGCTCCACTTGGAGGATATGCACCCTATCGTGCAAAACCATTTCAACCGCATCACGCTGGTGAACAAGGGGAAGACGGAACGACTCACCATCGACTTCAACGTAAGTTTCCACAATTTCGAGACGGGTTTGGACCGCGACACGGGCAACATCGTCGTCATCGAACTGAAGCGCGACGGAAACATCTTCAGTCCCATCAAGGACATCCTGCGCGACCTTCATATCCATCCCACAGGCTTCTCCAAATGCTGCATCGGCATGGCTCTGACGGACCCTCATCTGAAGCAGAACAACTTCAAGCAGAAGCTACGCCTCCTTCAGAAAATCAATGCCGATGAAACCTATCGCATCAGACCTTATGAGGATGATGTATATTAGGCTAGGATGACTAGGAAGACTAGGAAAGCTAGGGAAAACTAGAAAAAAACAAGAAAACTCATATTTCAACAATGGATACCATCAATCAATTTCTCTCCACCCTCACGAGCGACTCATTTCGAATCCTCGACCTCATCTTGCGACTCATCATCAATTCTCTTTTCTGCTTCATCATAGCACGCGCGCTCTATTTCCCTAAGAGCCGCAGAAAAGACTTCTTCTTCACCTATCTGCTCATGGGCTTCAGCATCTTCATGCTCATCCACCTCATGGGCGACTCGAAAATCAAGACGGGTATCGCGATGGGACTCTTCGCCATCTTCAGCATCATGCGCTACAGAACGGAGTCGGTGCCTATTCGCGAAATGACATACCTTTTCCTCACCATCGCTATGGCTACGCTCAACGCCGTGGCTTGGGAAGCTGACATTTCGAGCAAGAACCCCGAATTTCTCGGGCCCGAACTGACAGCTGTGGGTGAACTGATTCTCACCGACTTGCTCTTTGTTCTTGTCATCTGGACAACGGAACACGTGAACTGGGCAAAGGGCTTATCGTCGAAATATGTGAAGTACGACAAAATCGACCTCATCACGCCTGAGCGTCGCCCAGAACTGATGGAAGACTTGAAGAAGCGCACAGGACTCGACATCACCAACCTCGAAATTGGTTCCATCGACTTCCTCAAGGACATGGCTCTCATCAAAATCTATTTCCATGCGGACAACGACCAAGCTGAATCGCTCGACAAGATGCCAAAACTATATGACTAAACAAGGATTATTCATGAGAAAAAACATATTGCTGATTACTACGGCCTTGCTGCTCTGCTCTGCCAATGCTGTTGCACAGGACGACGGCGACGACTTCGGTGGTGAGCTCAGCGTGGAAGTAGAGAAGAAAATCAAGCCAGGACTCAGCGTGGAAGCAGGTATCGCCTTCCGCAGTCAGGACGACAGCAAGGACATGGAGCGCTTCATGGCCAGCATAGGCGTGAGCTATCGCCTCTTCCAGACGCGCGACAAGAAGTTCAACATCAAGTCGAGCCTCGGTTTTGACTTTATTCTGCAGCAGAAACTCAAGGATTGTTCAAAGAAATACGACGACTTCGCTTACGACGCATCGGGTGCGCTCGTTGGCACTGAAGAGGACTACTACAAGGGCTACAACGTAGAGGAACGCTTCAAGCGCAACCGCTATCGTGGCAACCTTGCTGTCAGCTTCAACTACAAGCCATCGAAGCGATGGAGCTTCTCGCTGAAGGAGACCTTGCAGTACAACCACTATGCTTCTGCCGACTCCATCAACCGCTATAAGTATCGCCTCAACGACGACGATGAGCCATACCTGAAGGAAACCGACAAGAAGTACATCGAAGCCAAGAACCGTTGGATTCTCCGCAACAAGTTCACCGTGGAGTACAACATCAAGGGACTACCGCTCAATCCGTTTGCATCCGTCGATTTCGGCGTGGGACTAGGCAAAAGCACCTTCAAGCAGAAATACACCGCGGGCTTGGACTTCAACATCGACAAGCAGAACAGGCTCACCACTTGGTACCGCTTCTCGCACGAGAACGATGATGACGATCCAAACGGACACCTCGTGGGGTTGAGCTATAAATTCCAATTCTAAAACAAACAACACACCAATATGAAAAAAATCTTTTTAGCAGCCTTCGCTGCTCTGTTTAGCCTCACTTGTCTGGCTGACGATTACTATCTCAACGTCATTGCAAACGCCACCGACAGCTATGCCACAGCAAGTTTGAAGAAAATCACTTTCGAGAACGGCAATGTGGTTGTCACCACGTCGAACGGCGCCAGCACATCGTACGCCATCTCCTCCATCTCGCAGATGTATTTCAGCAGCACATCGGCAGGTATCAGTAGCATCAGCACCGACAGCAACATCGCCTGGGACGGCACGACGCTCTCTCTCAACGGACTGCAAGGCAAGGTTCAAGTCTATCAGCCAAGCGGCGCACTCGTAGCTTCTGAGTCAGCCGATGCTGAGCGCATCAACCTCTCCCGCTTGTCGAAGGGCGTGTACGTAGTGAATGTGAATGGACAGAGTTTCAAGATTGTGAAGAAATAACATCCTTCCCATCATTCCAAAAATTCCCACAATTCCCATTTTACCCACCCCAATGATGAAAAAATCTATCTTACTCACAGCCATCCTCGCACTGGGCGCACTCTCCCTGCACGCTCAGAAAATATACTTGTGCGATGGTTTCGATGCTGACGATGTCACGCTGACCGACCCATCCGAAGTGGTCTTCTCCAGCGACCAAACTCAAGTGACCATCGCTGGCACCACCTACAACATCAGCGACATCGACTCCATCACTTTCGCAGAACCTCAGTTCGAAAGTGTGGACATCGTGTGGAACGAAACAAGTGCCACCGTTAACATTCCTGCTTCTCTGAAGAACGTGGTGACGGCCAGCACGAATGGTGGACACGTCACCATCATGTCAACCACAACCGACAAGGAAATACTCTACACGCTGTCGGGTTCTTCCTCCAACGGCTCGTTCACGCTCAGCGGAGAATACAAGCTCACCTTGCACCTCAACGGTGTGAGCCTCACCAGCGGCAATACGGTTCCTGCCCTCAACATCCTTTGCGGCAAGCGCANATTGAGATGAAGATGAAGAAAGGCACCACCAACTCGTTTGTGGATAGTCCTTTGAACACTTCGAAAGGTGCGCTCTACGTGAAGGGACACCTCGAAGTGAAGGGCAAGGGCACACTCAACGTGACAGGCAATTCTTCCCATGCCATGAAGATTGGCGAATACCTACAGTTCAAGTCATCGACTGGCGACGTGAACATCCTCGGCGCAAAGAGCGACGGCATCCACTGTGGCGACGGTAGTGCACTGCCTGCCGACTATGAGGACAACCGCCTCATCGTGAACGGTGGAAACATCACTGTGAACAACTGCAGTTCCGACTGCATCGACTGCGATGATTACGGCACTGCCATCATCAACGGAGGAACCATCAACCTCAACGTGAGCCAAACTGACGGTGCTGGACTGAAAGCAGACTCCATCATCTATATGAATGGCGGAACGCTGAACCTCAACGTGACAGGAAACATTTCTGAAGGCATCCGTTGTTGCTATGCAGGCTATTTCAACGGCGGCACCATCCAAGGGACAGTTTCAGGAGCTGGCGCAAGAGGCTTGAAGGCCAAGAAAACCACTTCAGCCAGCGACACCGTGCTCAATGGTGGCAACACCTATTGGAACGGCACCAACGTGACACTCTCTGCAACGGGTAGTACCTATACTGCCGACAACACGAAATGCATGGGTCTCCGCTCGGATAACAACATGACCGTCACAGCAGGCACCATTGCCATCACCACCAGCAATTCAGCAACGGGAATCAGTGTGAAAGGCAAATACAGTAACACGGGAGGAACCGTAACCGTGAATGGAAGCGATTTCAAACAATAAGAGAGAGAGCCAAGAATGACTCTCAACAGTAAGCATAGAAGGAGCAGAATGTGGCTATGCTGCATCTGCTCCTTTCATTTTTTTTGGCATTTCTATATCCACCAATTATTCTTTTCACTATATTTGCAAGGTAAAAGTCAAAAAACGCAAAGCTATGGGAAAACAAGCGGAATATATCAGCAGCATTGAAATCAAGGCACTCTGGAAAGGCGGCAGGCACATCGTGTGGAACTTGCGCCCCGACGTGAATATTCTCAGCGGCATTAACGGTGTGGGCAAGAGTACCATCATCAACCACTCTGCCAAGGGACTCCACCTCATCGACTCGGGTGAACTCCATGCAGGCGAAGTGGGCAAGAACGTCAGCATCACCCTCTACCCCGAAGATGCCACCTGCATGAAATTCGATGTCATCCGCAGTTTCGACCGTCCTTTGCTTCACTCCGACCTGCTCGAAAAACTCTCGGACTCGCGCGTGAAGACTGAACTTGACTGGCAAATCTACAAGTTGCAGAAGCGATACCTCGACTATCAGGTGAACATCGGCAACCGCATCATCGAGCTGCTCACATCGGGCAACCCCGAGGATGCAATGCTTGCCGCAGAGGTATCGAAGCCAAAGACACAGTTTCAGGACCTCATCGACCAACTCTTCAGCGACACGAATAAGACCATTGACCGCAAGAACAACGAAATACAGTTCTTCCAGAATGGGGAAACGCTCACGCCTTATCAGCTGAGTTCGGGCGAGAAGCAACTGCTCGTCATCATGCTCACCGTGCTTGTGGAAAACCGAGAACACTATGCACTCCTGATGGACGAACCCGAAATCAGTCTCCACATCGAATGGCAGCAGCAGCTCATCGGACTCATCCGTAAGCTCAACCCGAATGCCCAAATCATCCTCTCCACCCACTCCCCTGCCCTCATCATGGACGGATGGATGGACCTCGTGACGGAAGTGAACGAAATCAGCAACTAAATGAGCAGTGAATCAGGGATTTAAAGGATTTTAAAGAAACAACGGAAATAACGGAAAAGTACAGAAAAACAGAAAAGAAAGATTCTTTTCATCAGATGATTCACAAATATTTCCGTTTTTCCGAATAATTTCCGATTTTTCCGTTGTGAAAAATAAATCAAGGATTTAAAGGATTAAAAGGATTCTTGAAACTTGAAACCAGTGAGGAGTGAAAAGTGAAAATGCCTTCCGAATGGAATCGCTCCACGCTTCACACTCCACACTTCACGCTATAAAATTAAAAAGCGAAGCGACAAGTAATGAGCAAGAAACTCACCGGAAATATCACCTCACGCTACTTCGAGGCAAGCAACCGACTTCGCCCAGGCGGCAAGAAGAAGAGACGCATCATCGCTTACGTGGAAAGCTATGATGACATATTCTTCTGGCGCAATGTGTTCCAAGAGTTCGAGAACGACGAACGCGAATTTGAGGTGATGTTGCCATCGAGGACCGACCTATCACGCGGCAAGAAGCAAGCCATGACCAACCAGTTGGGCGAAAACCTCGGGCAGTGCATGATTGCCTGCGTGGATGCCGACATCGACTATCTGATGCAAGGCCACACTTCATTCTCCAAGGCCATGCTTGAAAATCCCTACGTCATCCACACCGTAGTCTATGCCATCGAGAACTACCAGTGCTATGCGCCTTCGCTTCATCAGGTGTGCGTGATGGCAACGCTCAACGACCGCAACATCTTCGACTTTGAGGCTTACCTGAAGGAATATAGCGAAATCATCTACGAACTGTTCATCTGGAGCGTGTGGCTCTACCGCCGTCAGCGTTACCGCGACCTGCCACTCAATTCGTTCTGCAACTTCATTTCCATCGACAACCTCAACCTCTTCAAACCATCCACGGCTCTCGACGCGGTGAGGAAGAAGGTGAACCGAAAGGTGGCTTGGATGCAGCGCAACTATCCCGAAGCGAAAGGAAAGCTGCGCCCTCTGAAGGAGGAACTGCTGAAACTCGACATCCGTCCCGACAACACCTATTTATATATACAGGGGCACCACCTCTTCGAGAATGTGATCATGGCAGCGCTCGACCCTGTCTGCACCTTGCTCCGACGAGAGCGCGAAAAGGAAATCAAACGCTTAGCAGGTGACCACAAAATTCAGATGGACAACGAACTGTCGAGCTACCAACATAGCCAGTGCCCTGTAGATCAGATGCTTCGCCGCAACACCAACTACCACGACTGCGAAGCCTATCAGAAACTGAGGGAGAGAATCATACGGTTCTTGGAATTGGATAAGAAAAACGCACAACAAGACGATGCTCCTACAGAGCGACCAACGCAAAAAGTGGTGTAAAGAGAAACGATATTTTGCCAAGTGAAATATTTGCAGTATCTTTGCACACAAATTTTTTAGATACATGACTATAGAAGAGAAAATCATTCAGGCAGTCGTAGCAGGCGTGAAGGCACTCTACGATGCAGTTGTTATTGCCGACCAGGTTCAGTTGCAGAAAACCAAGAAGGAATTTGAGGGACACCTCACCGTCGTGGTTTTCCCATTTGTGAAAATTGCACGCAAGAAGCCAGAAGACGTGGCTGCTGAACTCGGAAAGTATTTGCAGGATAACGCACAGGATGTGGTGGCCAACTACAATGTGGTGAAGGGATTCCTCAACATTGTCGTTTCGCCTGCATCATGGATTCAGTTGCTCAATGAAATCAGCGCTGACGAGAAATTCGGCTTCAAGGAAGCAACCAACGATTCACCACTCGTGATGATTGAATATTCATCGCCCAACACCAACAAACCGCTCCACCTCGGACACATGCGCAACAACCTCCTCGGTTCGGCTTTGGCTCGAATCATCGAGGCAAACGGCAACAAGGTGGTGAAAACGAATATCGTGAACGACCGCGGCATCCACATCTGCAAGTCGATGCTGGCTTGGCAAAAGTGGGGCAACGGTGTTACACCAGAGACTGCTGGTAAGAAAGGCGACCACCTCATTGGCGACTTCTACGTCCTGTTTGACAAGCACTACAAAGCTGAATGTGATGAACTTGCCAAGCAATATATTGCAGATGGCATGGGAGAAGAAGAAGCAAAGGAGAAGGCAAAGCAGGATGCACCGCTCATCAAGGAAGCGCATGAGATGCTTGTGAAATGGGAGCACAACGACCCTGAAGTGCGTCAGTTGTGGAAGACCATGAACGAATGGGTGTATGCAGGTTTTGATGAGACCTACAAGATGATGGGCGTCTCCTTCGACAAGATATATTATGAATCGGACACCTACCTCGAAGGCAAGGAGAAAGTGCTCGAAGGACTCGAAAAGGGACTCTTCTATCGTCGCGAGGATGGCTCCGTCTGGGCAGACCTCTCCAGCGACGGACTCGACGAGAAACTTTTGCTCCGTAGCGATGGCACTTCGGTCTATATGACACAGGACATCGGTACTGCCAAACTCCGCTACGAGGACTATCCTATCGACAAGATGATTTACGTGGTGGGCAACGAGCAGAACTACCATTTCCAAGTGCTTTCACTCTTGCTCGACAAGCTCGGTTTCGAATGGGGCAAGGACCTCGTTCACTTCTCTTACGGTATGGTGGAACTGCCAAACGGAAAGATGAAGAGCCGCGAAGGTACTGTAGTGGATGCCGACGAACTGATGGCAGACATGATTGAGGATGCTTATCAAGTGTCGAAGGAGATGACTAAGAAGGTGCAGATTCCTGAAGACGAGGCGCACGAGATTGCACGCAAGGTGGGACTCGGTGCGCTCAAATACTTCATTCTCAAAGTGGATGCTCGCAAGAACATGCTCTTCAACCCAGAAGAGTCCATCAACTTCAACGGCGACACTGGTCCATTCATCCAATACACCTACGCCCGCATCGCTTCCATCCTTCGCAAGGCAGAGGAAGCAGGAATCGTGGTGCCAACAGCGATTGACTCCAACGTGGTGATTTCGGAGAAGGAAACCGACCTCATCCAGAAACTCAACGGCTTCAAGGCAGCTGTGCGTCAGGCTGGTCAGGACTACAGTCCTTCGGGCATTGCCAACTACTGCTACGAACTTACGAAGGAATACAACCAGTTCTATCATGACTTCAGCATCCTCGGTGAGGAAGACGAGAACAAGAAGATTTTCCGTCTCGCCCTCTCGAAAGCAGTTGCCAAAGTGGTTCGCCTCGGCATGGGACTGCTTGGCATCGAGATGCCTGAAAGAATGTAAACCGCATGAAAAAAGCATTCAGACATATCGTCCTATTGCTTTTATCCCTCCATCTGTGTGCATGTGATTACTGGGGCTCATTTGATTTTGAAATAGTCAATGAAACGAACGACAGTTTGACCATTGCATACGTGGAACAGATGCAGTCGTACACCACCATCCTCAATACCCAAGGCTATGAGGACGAGTTCATGACTATCCACCTGAAGGACCACCTTACAGACACCATCATTCCGCCTCATCAATCAATAGACTTGGAGTATGAGGCAGGGTTGGTGGGCCGTAATTTTCCCACAGAACATGAAGACCCAAGGAATTATGGGATTGTCCCATTGTGGGAGCGAATAGGTTTTGCGATACTGAAAGGTGATACGATCAACCCCGATGTCTATTCCAAAGAAAGGTGGAAAGGAAAAGGTGCATCCTATCAATTAACGATTCGATACACAAGAACGACGGATGGGAAAAGCGTCATCCAATAACCCACCAATAAACAACAAAGTGAGCCTACAGAATCCGCCCGATAATCGTCACGACACCGTCCTGCCACTTCCTCTCGAAGTGGAGGCCAATGCGGTGGCAGTGGATGCAGCGTGCAGTGGAAATCCGGGACCGATGGAGTACCGAGGCATCTATCTGAGGACAGGACAACAAATCTTCCACTTTGGTCCCGTACAAGGCACGAACAACATCGGCGAGTTTCTTGCCATTGTTCATGCGCTCGCACTGCTGAAGAAGAAGAATTCAGCCATTCCCATCTATAGCGACAGTCGAACAGCACAGATTTGGGTGCAAAAGAAGAAATGCAAGACCACACTTCCTCAAACACCCGAAAACCAGCCGCTCCACGACATGATTGCTCGCGCTGAAGCATGGCTTCTCTCCAACTCCTACTCCAACCCCATCATCAAGTGGGATACAGACAAATGGGGTGAAATACCCGCCGACTTCGGAAGAAAATAGGCCCCCTCCAAACCTCCCCGAGGGGAGGCATAATAAAAATAGTTGCTAATCGATTTGAGTGATAGAAGCAACTTCCATCTCTTCCCCTCGGGAGGACAGGAGAGAGCTTTTATACATACTAACATGAAAGAGTTTTTCAAAGTGATGGGCAAATACTTTGCCCCCTATAAAGGTTTTATTGCAGCCACTCTCGGATTCAACATTCTGTCTGCCCTGCTGAATGTGTGCTCCTTCGTTGTGCTGATTCCTATCCTGAACATTCTGTTCCAAATCGAACAAGCACACTACGACTACATGCCTTTCAGCGCAGCGGACTTTGGCGAGCTGAAAGATGTCACCATCAACAACCTTTACTACAGCTCTCAACAGCTCATCGCAACTTACGGTCCTTCCACCACCATGCTCATCCTCGGTGCGGGACTGGCACTGATGACTCTCCTGAAAACCTCTTGCTATTTCGGTGGTTCTGCCACACTTACCCCCATCAAGACGGGTGTTGTGCGGGATATTCGCAACAACATCTACCGCAAAACCCTCGAACTTCCTCTTTCTTTCTTCTCCGAAGAGCGCAAAGGCGACATCCTTGCTCGCGTCAGCACGGATGTCAACGAAGTGGATTCCTCCATCGGTTCTTCGCTCGACATGATTATCAAGAACCCCATCCTCATCCTCGTCTATCTCGCTGTGATGATTGGCGTGAGTTGGCAGCTCACCCTCTTCACCCTCCTTGTGGTGCCAGCAATGGCGTTTGGCATTGGACGCATCGGAAAGTCGCTAAAGAAGCAGTCGCTCTACGCACAATCGAAATGGAGCGATGGTCTCAGTCAGATTGAGGAAACACTCGGTGGACTCCGCATCATCAAAGCATTCATTGCAGAGAAGAAAATGGAAGACCGTTTCGTGAAGGTAAACAACGAGTTCCGCAACGCATCCATGAAAGTGAACATCCGCCAAAGCGCGGCTCACCCCGTGAGCGAATTCCTTGGCACCGTCATGATTGTCATCGTCCTATGGTTTGGCGGCTACCTCATCTTCTCGGGCAATTCACCTATCGACGCCAGCACCTTCATCTTCTATCTCACGATTCTCTACTCCACCCTTCAGCCACTGAAGGAAATCTCCAAGGCTGGCTACAGCATTCAGAAAGGTATGGCATCCATGGAGCGCATCAACAAGATTCTTGGAGCAGAGAACACCATACTCGAAAGTCCTAATCCCAAGCAGATTGACGGACTCCACCAATGCATCGAACTGCGCCATGTGTTTTTCTCCTACAACAGTTCGCGAGAAATCCTGCACGACATCAACCTCACCGTGGAGAAAGGCAAGACCATCGCCCTCGTCGGACAGTCAGGTTCGGGCAAATCCACACTCGTCGATCTCATCCCTCGCTACTACGACATCCAGGAAGGCGAAATCCTCATCGATGGTGAGAACATCAAGAACCTCAGCATCAACTCGCTGCGTTCCATCATCGGAAATGTGAACCAGGAGGCTATCCTGTTCAACGACACCATCTTCAACAACATCGCCTTTGGCAAAGAGAATGCCACACAGGAGGAAGTGGAAGCCGCAGCCAAGATTGCCAATGCCCACGACTTCATCATGGAAATGGAGAACGGCTACCAAACTAATATAGGCGACCGCGGAGGACGCTTGTCGGGCGGTCAGCGTCAGCGCATCTCCATTGCACGTGCCATCCTGAAGAACCCGCCAATCCTCATTCTCGACGAGGCCACTTCCGCCCTCGACACTGAATCGGAACGCCTCGTGCAGGACGCTTTGGAACGACTCATGAAGTCGCGCACCACCATCGCCATCGCCCATCGCCTTTCTACCATCAAGAATGCCGATGAAATCTACGTGCTCCACGAAGGCAAAATCGTAGAACGTGGCACCCATGACCAACTCATCACGCTCGGTGGCTACTACAAGAAACTCAACGACATGCAAGCGCTCTAATCAAGCAACATACTACATACCGAAGGAGGCAAGTTTCAAATCCCTGAAACTTGCCTCCTTCGTTTTTTATTTCCCCTAAAACTTCAATGGGTAGCTGAGTAGTAGCTCCGTGTAGTCGGCTTTGGTGAGGTGAGCCTTCACGACACAGCCAACGGAAAGGCCGCCAAAATGTGGAAGTTCATATTTCAAGCCGATGCGCTCGTAGTATGGCTTCTCAAGAATCTCTGCTTGATGCCCCATCTGACGATGCAGATAGAACCCTAACGAGAAGGCCAAGGACAGGCGATGATAAAACACTTCGTGCTTGGCTGCTATGCCCACGCTCCACGGACTGTGACGCTCGGAATAGCCATGTGCCTCGTCGAGGGTAGCCACATGGTCGGCATAGGAACCATAGAAAAGGTCAACACCAATGCCCGACGCCCAACGACGTGCATACCGCCGCATCACATCTGCCTGCAAGGAATAGGCTGCATAGAGTTTGAACCTATCCGTGCGATACTCCGTGTCAGAAGGCGGTGTGTTGAACTGAGTCAGTTGCCAGTCCTCCAAAGGTACTTTTCCACCAAAGCCCAGGGAAAAGTCCAAGTACCAATAGCGTTCGAAAGGCTGTTTCCATGCATCACTTTGCGGCACCGACACCTCCGAACCGCCTCTTGCTTCCTCATATCCTGGCGTAAAGACAACGCCCACCATAGGTCCTAAAGAATTGCTACCCTTGTTAGGACGATTGAGCGCACCATTACTGTGATGCTTGAACTCCACACCTGCCTTGATGCCCCAATCCCGAGCAAAGTGATAGGTGGCATGAACGCCTGCACCGAAGTAAATGAGCCAACGCGAACCAATCATCTCGTTGTCGATGGCATCCACAGGATTGTATTTGTGCTTCGTGTAGCCCACGCCCATGCCCAATGCATAGTCCAGTTCCCAGTGCCGAGAACGAAGCAGGGAACGCTCGAATGCTCCGTACACCGTCAGCGTGTTTCCCAAATGCGAATCGTAATCCACCTCCTGCGCCATGCCCCACACCGGACTTGCATCCTTGTGCATCGTCACACCATCATAATGATGATACGACACACCCAAGGCAAACGTAGGGTAACCGAAATCATGAGCAAACGCATCGCTGTCCTTGGGTTGCGTCAGGTAGCGCAACTGTGCATCCACCGCCCAGGCATTCTGCTTCTTCAGCCACATCTTCACATATTCATCCGTGCGCAGAATCTTGGAAGGATTTACGTCGAACTGCCAGCCCCAATGCGCAACACTGTCGTTTCGCTCAGCATACGACGAAACAACACACATGAAGCAGCACAGGCAGATGATAGCACGAATGGATGATTTCACGGAGAGTATCTGAAACAATAAAACGATGTTGATAATTGACTACAAAATTACAAATCTATTCTGAAATGCAACGCATTATTTCAAATTTTGTGACAAAGGATTAGTTTTTTCGGTAATAAGGATTGAAAGGTTTTTCATGGAGAATGAATGTTATTTCTGTATTTATGATTACCTTTGTCGCGTCAACTGATTGATAAACAAATTAAATAGAAAGATGAAAAGGAAAGAATTATGGTTAGCAATTGTGCTGCTGATGATGGGCGGCGTGTGCTTCAACTCTTGCAAGAGCGAGAGGAAGGAGTGTGTGTGCTGTGATTGTGCGACGAAGGATTCGAGCCAATTTACGACACTGACAGATGCTGTGCCTGATGCCATCTTGGAGATTCGCTACTTCAGCACGTACAATTTCGTGGGACAGCGTATTGATGGTTACGAAGAACCGACAGCGCTGATGACCAAGCAGGCAGCGGATAGTCTGCGTGCCGTGAGCGACGACGTGAAAAACTTGGGATATCGACTGAAGATTTACGATGCCTATCGCCCTCAGAAGGGAGTGGACCACTTTGTGCGCTGGGCTGCCGACCTCACGGACGCGAAGATGAAGCAGTATTTCTACCCCGACCTCGACAAGAGTGTGCTTTTCGACCAGGAATACATCATGGCAAAGAGCGGTCACACGCGCGGTTCGACGGTTGACCTCACCTTGTTCGACATGGCAACGGAAAAGGAATTGGACATGGGTGGCACCTTCGACTGGTTTGGCCCTGAGAGCCATCCCGACTTCTGCGGCAATCCCGACACGGGTGAATATACGGGCGACAACCACAAGTCGCCTGTGGGCAGGAGCATCACAGCCGAACAGTTTGCCAACCGCATGATTCTGCGTGCCGCCATGCTTCGTCATGGTTTCAAGCCTCTCGACACGGAGTGGTGGCACTTCACGCTGAAAGACGAGCCTTTCCCTGACACTTACTTCAATTTCCCTGTGAAGCAGATTAAATGAAGCTTATTAAGGCACGCAGAAAGCGCGGAGATACGCAGAAATTATTCTAACACGAAATTCTATCAATTACACGAATTATCTTGGAAAAGACTTCGAATGTGCTGGCGTCCCCTTTTGATTGAACTGAATATTTCCTTCGATTGAACTAAAATGCCGAGCGCTCGGCATTGTTTTGGCGAACCTTCGATGGAGCTGCGCCGAACGCTCGGCGATTCGATGACGAACCTTCGAGCAACTAGTTGAACCGTTAGCTCGGCGCAAGTCAATCAAAGGAGCACCTCTGACAGGCCCCTAAAATGCTGCATCAAAAGCAGTCTGTCTTTTCAACTATTAATATCAATTCATTGTTCTGCGTATCTCTGCGCTTTCTGCGAGACATAAAAAACCCGACTCGAATGGGAAAGGAGTCGGGATGAAAAAGAGCATTGATGAGAGATTAAGGTTGCTCGGTGAGGTCTTGGTTCTTTTCGTCTTTCGTCATTTTTGTTTCTATGATGAAGGAGATGAGCATGCCTAAACCCATGCCGGCAACGATAGGAAGCCAGAAGTAGAGGTTGTCGGGATCGGTGCCAGCCCAGCCAGAGATGGCGGCTCCCAATCCTGCTCCTAAGAGTACGCAGCCCCAACGGAGCATGATGAATTTGTTCGACTTCTCTTGCTGTTCCTCCACGAGCAACTTGATGCTCTCGGGGTCGGTGTGGTTTTCGATGAGCGCCTTGCGAAGTTCGGTTTCGTTCTTCTTTTTGTTGATGGAAGTGATAACGCCGCAAATGATGGCTACGATGGGAATGAGAAGGGAAAGGGTTACGGCGAAAATGCCTTCTAAATCATGAAAATACATATTGTTTTTGTTTTTTGGGGGTTAATGGGAATAATGGGATTTATGGGAGTGATGAGGGGTTATTCTTGTAGGGAGAATTTCTTGAGGGCTTGCGTGGCGGAGAAGAGGATGACAGCTGAGGAGAGGATGGCTGCGATGTAGGTGTAGGGCTGGTTGGCAAATGATTCCAAGAGGTAGCGGATGCCAAAAACGAAGCAAACCAACACGAAGGGCAGTGAGAAAGCAAAGAGGATGTTGCGGAGCGAGAATGGGGATTTCTTGAGCGACTTAACTTCCTTCATCACCTGCCGACTGATGTCGTCCACGATGTGCTCTCGCTCGAAGGTGTCGCAGATGAGCTGGTCGAGTTCTTTGTCCTCGAAGAGTTCGCTGTTCTCGAAGGTTTCTATGTTTTCGTTAATCTTTTTCATTTTGCAATTGCTTTTTGAGTCGTTCACGAATGCGGTGCAGACGCACCAGGATATTGGATTGTGAGAGGTGGAGTGCTTGCGCGATGTCCTCCGTTTTCACCTTATTATAATAATAGAGTCGGATGATTTGCTGGTCTTGTGGAGGGAGTTCGCCGATGGCTTTCTCCATGCGTTGCAGGCGTTCCTCCCGTTCCTCGGAGTAGGCTTCGTCAGGAATCTGCACTTGCTCGGCATCCACACTGGATTTTCGCTTTGCCTTCTCGAGAGCGTTGAGGGAGAGGTGGCAGGTGATGGCGACGAGCCAAGGCCCTAATTGCGTACCCTGCCAATCTTCGAGTTGCTGATAGGCTTTCACGAATGTCTGTTGCGCTATCTCCTTTGCCTCCTCTGCATCCTTGATGATGGCGAGGGCTTTGGCATAGACGGCGCTGCCATACTTCTTCACGATGAGCGAGAAGAGCTGGGTCCGTCCGCTGCGGAGAATGCTATCAACTATGACTTTGTCTTCCATTCGTTTGAACTGTTATTTGCCTATAAGACAGGCGAGGCAGGAGATTATTACACCGAAAATGATTTTTTTTTGAAAAAATTTATTTTA
>CADBXS010000019.1 GCA_902798705.1 uncultured Bacteroidales bacterium
AGAGTGTCTTTTCCAAAAAGATTTGTAACTTTGCCGATGATAGATTGATTTCTGCAACCAAAACGACCTAACGATATGACCAATATGACTAAGAAAACACTAATGACAGGCTTCATGGCTTTGTTGCCACTGCTTGGTTTTTCACAGAGTGAGAACAATATCTCAAGTCCTACAGAGGGAGTCATCACCTATGACTACCTTGGGGAGAATGGCATCCAGCAAACATCCATAGAGATGCTGGCCAAGTTCATGCAATATGCCAAGAACATCTATACAACTGCGGGCACTAACTCGCAGGGCACGAGTGTGGGCTATTTCAAGGCGAATAGTGCGGGACAGAATAACGAGGACGGTGTGCGAACGAATGCCGATTTGGCGATGCTTTGTGCATTCGTTTATCGCTACGGACAGAAGCATAATGTGACGCTTCCAAGCGGAATGACTTATGCTTCAGTTCTTAATATGGCAAAGGGTGCTATCCGCTGGGCGTATTCTACCCATCGTTCCACACAGTTGAAAACCTGTACGAACAACGCCTACTGGGGCAGTTCGGGAAGTACCTACGTTTGGGAAAGTTCGCTCTGGACAGAGAGTTTAGGCTTCGCAACGTGGTTGTTGCAGGATGAACTCACTGCCACCGACCACCAGCAAATCAAGAAGGTGATATGTGCAGAAGCCGACCATGAGTTAACTCGCAATGTGCCAACTGGCTATGCGGGCGACACGAAAGCTGAGGAAAACGGATGGGAAACCAATGTGCTTTCCATCGCTTGTGCGCTTTATCCTGATGAGGCAAATGCAGATGCGTGGTATGCCAAGATGCAGTCGTTTGCTTTTAATTGCTATTCCATGTTGAGCGATGCCACGAACGAAACTCTCGTGGATGGTAAGCCTGCCAAGGAATGGTATGTGGGTCAAAACCTCTACAACGACTACACTCTGCAGAACCACAACTATTTCCACACCTCCTATCAGAATGTGGTAATTCAGGAGCTTTGTGAGAGCTACTTGGCACTGAAGTGCATGCAGCAGAACGGAAAATATCCGCTGAGCGAAACCTTGCTATGGAACCAAAAACCGATGTTCGATGCTGTACTGAAGGACTTGGCACTTGCCGATGGTGAACTTGCCATGCCGACGGGCAACGACTGGAGCATGTTCCTCTACGACCAGTTGCCTGCCTTCGCTGCCATGGCTACCATCTTCCAGGATAACGAGGCACTGATGCTGGAGAACCTCGCTCTGAAATATACGAAGGCAAGGCAAAGCACTACAAACGATGGTTCGTGGATGCTGAATAGCGATATCGGTCCTCGACGCATGGGCGTGACGGGTCACCGCGTGATGATGACCTACCTCTTCCATGAGTATTTCTCAGTGGGCAATGCGCAACCAAGCACTTGGGATGAATATGTGAAGGCACACTCCACGACGAAATATTTTGAGTCTCAGAATCTGGTGCGTTCTCTGACGAAAGACCGTTTCACCGCCTTCTATTGGAACGATGGAAAGAAATTTTATTCAGGCGAAATCGTTCCGAATTCTGTGGATAAGAACAAAATCATGGTTCCTTTCGTTACCCACAACACGGGTAATATCCTCGGCACCTATAGTAAGGCTGACAACACGGCAACACTGAAGGGGCAGTATTCTCTTTTCCCTGATGCCTATGCCATGAACGGTTCACTGCTTGTAGGCGGAAGTATTCCTCGCAGTTTTGTGCTTTATTCCACACCAGGCAATGCCGTTATCTTGCTCGATGCCTTGAAAGGAAACACTGCCACTTCCGTTTCTTCCGAACAAGTGGGCATGATGGGTATCTCCGTGGATCCGTTCACGAAAGAGAAGCGCACCCTCTACACAGCACAAGGCTCTACGCAAACCAATGGCTCGAGTTACAGCACGTGGAACACCAATTGGGTGAATATCGACAATCAGGTGGGTATTGTGTCGAAGAAAGAAGGAACGAACACGATGGCGTTTGGCGACCGTTCCAACAACAATTCTATTTATACCGCCAAGATTTATCCGAGCTATTCTGCTTCGAATAGCAGCGTGGGTACAGACATGAATCACGAGCACGTCATCGTATATTACAGCAATGTGGATGCAAACACCACCAAGACACTGAGTCAGGGTGTTCAGGATTTGCATACGCATGCTTCTTGTCCTGAAGGCTATCATGGAGCGATAGTTCCTGACCCTGACGGTACCAACTATCTGCTCATCAGCAATCTTTTCAGTGTTAACGAAACGGAATGGCAGCTGGCAGTAACTTGTCCTTTGGGTGCGCCTGTCTTCACACAGACCACTACTTACGACAGTTCGGGGAAAGCCAACAGCAGTTTTCATTGCGCTCAAAATTTTCACATTGCCAATGTGCTGAAGGTGTTCCTCACCAATACCAATACCAATATTCAGGCGGTGCAGGCGGATGAGAATCCACAAGGAGCCTATATCTACAATTCGGGCAGTTCGTCGTGTACAATTACCGTGAAGATTGTGGGTGGGGATGGCGTGAAGAGCAAGAGCATTTCGTTGGCATCGAAAAGCTGCTATTTGGTCAGCTTGCAAAACGGTAGCCTTACAACCAAATCCGCTACTTTCCCTGGTAATCGTCGCAATGTGGCCTATGGTTCACAACCAACGGCCAAGAGCTACGACGGAGCCCATTTGCCTTTTGCTACGATTGACAACAGTACAGATACTTATTGGAAATCACTCAACAAGGTTTCGGCAGGAGGTGAGTATCTGAAATATACACTCTACAATCTGTACAGCATCAATCAGGTGGTGGTTACTCCGTTCCCAGGACTGGCAGCACCCGCTTCCGCTATTGTTCAGTATGCCACACAGGATGGTTCGTTCCTGAATGTGCCAAACGCCTCGTTTTCTACCGATTCCGAAGGTAGGATGGTGGTGAATTTCGATGCCGTCGAAGCTCGTTATGTGAAGGTGAAACTTTTAGGCGGTGCTCAGCAGATGGCAGTGCAAAAAGTGGCTATCTATGGGGAAGCAGCCAAAGCTAAAGTCATTACCGATACCAACACCTATGTGGACGAAACCTCCAACTACCTCATCAATCCATCGTTCGAAAATGATGATATTTCCAAGCTCGCTGCTGTAAACAGTACCAACGACGGATTGCGAGGCTACTCGGTCAATCCCCCCAGTGGATGGTCGTTGACCAATAGTCCAGGTGTGAATCTGATTGTCACGAAGGATTGCTTCACTGACAACAATTTTGGCAAGGTCACGACCATTCCCGATGGTTCTCAGGCTTTCTACCTTCGCATGGGGTGGAATACTGGTACAACCACTCTGAGCCAAACGACTGCAACATTACCTCCAGGCACCTATCATCTGCTCTATTCCCATCGTTCGGGATATGCTAATTCGGCAACGTCTTCCTTCGTGGTTTCCGTGGCAGGAGCAACATCTCCCCAAACGACATTCACATCATCACCTTCCTTTCCCTCCCTTGTTTGGAGTACGGATTCCATTGAATTTTCAATCTCTTCCAATCAGAGCGTTACCATTTCAGCAACTATCACCTGGGCATCGGGTGGTAGTTGTGTGATGTTTGACGACTTCCGACTTCACCGAGTGAAATCAGATCAAAGCTTCGGCTACGATGCACTGCGTCAGCAAATCATTCAGAATGGTGGTGATGCCACTTATTTGCTTTCCGACACGGAGTGCAACGGAACAGGTGCATGGAGTAATGTCACAGGTACTATTCGCAATCAGGAGAGTTGGCGAGGAACAGAAACGAATACCTACTTGGAACGCACTTCTTCGGGAACGATGAGTCAGACAATAACATCTCTTCCTGCTGGACATTACAAAGTGGTGGCTGCGGCCCGTACTTACGCTGGTGGAAAGATTCAGGCACGTCTCACCAATTCCTCGGGTACATCTGCTTCGGGAACTGCACTTACCGGATTAGGCAATGGCAGTGGAACTCAGCTCGAAAGCATGCAAATTAATCAGAACGGTGTGGAAATTCCATACAGCAACTTGATGGGGTTCACTACGAATAACCGAGGCCGCAACTGGAGATGGATTTCAGCGGAGATAGAACAGACGGTCGATGGACCATTCACCGTGGCTTTTGTCACTACGGGAAACAGTTGGATGTGTTTCGATGATGTGCACCTCTATCTTGTCAGCTATGATGGCAACACCTATTGCGAACGCATATCTGCAACAGCCGATGAGACGGAAGTGAATGCAACAAAAACGGTGATGGCAGACATCCGTTTGGAGAATCCTAATACATTGATTTGGAGTGAGCAACCCGTCATTACAGGTGCTGATGCTTTGGCCAACAATAGCATCTGTAATGGGTCTGCAGGCAACGTAGTTCTATACGATGGTTACGACTTTGCTCTTACGCCACCTATGTTCGGCGTATGGATGACACATTTGGCACCATGTTGCTCCCTTTCCCTGTCAATAGCAATTCTTCTGTGAAGTTCTATTCTCAGAGTAAAATGACAGAGGGAGCCGTTATGCTCACTGCTGTGGATGCCGTTCCTGCCAATACTCCTTCCATTTTCCAGAAACTCGGTGAAGACGCATCCGTCGTCGCTGTGGAGGGTGCAGGAGAGGTAGTCCTCACCACTCAACCGCAGAATTCTGATTACACGCTCAGAAGTTGGAAAGCCGAAGGTAGTTATGCAGCAACTGAAGTGTCCGACTATGAAGGTGTGTTCTATTTGGCTTCCGACCAACTTTGGGAAGCTACCAGCACCGTCACCCTTCCTGCTTTCCGCACGGTCTATCGTCCATCTTCCTCTAATGGCATCAAGAATTTCCACTTCGTCATCAGTCAGGACGATGTCGATGGAATTTCAACACCCATGACCGATGCATCCCATTCCGTCATATACACGCTTACAGGACAGCGCATCCAGCACCGTTCTCTTCCATCAGGCATTTATATTGTGAATGGCAAGAAATTTCTCAAGAAGTAATCAACCGATTAAAACAACAGAAAAATGAGTTTTCGTTTTCGTTCTTTTGGGTCAATGCTGAAGCCAAAGCCATTTTTAATTTTATTTTTTTTAATTTCTTTCCTGTCAGTTTCTGCACAGACTGATGTCACTTCGTCCATCATCAATCCGGAGTTCGACGGACAGGGATTGGGAGGATGGAAAAACAATGGATTCTGGACACAAACGAATGCCGACTTTCCAAAGAAGTCGAACTATGCCTATGCAGAACGATGGGTTTCTTCCGCTTCGCGGATTCCTGATTCCTATCTCTTCCAGTCGTTGACAAGTTTGCAGAATGGAAAGTATCGCCTCACGGCAGCAGCACAGAATCTGAAACAGAATCAGTCAACTACCAACCAGTCAGGAGCCTATTTGGTAGGCAATGAAAACACCACTCCCGTGTATGGTGCCAACGACTATTCCGTGGATTTCTACGTGGTGGATGGTACGGCGAACATCGGTTTTTATACCGAAAATTCAACCGCCAACTGGATTGCCTGCGATAATTTCCGTCTTTCGCGTATAGCCATAGGTGTCGCATACGAGCGTGAGGGATTGAGTGCCTTGATTACAGTTGCCAACCAACTGACGAGTGCTTCCATGAATGCCACGGTGAAAGCAACACTCAACAATGCCATTTCCAATGCAAGGAATTATACGTCAAGCGGCACATCTTTCCAAGTGAAGTCTGCCTATACTACGCTGAAATCTGCTATGCAAGATGCCAAAAACAACATTTTTGCTACCAAGACAGCATCGGGCACAGGTGCTGCACCAACGGTGGTGACTGATACACGCTACGCTGTGGGCAACTGCATAGCCTTTGGAAGAAGTACTGTCACTTCATCCGCAGAGATTCTGGAACAAGGCTTCTGCTACAGTTCCTCGAATCCAGAACCCACGGTTGCCGACAACCGTTCTTCTCGCTATTTGGACCATGCGGGCAACATCTACGTGATGGACGACCTCTCCCCTGCCACTGCTTACTACATCCGTGCCTATGCCGTGACGAAGAACTACAAGGTGGGTTATGGCGATATGATTCGCATCTACACTTTACCAAAAGGCGTGCTCAACTACAATTTCAATGCGTCGGGCGATTCTGCCATCGATGCCCGCGTCAAGGGCTCTTTCGAAGCATTGAAAGGCTATTGGCAGCAATGCACCAGCATCACGGGATTCACACCGACTGCCAACTACAATTCGGGTGTTCAAACAGCCGATTGCAGTTATGGAGGCTGGGTGCGCTTCGGACCTAACGTCAGCTATCAAGCCACAGGCACTGCCATGCATGAGGTCTTGCACGGTATTGGTGTGGGAACACATGCCTCATGGAATTCCCATATGTCGGCAGGTGGCTATGGCACATGGTATGGAAAACGTGCTACTCAATTGGTGCGGTTTTGGGACAACAGCACTACGGAATATGTGACGGGTGGAGGCTCCCACCTGTGGGCAACCAATGGCTCCACGATGATCAGTTTCACCATTAACGGTGCTTATGAAGATGCCCACAGCGATTTGCAGTATTACGGCAGCAGCCTCTTCTCGCAAGCACTGTGCGAGGACGGAATGGTGCATGCCAGTGGTGGATTCCTCCTAGGTTATTGCTTCCAACACGACGATGATACGAAATACTACATCCGCAACACCCATGCCGACTACGGACTGACCACCTCGGCTTATTTGGTGGCTTCGGGCACGTCGCTCCAATGGAAAACCTACGACAGTCATGCCGATGCCATCAATGACAACCAAGCTGCTTGGTACATCAGTTTTGACCCTGCCACGCAATACTATTATTTCAAGAATGTCGGCACAGGCAGATACATATATTCCACAGGAAGTGGCTTCAATGCGTCGGGCTCTGCCAAAAACAGTTCCACACAAATACATCTTCACTTGGGCTATTGGGATGCCACAGTGGGAGAGGGTAGTTCGGCCATCAGCAAGTCCTCTTACTACCTCATGCACCCTGCATCCAATGCAACTCCTCCTTGTATGACAGCCACCGCTGGTCATGCTCTTTCCACTTCTGCTTACAGTCCTGCTGAGAGCAATACGGCTGCGCGATGGATGATTCTCACATCGGATGAAATCGAATTACTGCAAACAGCTGAAATGGGCGAGTACGAGCGTGCTTTGGCGCTGTGCCGTTCTGCCAAGTCGCAATATGAGCGCACTATGAGTGGTGCTGCCACTTCTGCCCTCGCGCAATTCACTTGGACCAATGCCGAGTTGGCTAACAAGACTAGTGCTGAAGTCTCTGCCGCTGTGAAGGTGCTCAATCATGGAGCCGCCATCGCAGCAGCGCAACAAGTTGCCACGTCGATGATTCAGAATGCCGACTTCACCCAGGGTTACACAGGACCTTCTGGTGGTTCACGTGTGCAAATCCCTACTGCTTGGACTTTCACCTATCAGTTCTCAGGATGGAACGACACTTTTGTGGATGCCAACGAAAAACTCTTCAATGCTTGGGCAGGAAGCATTGCAGAAGCCGACTTGTCGCAAACGCTCAGCGGTCTGCCAAATGGATTCTACCGACTCACTGCCGACGTGAAAACGGACATCAACGATGGCACTTCGCAGTTGGCACTCTTTGCCAACCCGCTCGACGGCTATGCCACTCGTTCGCCCGAAGTGACTGGTGAGAAGAATGAGTTTTCCACCTATTCTCTTGTTTTCAAACTCGAAAACAACCAGGTCGATTTGGGTGTGCGTTCTTCCTTCGCCTATTATCAGGTGAAGAACTTCCGACTGGAGTTTGTGACTGCCGACTTGGGCGAATGGGGAGCTTCGATGATTCAGAACGACTACTACCCACTTCGCACGCAGAAGGAAGTGGTGCTCACCGATGCCCGTTACGATGGAGCGCAAGGAGCGGTGCTTTATCCTCTGTGCACGAACCAAATCATTCGTGTCAATACGGAGGGAGCTATTAGCCAACCTACCACAAATGTGGTGGAAAACGGTGTATGCCAGTCGTTGGTAATCACCGATGGCGAGTCTATCAGCATTGAGGCTGGCGATTTCAAAGCCGTCAGTGCATCCTATGAGCGCAACACATCATATACCTTTGGCATGTTGCTCCTGCCGTGTGCAGTTCAGTCTGACGACCATGTGCAGTTCTATCAGCAAGTAGGACTCGACGATGGCTATATGGCATTCCGAGCCGTCGATAACGTACCAGCCAACACGCCTGTACTTTTCAAGAAACAGGATGCCGTAGCCTCTTCTGTTCTCATTTCGGGAAGTGGTGCAGTTGTCAATACCACCACCTCTCCAGGGCAGACACTCACTGCCCCTTTGTGGATTACCGAAGGATGCTATGCTGCTACTCGGCTCACCGACTACGAAGGCATTTACTATCTCTCCGCCGACAAGTTCTGGGAAGCAACGGGCACCGTGTCTGTCCCAGCCTATCGAGCCGTGTATCGCACGAAGGATGCCAACGTGAAGATTCGAGGATTCAAGTTTATCGACGACACCGATGCCATCTCTCTCCTCCCTTTCCATCAGGGAGAGATGGAGAAGTTCAACATTTACACGCTCTCAGGGCAGCTTGTGGGGTCCTTCTCCTCCCCTCTGGGAGGTCGGGAAGGAGCTTCCTCAGGTATCTACCTCATACAGGGCAAGAAGTGGATGGTTAAATGAAGAATTAAGAATGAAGAATGAAGAACCTTTAACTCGGCGAAGCCAAACTTTAGCTCGACGATAGTCAATGGGGAACGGTTTACATTCAAGTGAACCGTTCCCCATTCTTTTTTCATTACATGGAAGCCTCCATTCATCGATAAATTGGGATTTACTTTTTCCTTTTTTTACGCCACCTAATAGCAAATATCAAAATCACTATGGCAGCGATAATATAAAAGAAATATCTCACAATAAAAATAATAATAAGCAGAAAAGTTTGATAACTATATTGCCCAACCTTTTCCATGAAAGAGGCGTTTTCGTCAATCTGATAGAGATGGTATCTTGGCAATATATATTCTTCATTTCCTTCATATAGCCTGAGCGTATCTAATGACTCGTTTACAATAGTTGAGTCCGGATTTGATATTACATTTTTATATACCTCGTTATCCGAATCAGCCTTAGTCCAAGTAATTATGATATAGGGATGTTTGTATTCATAGTGTCCGCATACATAATCGGTGAAACGGCCAACAAAATCAGTTGAAGAGATTTCTCCCTCTACCTGAGAGTTCGATTCGAACTCTATATAAATCCTTTCGCAAGCATTGTAATAGCCTTGATAACTCTTGCCTGTAAGGTTGTTATTATCGCAAGAGTATAAAGACACAGCAACAAGGCAAAGGAACACCCACCAATATTTTATGACGAAATGTTTCATTATATATTCTGCTAAATGATTTATCTGTTTGTTTATTTTTTGCAAAGTTATGAAAAAACTACACAGAAAGCAAATCTTTACGCCAGTTGGTGAAAAGTTGAAATGGTGAAATAGGGACATCAGCATGGGTGTTAGCTTCTCAATCCGAATGGTTTCCCCTCCCCTTTGGGGGAGTTGGAGGGGGCGGCTTTATGGGATTTTCAGAACCTTCAGCTCGGCGCAAGCCAACCGAATGTGTGGATTGACTGAACCGATACTTTGGATTGACTGAACCGCTCCTTTGAATTCAACTAGTTGCCGAAGGTTCGTCATCGACTTGGCGAGCCTTCGGCGTTGCGATGGCGAAGGCTCGCAAGAATAATGGCGAAGGCTCGGCTGTTCAGTAAAAACAAATGAATAATTGGCTTGCGCCGAGTTAAAGGTTCAGTACAATCGAAGTAGAGCTCCAGTACTTTCGAAGCCTTTCTGCTGGTTGTTTTCATATTATTTGGACAGCAATATAGAGTTATTTGTGTCATTGTGCTGAGAGGGGGAAGAAGATGATGGGTGATGAGATTTATTTTTGGAAAAATGACCGTTGAATTCGAGAAAAAGCGGTAACTTTGCAGTGATTTTATATGAAATGTAGATGCGAGCCTTTAATCAAAGATTCTTTTGAAGGATGAAAAAGTTTTTACTTGTGTTGATGTCACTCTTATCGGGTGCTGTTGCTTTTGGTCAGAATCGCAGTAAGATGGATTTATTGACTTTGGAGTTTCTGGAAGAGCAACAGAGTGAGGTGAAGCGTGAAGCGTGGAGAGTGAAGAAGATGTCGCAGGAGGAGTCGGAGTGCCAGTATGTGGATTGCTTCATCTGTTATTCGAAGCCTTGCGAGGAAGCCTTGGAGGCGTTGGGTGTGCAGGTGATGGTGGATGTGGATGGCATCATGACGGCTCGTGTGCCTGTGACTGCAATGGTTGATGTGGCTGATTTGGAGGAGGTGACAAGTCTGAATATTGGTGGTGATGAGGAACTGGATAGCGATATCGCTCGTGCTGATTCGCATGTGTTTGATGTTCAGAGGGGCAAGGAAAACGGTCTGCCGATGAATTATGATGGAACGGGAGTAGTGCTGGGAGTAATTGATGGTGGTATTGATTTCACACATCCTGCTTTTCGCACAGCTGATGGACATAGCATTTGCACAGCTGTTTATTTTCCTAATCGCATGAGGGCTGAAGGCACTCCTCCTGTTGTGGTGGATGGTAAGGAACTTCCTGGTGTGCTGTATGTGAACAGGTCGGATATCGACACGCTCACTACTGATACGGAGAATAGTACGCATGGCACCCATGTTTTGGGAATAGCGGCGGGGCGCAATATCGGCCCTTATGGAGGTGTTGCTCCTGGCGTGGATCTTGTGGCTTGTCCTTTAGGTGGGGATTATAAAAATGTAGCTATCATGAATTCGATGGCATTCTTGTTGGATTATGCAAAGAAGGTAGGTAAGCCGCTGGTGATAAGCAAGAGCCTTGGTAGCCTCTTGGGCTCTCACGATGGCACTTCAGACTATGTGAAGATGCACGACAAGTTGCTGGGTAAGAATGCCATTCTGTGCAATTCGAATGGTAATGCTGGCGCCAGGAATTGCTATCTCTGTCTGGACGGTTCGAATGCGCGTCGGTATAAGGATAGCTATTATCATGCATTTATGGCTCGTCCTTGGAATAATTCTGCCAAGCGCAACAATGTGGTGACTTTTTCAGCCCAAGTGTGGTGTGAGGATGACAAGCCGTTTGATATTGCATTCATTCATTTCGATACGACTCTTGGCTGTGTGGTGAAGGATGTTCTGAAATATGAGGATTACTTTAAGAATGGTTATAGCGGTGTGACGCATTCCTCGAAGAAGAATGGCTATTCCCTTTATGCTTCAGGTATGGTCAATGCTTCAAACAATAAGTTCTATACGAGTTTAAAGTGGACATACATGACGCATCGGAAGTTGCCCAATGGCCTTGTGGGCGTGATGATATTGCCACGCGATAAGAACCAGGTGATGCATGTGTGGCTCGATACTTCTCGTGGCACTTTTATAACAAATCAGGAAATCAATTCGAAAGATGTGGTTTTTGAGGAAGGTTCTTCTGCCATTTCGGCAAACGAACTGTCTTCAAGTACGAAGGTGATTACGGTGGGTAATTATGTTTCTCGCTTGGAGTATCCTGTTTGGTTGGGCTCTCAAGTAAAAACTACAAAGAGTGAGAATCCGGTGGGTTCCATTGCCAAATCTTCGTCATACGGAACGATGGTGAATGGCATCAAGACTCCTACGGTGTGTGGTCCTGGTTCGACGATTGTGTCTTCTGTGAATCACTTCAATAGCCGTTTTGAAGAAAGCAATTCGGCTCAGAAGCAGAGCGTGAACGGAAGTGATTATTACTGGGGCAACATGTCGGGAACGTCGATGTCCACTCCTCATGTGGCAGGCATTGTGGCTTTGTGGTTGCAGGCCAATCCGAGAATGACACGCAAGGACATTGTTGATGTGCTGGCGAAGACTTCTATTCCTTGTGATAAGCCACAGGAACAGGAACGCTGGGGACTCTACGGCAAGATTGACGCTTTGGCAGGACTGAAATACGTGTTGCAAACGTCGGATATTCGCAGTGTGGAGGCTGAGAACGCGCTTCTCTGGACGGATGTTTACAACATGAACGGACAGTTGATTCGCAAAAGAGTGGCGATGGAAAAGGCTTTGGAAGGTTTGCCAGCAGGCATCTATGTGGCTGGCGGCAGGAAGGTGGTTAAGTAAGGCTCCTCTCCAACTTCCCCGAGGGAGAGGGAAGGAAGTGAAGTGTGAAGCGTGAAGCGATGCCATCCGGATGGAATAACTCCTCACTGCTCATTGTTCATTCCTCACTAAAAACTCCTAAACTCTGTAGAGATTTAAAATAAGAATGAAATATGAAGAAGTTTTTACTTGTAATGGTTGCGCTCATCTTGAGTGCCGTTGCTGTTGGTCAGAACCGCAGTAAGATGAATGTATCGACTTTGCAGTTTCTGAAGGAACAGCAGAGCGAAGCGTGGAGAGTGAAGAAGATGTCGCAGCAGGAGACAGAGGCGGAACATCAGTATGTGGATTGCTTCATCCGCTATTCCCAGCCATGCGAGGATGCCTTGGAGGCGTTGGGCGTGCATGTGATGGTCGATTTGGATGGCATCATGACGGCTCGTGTGCCTGTGGCTGCGATGGACGTTGTGGCTGCTTTGGAGGCGGTTACGAGTCTGAATATCAGTGAGGAAGTGAAGGGAAATAGCGATGTGGCGCGTGCTGCTACGCATGTGCTGGAGTTGCAGAATGGCATTGAGAATGGTTTGCCATTGAATTACGACGGCACGGGCGTTGTGCTGGGTGTAATTGATGGCGGTATCGATTTCTCGCATCCTGCTTTTCGCACGGCTGATGGCCACAGCCGCTTCTCAGCTGTTTATGTTTCAGGGCGCGAACCTGCTCCAGGCACTCCAGCCGTGGTGGTGGATGGCAAGGTGATTCCGGGTGTGCTCTATGTGAACAAGTCGGACCTCGACACACTCACCTACGACACGAAGAACGATTCGCATGGCACTCATGTCTTGGGCATCGCGGCAGGGCGCAATATCGGTCCATACGGAGGTGTTGCTCCAGGTGTGGACCTTGTGGCTTGTTCTTTAGAGGGATGGTTCACTACTTCACGTATTGTAAATGCTGTAGCATTCTTGGTGGATTATGCTAAGAAGGTAGGCAAGCCGCTGGTCATTAGCAAAAGCTTGGGACGTATATTGGGCCCTCATGATGGCACTTCCGACTTAGTGACGTCGTGCGACAAGTTGTTGGGGGAGAATGTCGTCATGTGTAATTCGTCTGGCAATAATGGCAATGACGAATGTTATATCCACATGGACGGTTCGAATGTGCATCAATACGACAACCGTTATTATCATGCATTCATGGCTCGTCCTTGGAAATTTGCCTCAGAGGAAAATAAGGAGGTGACGCTGAATGCCCATTTGTGCTGCGAGGATAACAAACCGTTCGATATTGCATTCATTCATTGGGATCCGACTCGTGGCGCTGTGGTGACGAAATTTCTGAAATATGAGGATTACTTTGAAGACGGTCAGGCAAATGTCAAATACACCGTGAAGGATGCGGGGTATTCCATTAGTGCGTATGGTCAGGTGAGTGCAACAAACAATAAGTTCTACGCGACATTCAAATGGACATACGAAACGAACAACAAGGTGCTTGAAAGTGCTACGGGTGTGATGATTTACCCACGCGACCAGAATCAGGCGATGCACTTGTGGTTTGAACCGGATGATGGTTATTTGATGTCGAATGCTGATATTCTTTCGGATGTATTGACCCTTGAGAATGCTTCTACCGTTCTCTCCACAAACGATGAATGTTCCAGTCCAAAGGTCATCTCAGTGGGCAATTTCGTCTCTCGCTTGGAGTATCCAATTTGGATGGGCACTCTGACAAGTAATGTCAGTGATCAGAATCCTGTGGGCTCCATTGCAAATAATTCCTCCTACGGCACGATGCTGAATGGCATCAAGACACCTGTGGTTTGTGGTCCTGGTGCGACTATTGTTGCTCCTGTGAATCATTACGACAGCAGTTATGACGATGAAAAATCGGCTCAAAAACTGACAGTGGATGGACGTGATTATTATTGGAGTAACAAGTCGGGTACGTCGATGTCCACACCTCATGTGGCGGGCATTGTGGCGCTGTGGTTGCAGGCCAATCCGAGATTGACACACAAGGACATTCTCGATGTGCTGGCAAAGACTTCTATTCCTTGTGATAAGCCTCAGGAAAAGGAGCGCTGGGGACAGTACGGCAGGATTGATGCGCTGGCAGGACTGAAGTATATTCTGCAAACTACGGATATTCGTAACACGGAGACAGAGGAGGCTCTGCTCTGGACGGATGTTTACAACATAAACGGACAGTTGCTTCGCAAGAGGGTGGCTGTGGAAAAGGCTTTGGAAGGTCTGCCTTCAGGCATTTACGTGGTTGGAGGCAGGAAGGTGGTCGTGAAAAAGTGAAAAGTGAAGAGTGAAAAGTGAAAAAAAAACTATACTCCCAAACTCCGTAGAGTTTTAAATTAAGAATGAAATATGAAGAAGATTTTACTTGTATCGGTGGCACTCATGATGAGTGCAGTGGCTGTTGGGCAAAACCGCAGTAAGATGAATTTATCTACCTTGCGGTTTCTGAAGGAACAGCAGAGTGAAGTAAAGCGTGAAGCGTGGAGTGTGAAGCGTGAAGCGTGGAAAGTTAATCAGGGTGCTGAGGCAGAGAGTCAAAGTGTGGATTGCTTCATCCGTTATTCTAAGCCTTGCGAGGATGCCTTGGAGGCATTGGGCGTGCAGGTGATGGTGGATGTGGATGGCATCATGACCGCACGCGTACCAGTGGCTGCCATGGACGATGTGACCAATTTGGATGCCGTGACAAGTCTGAATATCAGCGAGAAGATGAAGTTGGACAGCGATGTTGCTCGTGCTGCTACGCATGTGTTTGAAGTTCAGAAAGGTAAGGTAAACGGTCTTCCCCTCAATTACGACGGAACGGGCGTGGTGCTGGGCGTGATTGACGGTGGTGTTGATTTCACACATCCTGCCCTTCGCACGGCTGACGGACACAGTCGCATCTCGGCAGCCTATTTCCATGAGCGCAAGCCAGCTGCTGGCATGCCTGCCGTGGTGGTGAATGGTAAGGAGATTCCTGGCGTGCTCTATGTGAACAAGTCGGACCTCGACACGCTCACCACCGACCTCATTGGCGAAACACATGGTACTCATGTCTTGGGCATAGCAGCAGGACGCGATATTGGTCCATACGGAGGTGTTGCTCCAGGAGCGGAACTGGTGGTCTGTCCTATGGGGACGAAATACAACGACACAGACATCCTGAATGCCATAGCCTTCTTGATTGATTATGCCAAGAAGGCTGGAAAGCCACTGGTCATGAACAAGAGTATGGGCAAACTCTTGGGTCCTCACGATGGTACATCCGACTTTGTGCAGATGCAGGATAAGCTGTTGGGCGAAGATGTCATATTCTGCAATTCGAGTGGCAATGCAGGTGCAGATAATTGCTATGTTCGTATGGACGGCACGAACGTGTACCCATACAACCAGCTTAACTATCATGCCGTCATGGCTCTTCCTTGGAATAGTGTTGCGAAGAAAAACGAGAAGGTGGGAATAGAAGCTCAGGTGTGGTGTGAGGACGACAAGCCCTTCGACCTTGCTTTCGTTCAATGGGATGACATCGGCGGTTTTTTCATTCACAAAGTGGTGAAATATGAGGACTTCTATGAAAACGGTTCTTCTTCTGTCACTATCACCAACGTGGAGGCGGGTTATGTCCTGGATGTGAGTGGAAAGGTGAATGCCGCGAACAAGAAATTCAATGCGAATCTCACTTGGCTCTACATTAATAATTACCAAGTGCCGAGTTCTGCTGTGGGTGTGATGCTCTTGCCACGCGATAAGAGTCAGGTGATGCACATGTGGCTCGACACGGAATATGGTTATCTGGTGACCAACAACAATCTGAATCAGTGGGACGTGCTTCTCCATGAAGGCTCCTCTTCTATTTCCACAAACGACCAATGTTCCAGTACGAAGATGATTTCGGTGGGCAATTTCGTCACCCGCGTGGACTATCCAGTATGGTTGGGCACTCAGACAACAACCGAAAAGAATGAGAATCCCGTTGGCTCCATTTCCATCGGTTCCTCCTATGGCACAACTCTCAATGGTGTCAAGTCTCCTACAGTCTGTGCCCCTGGTGCAATGATTGTGTCTTCCGTCAGTCATTTCGACAAAAATTATAAGGATGAGCAATCGGCTCAGAAGCAGACCGTCAATGGAACTGACTATTATTGGGCTACTCTGTCGGGCACGTCGATGTCCACTCCTCATGCGACAGGCATCATGGCTCTGTGGTTGCAGGCCAATCCGAGGATGACGCGCAAAGACATCTTCGATGTGCTGGCAAAGTCCTCTATCCCTTGCGACAAGCCACAGGAGCAGGAACGCTGGGGGCAGTACGGCAAGATTGATGCTTTGGCAGGTCTGAAATATGTGTTGCAATCGTCGGATGTGCGTAGCGTGGAGGCTGAGGAGGCCCTGCTCTGGACGGATGTTTACAACTTGAACGGACAGTTGATTCGCAAGAGAGTGGCGACCGAGTCGGCACTGGAAGGTCTGCCAGCAGGCATCTACGTGGCTGGCGGCAGAAAGGTGGTTGTGAGATAACACATGTCCTATTGGGAAATCGTTGGAATCATCAACTGGATTTCAACGATTTCCTTTTTGGAAAATCGGGGAAGTGAAAAGGTGGCTTATCAGAGTTGCAAATACGTGGTTTTTTGAAAAAGTCCCCCACCAAGCATGGTGTTTTCTAATATGCTGATAATAAGTATATTGTGAATGTTTTCAACAGAGTGTTGAAAAGTTTTTTGAAAAAAATGGAGGAAGAAGTGGGGAAATGTGGGTGAAAAACCCTATCTTTGCCAAAAATAGAAAAAAGGCTCATGGAATTTATCGGCGATTATGCAGCAAAGACCGACTCGAAGGGACGTGTGTTCCTTCCTGCGGCATTCCGAAGAGAGCTGGAAGCAAAGGGGTGCTCCCAGCGCTTTGTGCTGCGTGAGGACCTGTTCCAGAAATGCCTCCAGCTCTATCCTGAGGATGTGTGGCGGGAAATGCTTGAGGACCTCCGTTCGGGAATGAATCGCTGGAATGGCCATCATCAGGCTTTGTTTCGCAGTTTTGTGACTGGCATCGAGAAGCTGGAGCTGGACAAGAGTGGTCGACTCCTGCTGACGAAGCGAAAACTGGATGCCGCTGCTATCGGGGATGACGTGCGCTTCGTGGGTATGTATGACCACATCGAAATTTGGAACAACGAGTTGCTTGAGCAGCATGTGGACAGTATGGACTCGACGGGCATGGAATTGCAGGAACTGATGAGCCAGAAAGAAAACGGAATCAACTCTACGATAGAATAATCCTTACGAAATAAGGCACGACACTCTTAAAGAACACAAAGTAAACACGGCGATGAAGGTGAAGGCTTGGCTTTTGGCAAATGCTGCCAAAGCCAATGCTGACACCAAAATCTGAAAAACCAAACACGTAAAATGATGATGCATACGTCGAAACTGATGTCAGCGGAAATGCGCGATGGGAGAGGAAGTCTTCCCTATCATGTTCCTGTCCTGCTTCAAGAAAGTGTGGACGGCCTGAATATCGGTGACGGTAACGGCGTATGGGTGGATGCCACATTCGGTGGTGGCGGTCATAGTCATGAGATTGTCAGCCAACTGGGTGAGCAGGGACATCTGTATGGTTTCGATCAAGACGTGGATGCCTTTGAGAACTACAAGCTGAAATTGCAGGGATATGACGCTGAGCAGTTGAAATGGGTTGAAGAGCATTTTACTTTCGTGAGAAGCAATTTCCGCTATCTGAGGAATTTCCTTCGCTATTATGGCGTGGAGCATGTGGATGGTGTGTTGGCTGACTTGGGTGTCAGTTCCCATCATTTCGACGATGCCGATCGCGGTTTCTCATTCCGCTTCAATGGGCAGTTGGACATGCGAATGAACCAAAAGGGTGGAAAGACGGCTGCCGACGTGGTAAACCGATATGGTGAGGAGCAACTGGCAGGCATTTTCCGTCTGTATGGGGAGCTGAGAAACGGGAATCGGATTGCTGCTGCTATTGTGAAGGCACGCCGTCAGAAGCAGCTTCTGATGATTGACGACTTGTTGGAGGTGGTGCAACCATTCTTTGCTTCTGACCGCGAGAAGAAGGACATGGCGAAGGTGTTTCAGGCACTGCGCATAGAGGTGAACGGAGAGATGGACGCGCTGAAGGAACTGCTGACGCAGGCGACGGAGGTGCTTAAACCAGGTGGACGACTAGTGGTGATTTCGTATCACTCGCTGGAGGATCGCATGGTGAAGAACGTGATGAAGACCGGAAACACTGAAGGACAACTGAACAAGGATTTCTTCGGTAGGGTAGATTGTCCGTTCCGCTTGGTGAACAGTAAGGTGATTGTACCGGACGAGGATGAACTGGCGAGGAACCCTCGCAGCCGAAGTGCCAAACTGAGGATTGCTGAGAAGATTTGAAATGAAGAAAGGCTTCGGCAAAACCGAAGCTTGCTAAGAATGAAGAATGTAGAATGAAAAAGGAAGAAATACATATTGACGAAGACATCCTTCAGGAGAAGGAGGAAGAGGAGTTGGCGGCATCGGAGAAGGAAGCCATCAAGCGATATGTGGAGGATGAGGAAGACGAAGATGAATTTGGTGAAATCTCGTTGAAGTCGATTCTTGGTGGCGACATCTTGCAGAGCAGGTTCTTCCTGCGGCAAGTAGCGTTTGTGATTTTTGTGGTGGTGTTGATGCTTTTCTATACGGCTAATCGCTACAACAGCCAGCAGGAAATCATCACGATTGACAGTCTGAAGCTGAAGTTGCAGGAGGAGCGTTACAATGTACTTACGCAGTCGGGTGAATTGCTCAACTTGAGCAGGCAGTCGAATATCGAACTGAAATTGAAGGAGAACGGTGATAGTGCTTTGGTGAATCCTACCACACCGCCATTTGAGGTGAAATGAGGCCTCACCCCAGTCCCTTTCTAAAGGCAAAGGGAGTGGTTAGAAGGATACATGAAGAATTAAAAATGAAGAATGGAAATGGGAAAGAATAAGGAACATAATAAGGGAAAGAATGGTGGCTCGGCTGGCAAGTCGGTCACTCGCACCATCAGTGCCAATAAGTTTCCGTTTGTGATTGTCCCTGTGGTGCTGGTGTGCGTGGGTATCATGTATTCCATGCTCAAGACGATGACTGTGGATAGGGAGACGTATATCAAGATGCGCATTGAGAAGTTTGAGAAGGACAGCGTGGAACTGAAGCCGAACCGAGGCAATATCCTGTCGGCTGAAGGTGAATTGCTGTCGAGTAGTCTGCCTAATTATAAGGTTCACTTCGATTTCTTGGCTGGTATTCCCAACATGCCGAAGGACACACTGAACAAGAAGGACTATGCAAAGGCGGTGGCTCTGCGCGATTCCCTCATCCGCGAGAAGGACTCAACACTGTTGGCTAATCTGCCTGTCATCAGTGCTGGACTGGCGAAGATTTGTCCTGCCCTTGACTCTGCAGGCTACTATTCACACATCAAGTCGGGCATGGAGAAGCATGCTCGCTATTTCGACTTGTGCCCTCGATATATTCTGAACTATATTCAGTATAATCAGTTGCGCGAGCTTCCTATCCTGAATATTCGTAGTAAGTATAAGAGCGGATTGATAGTGGATGAGCGCAACAACCGCAAGAAGCCGTTTGGTTCGTTGGCTCGCCGTACGTTGGGCGAGATGTACGGAGCGAAGGACTCGGCTCGTTCGGGTTTGGAATTGGCCTACGACACTTTACTGCGTGGCAAGAGCGGTTTGCTTCACCAACGTCGCATCCGTTCGAAGAATGTGGACATCGTGGATTTGGAACCTGTGGATGGCTACGACTTGGTGAGTACTATCAACGTGAGTATGCAGGATATTTGTGAGACGGCTCTGAAGGAGAAGCTTATCGAGCTGAATGCTGAATTTGGCGTATGCGTCCTGATGGAAACCCATACGGGCGACGTGAAGGCCATCGTGAACTTGGCAAGGGATTCAGTTTCGGGCATGTATTACGAAGCACGCAACTATGCCTTGGCAGCCATGATGGAGCCAGGATCTACGTTCAAGACTGCTTCTATCATGGTGGCTCTCGACGATGGAGAAATCAAACTGGAAGACAAGGTAGACACAGGCTGCGGCATTTACAATATGCATGGTTCGAAGATGCGCGACTCCAACTGGGCGAGAGGTGGCTGCGGAATGCTCGATGTGACGCTGGCCGTGGTGCGCTCTTCCAATATCGGTGTGAGTCGATTGATTGACGAGCATTATCACAACAAACCTAAGAAGTTCATCGAGGGACTGAAGCGCGTGGGCATTGGTGCACCGCTGAACTTGCCGTTCTATGGTGCTGCCAATCCGCACATCCTGAGTCCTGACGATAAGGAGACCTACTGGTCGAATACATCGTTACCTTGGATGTCGATTGGTTACAATACTCAGATTCCACCTATCTCCACTGTAACTTTCTACAATGCCATCGCCAACAATGGACGAATGGTTCGCCCTCGCTTCGTGAAGGGTATTTCGAAGAATGGCGAGATGGTGGAAGAATTCCCAGTGGAAGTCATCAAGGAACACATCTGCAAGGAGAAGACCTTGAAGGAGATTCAGGGTATTCTGAAGCAGGTGGTGAACAACAAGCAATATGGCACAGGCAAACGTGCTGGCAGCAAGCATTTCAGTGTGTCGGGAAAGACTGGTACGGCTCAGGTGGCTGGTAAGGGCGGTTACCGAAGTGGACGTATGGAACACTTGGTGAGCTTCTGCGGCTATTATCCTTCAGAAGACCCTCAATACACATGCATCGTGTCGATTCGTACGGCAGCACCAGGTGCTTCGGGTGGAGCCATGGCAGGTACGGTGTTCTCGAAAATTGCAGAAAGAGTGTATTCGAAGAAGGTGGTGACTGACATTGCAAGGGCGTCTGACTCCTTGTCGATTTTCGTGCCAAATGTAAAAGCAGGCGAGACGGCATCGACTCGTAAGGTGCTGGCATCGCTGAAGGTACCGCTCAGAAAGGGAACCGATTGGAGTTCCAACTACGGAAAATTTTACCATGACTCTACTCGCGTATCGATGGATGCCATTGGAACTGCAGCTGACACGATGATGCCTGACCTCTCGGGTATGGGTGCACGCGATGCCATTTTCGCCATTGAGCGAAGGGGCATGAAGGCACGTGTGCAAGGTTTTGGTAAGGTGAAGAAGCAAAGTCTGGCTGCTGGTAGTATGGTGAAGAGATGCCAGACGGTGGTGTTGGAAATGGATTAAGACGGGGGACCGCTTTATCATGAGTTAATAATAAAAAACGATAGATATATGAATGGAAAGAAGTTGTCGGAATTGTTAGCGGAGGTGAAGACCTTAGAAGTGAAGGGAAACGCCGACGTGGCAGTGACTGGCGTGGTGATTGACTCGCGCCAAGTGAAGGAAGGACATCTGTTTGTGGCGGTGAGAGGCTCGCGCGTGGATGGTCATGAATTTGTGACTAAAGCAGTGGAGCTGGGTGCCGTGGCTGTGCTTTGCGAGGAACTGCCAGCGGCGTGTGCTGAGGGCGTGACTTACGTGCGTGTTGCCAACACGGAACAGTGTGTGGGTGAGGTGGCTTCGGCTTTCTTTGGCTATCCATCGAAGCAACTGCAACTGGTGGGTGTGACGGGTACGAACGGTAAGACAACCGTGGCTACTACGCTCTACAACCTGTGCCGCCATCTGGGCTATAAGGCTGGTCTGCTGTCAACCGTGTGCAACTATGTGGATGGCGAGGCATTGCCAACCGTGAATACTACACCGGATGCAGTGACGCTAAATGCGCTGTTGGCAAGGATGGTGGAGACTGGCTGTTCGTATGCCTTCATGGAAGTAAGTTCCCACTCTGTGGTGCAGAACCGCATAGGAGGTTTGTACTTTTCGGGTGGTGTTTTCACCAACTTGACACAAGACCATTTGGACTACCATGGCACTTTTGAAAACTACCGCGATGCAAAGAAGCGTTTCTTCGACTTGTTGCCAAACGATGCTTTTGCCCTGACGAATGCCGACGACAAGAATGGCCTGGTGATGGTGCAGAACACCAAAGCAACGGTGAAAACCTACTCCGTAGAGCGTATGGCAGATTTCAGAGCAAAGATACTGGAATGCCACTTCGAGGGTATGTACTTGCAGATGAACGGTAAGGAAGTAGGCGTGCAGTTTGTGGGCAGATTCAACGTGCAGAATCTGCTGGCTGTATATGGCACCGCTGTGTTGTTAGGTTTGGATGCCGAAACGGTTTTGGTGGGTTTGAGCGAAATGAAGCCTGTGAGCGGTCGATTCGAGGCTTTCCGTTCTCAGAAAGGTGGCTACACAGTGATTGTGGATTATGCACACACAGACGATGCATTGACCAATGTACTGACAGCCATTCATTCCGTACTCGAAGGTAATGGCAAGGTGATAACCGTTTGTGGTGCGGGAGGCAACCGCGATAAGACGAAGCGTCCGAAGATGGCACGAGCTGCTCTGAAGCAGAGTGATGTGCTCATTGTGACGAGCGACAATCCACGTTTCGAAGAACCGCAGGATATCATCAACGACATGTTGGCAGGGCTGGAGGACGAGACGATGCAGCGCCTGATGACTGATGAAGGCAAGAAAGTTGTGAGCATCGTGGACCGCGGAGAAGCCATCAAGACGGCATGTCTGCTGGCTCAGAAGGGCGACGTGGTGCTGGTGGCAGGAAAGGGCCATGAGGACTATCAGGAAGTGAAAGGTGTGAAACACCACTTCGACGACAGGGAAGAGGTGAGAAACGCCATCGGGAATTAGTGAATAATTAAGGATGAAAAATGAAGCATAATTCTGCCTTTTTCGTTCTTCATTTAAAACAATAGGAATATGTTGTATCATTTGTCTGAACTGTTGAAAGAATGGAGCATCCCTGGCATTGGGATGTGGTCGTATGTGTCGTTCCGTTCACTGATGGCACTCATGTTTTCGCTGGTCATCTCCATGTGGATGGGTAAGGGATTTATCACCTACATGAAGAGAAAGCGCCATTTGGAAAAGTCGCGTGATGCTGCGATTGACCCGTTTGGTGTGAAGAAAATTGGTGTGCCATCGATGGGAGGTGTGGTGATTATCACTGCCATTGTGATTCCTGCCATCTTGCTGGGCAAGTTGACGAATGTGTATATGATTCTGCTGATAGTCACAGCATTGTGGTTCGGCATGTTAGGTTTCTTGGACGACTACATCAAGTTGAAGGGCAACAAAGATGGTCTGCGTCCAAGATGGAAACTGCTGGGGCAGTTCTTGATGGGTTTGGCTATCGGCGTGACGCTGTGGTTGAGTCCCGATGCTGTGGTGCGTGAGAATGTCACTCGTGACATTGATAACTCAGTAGAGGTGTATCATAAGAGTGAGGCCAGAAAATCGACGGTGACGACAGTACCATTCGTGAAGAACAACAACCTGGACTATTATGAGGCATTCAGTTTTGTGGGTAATGGACGCATAAAGCGTGCGTGTGGCTGGATTCTTTTTGTGCTGGTGACAACCTTCGTGATTATGGCAGTGACCAATGGTGCTAATCTGAATGATGGCATGGATGGCATGTGTGCAGGAAATTCGGCCATCATCGGAACGGCTTTGGGCATCCTTGCCTACGTGTCAGGTCATATACAATTTGCGAGCTACTTGAATGTGATGTATATACCTGGCTCGGAGGAAATCGTGGTGTTCATCTGTGCTTTCGTGGGTGCGTTGATTGGTTTTCTCTGGTACAACGCCTATCCAGCGAAGGTTTTCATGGGCGATACCGGAAGTTTGGCGATTGGTGGTATCATCGCTGTCACGGCTGTGATGATTCATAAGGAGTTGCTGCTCCCTATTCTGTGTGGCATTTTCCTGGTGGAGAGTATTTCTGTGATTCTGCAAACCAGTTATGCCAAGCATGGTAACAAGCAAGGCAAGAAATTGCGCGTGTTCAAGCGTGCTCCTTTTCATGACCACTACCGCGTGTTGCAGAGCGACTTGGACCCTAATACGAAGTATCTGATTAAGCGACCTGTGACCGTTCTGCAAGAGAACATGATTACCATTCGCTTCTGGATTGTTACCATTCTGCTGGCAGCCATCACGATTATCACTCTGAAAATCAGATAAAGACAAACACAATAAAACATAAACATAAAAATAGACATGACAAGAAATATGAAGAGGATTGTGGTATTAGGAGCAGCAGAGAGCGGTGCAGGAGCTGCTGTCTTGGCAAAGGTGAAAGGATTCGATGTGTTTGTTTCCGACATGTCGGTCATCAAGGACAAATATAAGAAGCAACTGGATGAACATGGTATCGCATGGGAGGAAGGACATCACACAGAAGAACTGATTCTGAATGCCGACGAGGTGGTGAAGAGTCCAGGCATCCCCGACACGGCTCCGATGGTAGTGAAAATCAGGGAGAAGGGCATTCATGTGATTTCTGAAATAGAGTTTGCCGGTCGATACACGAATGCGAAGATGATTTGTATCACGGGTTCGAATGGTAAGACCACTACGACTTCCCTCATCTACTACATTTTGAAAGAGGCTGGGTACAACGTGGGTTTGGCTGGCAACATCGGACGTAGTTTGGCATTGCAAGTGGCAGAGGAGCATTTCGACTACTATGTGATAGAGCTGTCGAGCTTCCAGTTGGACAACATGTATGACTTCCGCGCAGACATTGCCGTACTGATGAACATCACCCCTGACCATCTGGACCGCTACGACTACAAGATGCAGGACTATGTGGATTCGAAGATGCGTATCACCCGCAACCAGACAGAGGACGATGCCTTCATCTTCTGGAACGACGACCCTATCGTGAAGAGAGAACTGGAGAAGTATGACCTGAAGGCAAAACTTTATCCATTCTCGGAATTCCATGAGACCGATGCTATCGCCTACATTGAAGACCGTGAATATGTGATTGAGAAACCTACACCATTCAACATGGAACAGGAAGAGTTGGCACTTACGGGTAAGCACAACCTCTACAACTCGTTGGCTGCAGGTATCACGGCGAACATCGCAGGTGTATCGAACGAGATGATTCGCAAGGGACTGAGTAGCTTTGCTGGCGTGGAGCACCGATTGGAACGTGCTGGCAGAGTGCGTGGCGTGGACTTCGTGAACGACTCCAAGGCTACGAATGTGGATGCTTGCTGGTATGCTCTGGAGAGTATGAAGCAACCTACAGTTCTGATTTTAGGAGGTAAGGACAAGGGCAATGACTATTCCCACATCTTCGATTTGGTACGAGAAAAGTGTATCGGACTGGTGTTCCTCGGTGTTGACAACTCGAAGTTGCATGCTGCTTTCGATGGATTCGGCATTCCGATTGCTGACGTGAAGAGCATGAAAGACTGTGTGGATGAGTGTTTCAAGATGGCTAAGCCGGGTTCGTGCGTGCTGCTGAGTCCTTGCTGTGCAAGTTTCGACCTCTTCAAGAATATGGAGGACAGAGGCGACCAGTTCAAGGAATGTGTGAGGAATCTTTAATTTGAATGAAGAATGAAAATAATTCTTCGCTCTATATTCTTCATTAAAAAAAACGTGACAAAATGGGTAAGAAAATATCAGACTATCTGAAGCTCAACATTTTCAAGGGCGACCTTGGAATATGGATGATTTATTTCCTCTTGTGCATGGTGTCGCTCGTTGCCATCTACAGTGCTTCGAGCAACCTGACGTTCAAGAGCGGAAATCACTGGGACCCAGTGGTGAGTCAGGCCGGCTTCTTGCTGTTTGGCTTGCTCATCATCATTGCTGTCAATAACATACCATGCAAGTTCTTCAAGCTCATCCCGCTCTTCGGTATGCCGCTCGCATTGGGTATGCTGGGCTATGTGCTGCTGAAGCAGAAAGGCGTGAACGATGCTGCTCGCTGGATTGACCTCTTCGGCGTGAAGTTTCAGCCATCTGAGTTTGCCAAGTCGATGCTGATTTTGCAGATTTCCGTTGTGCTGTCGAAGGTGAACCAGCGCAAGAGAAGGCTGACAGAGTCGGGAGCCAGAAATGCAAGTGAGACGATTGACAA
>CADBXS010000020.1 GCA_902798705.1 uncultured Bacteroidales bacterium
ATAGCGCTTTCAGGTCCTGATCTGGATTTTTCCAAAGAGCAGCTATGATATTCTCCGAACTATTGCATTGTAGCTCCTGCTTGGCATTCTTACAATCATTAATCAAATTATCCAATTCACCCTTTCTCTGACTGACGTCATTATAAAAAGTTTCCATACGGGAATAATTAAAATCGATTGTAGATTTTAGCCTTTCAAACGACTCTGCACAAATGATGTCTTTTTTGAACTCCTCAGATTTAGACTTCTTGTTTTCTTTTTCCTTCTTCGAACTATCCCCATAGGCATCGATCGGATAGGAAGCTTCTTTACCGCCAGCCTCAAGCATCAGATAACGACCTGCCGTTATTTTTATCTTTCCCTCCACTGGCTTAATGGCAATCTCCATAAGATGGCGTAGCATTGACAAATCGGCACAGTCTATGAGTAGAGACGCCAGTTTTGCTGTAACTGTTTTGGCTATCGTAGTCCCGAGCGTCGCCATGCTTGCATTCTCGCCGTCCATAAACCATTTCTGCTTAATATTAATGCCAGATTTCAGTGTCAGGTTACAGCCAGCCTCTATCGAGACATTCTTGCCCTGAATCTTCACATTACCATTGGGGGCGCCAATCGTAATACCGGTAAAGGCATTGATTTTCACGTCGCCCCAAGGAGACTTGATGGAGATATTCCGGTCATTGGTACTTCCTTTGATACTCCATATACCATAATAGTCAGTTAGTTCAATATTACCTTCAAAATGCTTGCTCGCATCAAATTTAAACACATCACCAGGAAAGAAGCCTTGAATCATTTTTGTTGCCGGATTCATGGAAGCCAACAAGGCAGTCAATCCCGAGCCTTTGCCATCACCCATCACAATACGCTGTCCAGCAGGAGTCATATGGACAATCGAATTTGTATTCAACACATTTGGATGCGCCGATTCCATAGAACCCATTACATACGGACTCTCAATATTGCCATTTTCATAGTCAACTAACACCGGTTCGCCAACATAATGCCGACCATGGATACCCGCTTTTGAGGTTGATGCTGGTGTGATATAGACCAGCCATGGGGTCTGCATATCGTCAGTAGTCTGCCAAGAGAGCTTAACACGCACACGATTCTGCCGCAAAGGGTCATCAGCATCAACAACCTTAGCCAACTGCGGTCCAGAGCGCGTAACATGTCCCGTCGGCAACAATGGTGGATAAAAAACAGCATTTTGCGATACAAACGTGTAAACATCTCAAAATATAAAGGCACTTAATGTATGTCAAATCAAAACAAATAAGCGGAAAATTTGGCGATTTCGTCAGAAATATCTAATTTTGCGCTTTTAATTTTATTTAGTCTAAACTTTTTTATTAACAACAATGCTCATGAAAAGAATTACTCTTCTTTCAATGCTGTTGGCACTGTTGAGTGTAACAGCATTCGCACAAAAGGGCAAGAATCTGCGCCAGTTGCAAGGTGCGATTCAAAGTCCAAGTACAATGATGACAAAGGCGAAAGGCATCTCTCGTCGTTTGCAACCTGCTGCCAACGTTCCATCGCTTACAGGTGACGAGTTGGTGACTCCTCCTGCAACAGCTACCGTAGAAACATGGTACACCGCAGAAGGTAACTTCTATGTTTCTGGTGAAACTGATTGGGTAGATATCACATCACAGATGGGGACTATCAATGTGGCTATCGATGGCGACGACCTTTACATTCAGGGTATAGCTTTTTGGTTTAAGGACAGTTGGATTAAAGGAAAAATCAACGATGGCACAGTTCTCTTTGCAAGCGCCCAATTTGTCGGTGAGGACGAATATGGACCTGAATATATTGTTGGTAGTGAAGATGGATCGACTTTGACGAATGGCATCGTCTTCAACTACGATGCAGAGAAGGGTATTCTTTCTGCTGTCACGCCAATTATCTTAGAGAACGGTAAAAAGGATACGATGTATCCTTATAGCTATTGGGATCAGCCTACTTTCACGAAGGATGCTCCTGCCGCTCCTGAACAAGTGGTTGTTCCTGAGGATTTGGTGAGCGAGGAATATGTCATCTCTTATATTGACAACAACGATGAGCCTGCTACGGCTTATCTGAACATTGGTTTCGATGGCAATGACGTGTATATCCAAGGACTCTGCTCATACGTGCCTGAAGCATGGGTGAAGGGTACACTTGACGGCACAACCATCACCATTCCTGGCGGTCAGTACTTCGGACCTTACAGCAAATATGAAATGTTCCTTCAAGATGAAGATGTTGTGTTGACTTATGATGCAGAAGCAAACAAACTGACTTCATCAGAGACTATCACCATTGTTACAGCAGATGGACTGAAGGGTGACATCTATAATGAAGCTGTCATCATCAAGGTGGTTGAAAAGGCTGGAATACCTGCTACACCTTCTATTTTTGGTGTTGTCGATACTGATGATGGTCCAGTTGTCGAGTTCAGCGTGCCTGCTGTTGATGTAGATGGAAATGGTATGGTATCTTCGAAGCTGAGCTTCCAGTTCTTCTCCGATGTAGAACAGGAAATCAATCCAGTGACTTTCGAACCTGATTATTATAAGTATCTGACTGAGACCATGACCGTTGTTCCTTACGGTTTCACGGATGATTGGGACTTCTATCCTACCTATATTTATATGAACCAGCCTGATTTCAGTAATTGGAACAAGATTGGTATTCAGAGTATCTATACAGGAGGTGGCGAAGAGAACAAGTCGGAAATCTTCTGGCTCACCCTGAAAGAATATGGCAAGCTGGGCTTCGATTTCAATGCTATGGTCGATGAGCCATGCTCTTCTAACGATAGCAATGAAGGTGACATCGAGGAAGACCGCGTGTTTACTGCTGGCAACGTAACGCTGACGATTTCGCCTAAGGTTGAAGATGCACCTACTCCAAACCGTTTCTGGAAAGCCAAAGAAGGCACTCAGCTCCGTGTCTATAGTGGTACACTTACTTTTGAGACTACCCTTGATAAGGTAATCACCAAGATTGTATTCAATGCCGGTAAATGGAATGAAGGCAACAGCGCTGATACAGGTGCTTTCGACGGTACCACATGGACTGGTGAAGCTAACAAGGTGGTTGTGACCATCGCTGGCAATACCCAGATTAACAGCATCGAAGTGCAAACCAGCGAATTCGTGCCAACAGCTGTTGAAGCTCCTGAAGACTTGACGACAGAGACTTACGTCTTTAAGTCTATCGCTACAGAAGCTCAATACGACCCAGCAGATGAGGTGGCACTCCCTTACAGCACCCAAGTTGAGGTTGGTTTCGATGGTGACGATGTCTATATCCAGGGATTGTCTGCAGACGCTCCTGAACTTTGGGTAAAGGGCACCAAGAACGAAGAGGGCAAGTATGTTATTCCTGCTAACCAGTTCATGGGTAGCTTGGAACTTTGGGGAGGTTTGTTCTCCTTCGACTACTACTTCACCGCTATTGACGAAGCTGGCAATATGGTTGATGCTGTGCTCGACTTCGATGCAGAGAAATCACGGTTTACCACATCACAGACACTCGTGCTGAACGGCGCTTTGGGTGAGGTATATCCTTATATCACATTTACCGATGTAACGATTGAGAAGTTTATTGAGGTGGCAGCCACTCCAGCCGACCCAATTCTCGAAGCTATTAATTTCGAGGATAAATATCCTAGCATCTACTGCTCGATTCCAGCTGTTGGCACAAACGGTGAGGCTCTGAATCTAAACAAGTTGTTCTACACTGTTTGGATTGAGAAGGATGGTGAGCAACAGCCATATACCTTCACTGCAGATGCTTATAGTCTTGATTTCGAAGAGGATGTAATGGAAGTTCCTTACAATCATGATGGCGAAGACCTCTATGCTTACGGCGAAATTATCTATTTCGAAGAGACAACGGAAGAACTCTCTACATGGACAAAGGTTGGTATTCAGAGCATCTATTACGGTGAGGGTGAGTGCAACAAGTCGAACGTTGTATGGTTAGAGAACGGCAGTGGAGAAAATCCAGGTGGTGAAGAAGATCCAGCTGTCGGCATCAGCGATATTCATGCAAGCAAGGGTGGCAAGACCTCAATTTTCAATATTGTAGGTCAGCGTCTCAGCACTCCACAAAAGGGCATGAACATTATCAATGGCCGCAAGGTGTTGGTGAAGTAATTCCCGAGACCACAAGTCTTTTGACTTATAACTAAAGAATGAGGGCGTATCAAAAGTGAAATTTTGATACGCCCTCAGTGTTGAAATACTGAATATGTTCTATTTCCTGAGCTTGGCGGCAAGCCAGAGGACAACGACAGCACCAACGACTGCCATCACGAGCTGTCCGATGAATCCGCCTGGTTCTGCTATGTGCAACAGACCAAAGAGGAAGCCACCTACAAAACTACCTACGATACCCAACACTAAGTTCCAAAGGCAACCAAAACCGCCGCCTTTCATGATGCGACCAGCGATGTAGCCAGCCAAGATGCCCAAAATGATTGAGCCAATTAATCCATTTCCCATTGTTGTTTCAGTTATTATAATAATCGTTTTTGAAAATTCATTTTCAAGTAAAGAATGAAGCAAGATAGAAATTTTTCACTCTTCACTTTTCACTCTTCACTTAAGCACCTTCGTTTCCGTGCAGTTCACTTTCACCTTTTGCTTGCCGACAGTCAGCACGAATTCGCCTTCTTCCAGTCGCCAATGGTTGTCGTAATCCACAAAGGCGAGGTCGTCAGCCTTGAGGTCGAAAGTCACCGTTTTGTTTTCGCCTGGAGCCAATTCGATTTTTTCGAAGGCACGCAGGCGCTTGTTGTCTGGTACGAGGGAAGCAATCAGGTCGCTGCTATAGAGCAGGATGGCATCCTTGCCCTTCACATTGCCTGTGTTCTTCACGTCAACACTCACCTTCAGCACATCGCCTGCCTTGAAGTTCTGCTTGTCCACACGCAGGTTACTGTAGTCGAAGGTGGTGTAGCTCAAACCGTAGCCGAAAGGCCATTGGAGCGACACACGTGCATCGTAGTCGTAGGCACCTTCCATCGTTCCCACTTCCTCACTCACCTTGTAGTCGTAGTTGTTGAGCGAATTGATTTCCTTTGGATACGTGAAAGGCAGACGACCGCTGAAGTTCACATCGCCAGCCAACAGATTTGCCAATGCGTCACCACCATAGTTGCCAGGCAGAATGATATCTACTACCGCATCTGCCAGTGGTTCGATGTCGGCAATCAGACGAGGACGACCTTCGCTCAGAATCATGACGATAGGTTTGCCCACCTTGGCCAATGCCTTCACGAGGTGGCGTTGGTTTTCAGAGAGTGCCAAGTCTGTCAAGTTGCCAGGAGTCTCGCAATAGGAGTTCTCGCCGATGCACACCATCACGATGTCAACCCCTTTCGCTGCTTCCACTGCCTTTTCAATCTCAGGCTTGTTCTCTTCCCAATACTTTCCTTCTGGCACGTAGGTCACGCCTGGTTCATACACCACATTCTCCTTGCCATACTTGTTCTGCATCGCTTCCAGAATCGTGTTGTAGTTGCCAGCGAAACGGTCTGCCAAGTGTCCTTGCCAAGTGTAGCTCCAACCACCGTTGAGGCAGCGCATGTTGTTGGCATTAGGACCTGCCACTAAGATTTTCTTGCCCTTCTGCAAAGGCAGAATGCCGTTCTTGTTCTTCAGCAGCACCATCGATTCCTCGGCGGCATGCAAAGCCACTTCGGCGTGTTGCTGACTGCCAAAGAGTGGATAGTCCTTGATTTTATAAGTAGGTTTCTCAAAGAGATTCAAGCGATATTTTAGTCGCAACACACGGCGCACAGCATCGTCGATACGACTCATTGGCACCAGTCCTTCCTCTGCCAGTTCCTTCAGCAGCACGCAGAAGTCTGTGCTGTAAGGGTCCATGCTCATGTCGATACCTGCATTGATGGCAATTCTGATGGCGTCCTTCTTGTCCTTGGCAATCTTCTCGCGCTGAAAGAGGTTGTTGATGTCGGCCCAGTCGGTCACAATCATGCCGTCCCAATTCAACCCTTCCTTCAGCCATCCTGTCAACCATTCCTTGCTGGCATGAACGGGTACTCCGTTCACCGAGGCGGAATTCACCATGATGGTCAGTGCACCCGCCTTGATGGCAGCCTGATATGGAGCGAAATGCTTCTCGCGCAGCACTTGTGGCGAGATGTATGCTGGTGTGCGGTCCTTGCCCGTAAATGGTGCACCGTAGCCAAGGAAATGCTTCAGTGACACAGCCACACTGTTCTTTCCCACGTGGTTCGGATCGTCACCCTGGAAGCCACGAACGGCAGCACTACCCATCACGGCATTCACATAGCAGTCCTCGCCATAGTTCTCCCAGATGCGCGACCATCGAGGGTCACGACCGAGGTCGAGGGTAGGGGAGTAGGTCCAAGGACAACTTCCGGCTTTTGTCTCGTAAGCTGTGATGCGAGCTGCTTCGTAAGGCAGTTGCTTGTTGAACGATGCAGCCACCGAAAGGTTTTGAGGAAAGAGCGTACCACCAAGCGTGTAGGTCACGCCGTGATTCTGGTCCACACCGTAGATGCAAGGAATACCGATTTCCTTCATCGAAAGCTTCTGAATCTTTCCGATGATTTCCTGCCATTCCTCCAGCGAGGCAGCCGTGGTGCCTGGTGCGTTGAGGATGGAACCCACTTTGTGAACACGAATGATGTCGTCGAGTTTTGCCTCGTCAATGATGAAGCGCCCCGTCTTCTCATCGCGCTTACCAAAGGCGTTGATGTCCAGTTCGCACATTTGTCCTACTTTCTCCTCGAGTGTCATCTTACTCAGAGTCTTTTCCACCTGTGCTTCAATCTTGGCATCGCGAGGAATGGCTGGTTGCACCTGTGCTTCAGCCGTCAGCGCAGCACTCAGTAACAGTGTTGCTAATACAGATTTTTTCATGATACTTCTTTTTTCATTTAACATTGGGGGCAAATTTACAAAAAAATAACAATTCCACAAGAAAGAAGATTGAAAATGCTGAGTTTTTTCAAAACCCACCTTGAATCCGACTCCAAACAGCACGAGCAATGCTCATCCAGATATCCCTCACCAAAGGAGTGTGTGGCTTTCCACCTTATCATATACCAACCATGCTTGAACAAAAGACAAAAAACGCTCAGGCACGGTCAAATCATTGCTCTTTGGCATAAAAATGATAACAAATATGAATTTTTTTACAAAATGTTACAAAATTCAATTTGTGAAATTTGCAATGTATCATCAAATATTTATAACTTTGCACACATCTTTAACACAATTTTTATAGTGGGTGCTGTTCGCCCAATGAGAACAGCTTCACAATCTATTAGCTAACTATTTTAACAACTATCACAAAATTTGGTTCTTTAGGAATGAAACCATATTTTCCGAAGCATGAACTTTTATTAACAATGAACTACAATAAGGTTTTTCAGTCCCTGTCCCGTCTGTTGGGCAATGGCAATCCATGCATTTCTGCATTACGCGTTCTCCTCTGTTCATTCCTTTTCGCGTTCTCTGCGAAGGCGCAGGTGACAAGGCTCTACACTTTGGAGCAAGGCTTGCAGAGCAGTTACATTAGGTCGCTCTACGTGGACCGCTCCAATATGCTGTGGATTTCCACGACCCAGTCGCTCGAACTCTTCGATGGGCACTTGTTCCACACCATCAACTATTCCGACCCTATCACTGGCAAGTTGCTCTTCAACGAGGCCAAGTCCATTCGACAGATGGATGAGCATCACTTCATGATTATGACCAATGCGGGGCTCTTCGAGTACGACATTTCCACCAACCACTTCACGCGCATCAAGCTCGCTGCCGACGAACCGCAGTTGGGCTATCCTGTCACAAAGATGCTCGACTTTCCAAAGAAGGATTTTGTCATCATTCCTACCGATGGATTGGGCGTTTTTGTTATGAATATCAAAACTCGTGAGCCCGATACGAAGACCACACTCAAAATCAACCAAATCATTGGAAATACCTACCTTTATGGAATGCTCGTCGATTCCAAGGGCATCATCTGGTCCGACAACATCAACCATCGTCTCACGGCTGTCAATGGAAAGAACATCAAGAAACTGGACATTCAGATAGCACCCTCTGCACAGGAAGTCCTGGCCAAGAGTTTTGTCGTGAGCTTCCTCGAAGACGAGCAGAGGGGAAAAATCTATATGGCCACGTCGCACGATGGAGTGCTCGTCTATGAGCGGAGCACCAACACCGTGCGCGAGGTGGTGAACAACAAACGCAACCTCTATTGCATGACCATGCTTCTCACCACCGACGGCAGAATCATGCTCGGAACCGACAACCTCGGACTCTGGACGCTGAACCGCGAGACCGAGGAGTTGACTCCTTATCCTGTCACTTCGGAGAACTTCGACACCAGTTACACCAAGGTACATCATCTTGCTGAGGACAACGACGGCAACCTCATCGCCGGACTCTATCAGCGTGGTCTGTTGGTTGTGCCTCGCCAGACGGGCGGTTTCCATTATGCAGCACCTACCACCAGCGAAGGCAGAAACACATCGTGCATCACCGACTTCAGTCTGGCTAACGATGGCAACTTGTGGGTTTCTACCGATGGAGGCGGAGTTTTTTGTATCATCACCGGGGCATCGAATGTAGTTCATAAGCACAACGATGGACTCAACTCCCTTCTGATACAGGCACTCGCCGTCGATAAGCGCAACACACTGTGGTGCGGCAGTTGGCGTGGAGGCTTGCAGTGCTACGAGGGTGGTCGTTTTGTCACCCCTTCCTTCTTGGAGCCTTATCGTGAAATGAGTTTCATGACACTCAGCTACGACGCTGTCAACGACATTCTCTATGCCGGCACCAACGGCAACGGCATCTTCCGCATCGACCTCTCCAATCGCACCGTTTCACCTTATGTCACCGACGATGAAAACAACATCGTCTGGGTTGACGAGCTTTTCCTCGACAAGGACGGCTGTCTATGGTTGAACGATGCCATGAAAAACTATGTCTATGACACCAAGACGGCCAAGAACAAGCAACTGACGTTCATTGATGATGTAGTAGTCACTACCACGGCACGTATCCAGATTGGCCAACAGATTTACTGCGGAACCGACCACGGACTTTTCATCTACGACAAGCAGAAGGGAAAATTCGTTGAGAACAAGTTGACAAAACTACTGAAAGACGACAAAATCAAGGCACTCGAACTCAATCAGAACAGCTTGTGGTTCTCGTCGAACATGGGATTGGGTTGTCTCGACTTGTCATCGGCCAAGCTCACCCGCTTCCACACCTTCGACGGATTCTACATCGGCGAGTTCCACCGAGGTGCATCCATCCAGCTTCCCGACGGCACCATCTGCTTTGGTGGCGACAACGGTATCATCTATTTCGACTCCGAGAACATCCTCTCCCTCCCGCAGGACATCAAGCCTATCAGTTTTACGAGTTTCCGCGTAGGCAATGTGGATGTGGAGTACAAGGAAGGAACGGAAAACGTGCTCGATGCATCCATCTACACCGCTACGCGGGCCAAGCTCCCATCGGGCGAGAATTCCTTCATGATTTCATTCAGCGTGCCCGAACTCACCGCCCCAGACCGCATTCAGTACGACTACAAGCTGGAGGGCTACGAGAACGACTGGCACACCACCTCTGCCAAGGACGCACAGGCCTACTACGCCTCCCTTCCTTGGGGCTCCTACAAGTTCCATGTAAGAGCCTATTTCGAGGACGAGCCCGACCAGTATTCCGAGCGCACCATTTCCATCCGCATTCCTTACCCTTGGTATGCCACCTGGTGGATGTTCCTCATCTATCTGGCATTGGCTGCCGTCATCTGCTATTACATATATAATATTATCAACGAGCGTCGCAAGGCACGAGTACGTCTCCAAGAATCGCTGCAGAAGGAGCGTGTGAAAGAGTCGAAGCTACGCCTCTTCACGAGCATTGCACACGAATTGCGCTCACCGCTCACTATGGTGATTTCTCCTTTGAAACAACTGCAAAAGGAGGACAGCAACGAACAGCATCAGGAATGCTACCGAGTGATGCAGCGCAACTGCGACCGTATGCTCCGCGTGGTCAACCAAATCACCGACGTGCGCAAAATCGACAATGGACAGTTCAAACTCAAGTTCCGCGAGATAGAATTCCTGCAGTATGCCAACGACATGATGGCATCCTTCTCAGGACTTGCCACCGCCAAGAACATCACCTTCACCTCCGAGTCGGAAGAAGAGAGCGTGAAGATTTGGCTCGACCCGATCCATTTCGAGAAGGTAATCACCAACCTTCTTTCCAACGCATTCAAGTTCACACCGACCGACGGACGCATCCTCGTGCGCACCACCTGCCATGTCAACAGCATTGGCGACAACGGACAGAAGCTCTTCAGCAATCCGCACATTCTCGAATACCTCGAAATACGCATCTACAACAGCGGTTCACACCTCGACGATTCCGACATCAAGCACCTGTGGGAGCGCTTCTACCAGGGCAACAAGGAAGAAAGCGCGATGGGTTCGGGCATCGGACTCAACCTCTGCTACGAACTTGTCCGACTCCACCATGGCACCATCTCTGCCCACAATGTAGGCACCGACGGCGTTGAATTTGTGGTTTGCATGCCACTCGGCAATGCCCATCTCTCCGAACAGGAGATTGCCACCGACACCGAAGAAGTGAAAATTGAAAAGCCACAGACTACACTGGCAGAAGACATCGTGGAGGAAATTGCAGAACAGCTTGAGAGTGACACCGAAACTGCAGTGGAACAGGAAGAAGTGACGACCGAGGAAGAGAAGGCTGCGGAATCTCTCACTGCCGTCGAAACACCTGCCGACACGCAGAAGGACGACCTGAAGAACACGCGCTACACCGTGATGGTGGTGGACGACGACAAGGAGCTGTGCCTCTATGTCGCGAACGAACTGAAGAAGGATTTCAACGTCGTCACCGCCAATTCGGGTAACGAGGCTTGGAACCTCCTCCTCGCCCATCGTCCCGACGTGGTTGTCTCCGACCTCATCATGCCTGATGGCAATGGTTTCGAGCTCTGCCGACGCATCAAGGACAATCCCGACACCGACAACATCGCTGTCATCATCCTCACGAGCGAGAACAACGAAGACTCGCAACTGCAGTCCATCTCCCTCCAGGCCGACCATTTCCTGCCGAAGCCATTCAACTTGCAACTGCTGCGCAGTGCCCTCAATCAGGTGCTGCGTGTGCGTGAGACCATCCGCAACAAGATGCGACGCACCGAAATCGGTCACAACTACAGTGCCGTGAGCATGGACAGCGCCGAAGAGAAATTCCTCAAGCGTGTCAACGAGTCCATCATGTCGCACATCGACGACAACGAATACGGTGTCCAGCAGTTGAGCGAGGATGTCGGCATCAGTCGTGTCCACCTCAACCGCAAACTCAAGGAACACTTCGGCATTTCGCCAAATGCCTTCATTCGCAGCATCCGCCTCAAGCACGCTGCCTACCTCCTCGTCAACAACAAGGCGAACATCTCCGAGATTGCCTACAAGGTGGGCTTCTCCTCCCACAGCTATTTCTCCAACAACTTCCACGACTATTTCGGCATGACGCCAAAGGAATTTGTTGCCTACTATTCCAATAACCTCAACGACGAAGCCCTCAAGAAACTGCTCGAATAACGCTTCTTGAATGCTAAAATGTTGATTTCAAACATCCCTAAAAGGCTTAAGGCCAAAAAGAGCACAGGCAGGTGGTAAAGTGCATAGCACGAATCCCCTGCCTGTGTTCTTTTATGTGTTGATATCTTTTCGAGCAACCATCCCCAAAGTCCAAGCTATATGAACGAATCTTGTCGCGATTGGGTAAAAAGTTACATGGAAAGCTTTTCCGTGTAAATGGAAAACCTTTCCGTATAGACGGAGAACTTTTCCGCGTACATGGAAAAGTTCTCCATGTAGTTTATTCTCCATCCCCAGCATCTTTCGATTGGAGTAAAGGAAAGTTTGTTGGCAAATGCTTACAACTTTCAAAAACATCCCAAAAATTTGTGTGACAAATGAAAAATACCTATATTTGCCACAAAGACCGTAAAAACAACAAAAATATTACCTCTGAAACAATAATTTGAGTTTTTTTATGCGATACCTCATGAACGTAGACGATGTATGAAGTCTACGTTTTTAATCTTATCAAAGGATTTTCAATACAAATAATTATTTACAACTAATACTATTTATCATGAAAAAATTATTTTTGACTTTCGTTTTTGCCATCGTGGCAACCCTTACCGTTATGGCACAACAAATCTCTGTGGTCTCGACTACAGGTGCAACCTCCCTTTATCGTACACTTCAAGAAGCTATCGAAGGTGCTGACCCAGGTAGCGTCATCTATCTGCCTGGAGGAGGATTTAATATTAGTGATGAAGTGAAGATTACAAAAAAGCTGACAATCATTGGTATTGGACATTATGTAAAAAGTGGAAATGTGGATGGAATCACTACGATATTTGGCAGCCTTTGGTTTAACGAAGGTAGTAGTGGCAGTGCAGTAATGGGATGTTATATTACAGGTGATGTGAATATTGGCGAAGGAGGGGCATCTATTAATGATGTACTTATAAGATATTGTAATTTGAATAGTGTACAGGTAAAGAATAGTTCATGTTCTGATGTGATTGTTAATCAAAACTATATTCGCAATCTTTCCCATTTTAGCTCTTCTCCTACAAAAGTTACAAACAATGTTTGTTTAAGATTATCTTCTATTAGTGGGGGCATTGTATCAAATAACATAATAACTTACATCAGCTCATATAATGGTCCAGTTATAGTATCTATCAATAATTCTGTGTTCTGTGATAATATTATTTTGAATTCTCAATCAGATACATATGGTTATTATAGCACATTTAGTAGTTTTAGCAATAACACTTGTACTGGGAATATGGTTTTTAGATATCAATATAATGAACAGCAATGTTTGCCTAATGATGTCATCAATATGACAGTCCAAGGTTGGACAGAGGTTTTTGTTAATGCAAATGGTGGAGCTATTTCCCCTGTTTCTAACTTCAATTTCAAAGAGGATTATCAGCAATATTCCAGTTGTGGCATATATGGTGGCACTGGTTTCAATGATAATCAGTTAGCTCCCGTTCCTTATATCATTGCCAAGCGTGTTGATGAGCAGACCGATGCATCGGGTAAACTCAACGTGAAAATTCGTGTCAAAGCTTCAGGAGATGAATAAAAAGCCATAAGTTATGAGTAGGAAAACATTTATTAGTATAGTTGCTTGCCTGCTCTGTCTGTTACATGTTCAAGCGATGGCACAGACCTTAGAATATTGGTTTGATGAACACTTCGACTTACGAAATACCACAACCATCGCTACATCTGATGCAGAACAGGAATTAAGCCTCGACTTGCGCAGCAGCACCAAATTCCCTTTCGGATTTCATATTCTCAATATGCGAATCATCATAGCAGGGAAGCCAAGTGCCGTTTATTCCTCCCCCGTCCTCAAGCTCTCTGCAGGCAAGGCCAATCAACTCGAATACTGGATTGATGACGACTTTGCCCATGCCCATACCATCAGTGGTAGTCTCGCCTATGACGGACAAGACTATCTCTTCATCAACGACCTCGACTTAGGCGATGTCTCTCCAGGCTATCACCGCCTCTATTGTCGTGCCGTTAGTAGCAGCGGAAAGACCGCCAGTGCCGTAACGATGACACCGATATTGGTGAAGTCACGATATAACGTGAACAGTGCCGATGTCAAAGTGACACAATACAGTCTTTCAGTAGATAACGAGGCACCTGTTGTTGCAAAGCTCGGCGACCCCGACAATGACATCACCTTTGAACGGGACTTCGACGTACATGACCTGACACCTGGCACACATACCTTGAAAGCCAAGTTCTGGAACAATCTCGGTGCTGGTGTAGGCGAGGAGTCTCAGTTCACCGTAACCGTTCCCGAGACACCATCCATCACTCTCAATGCAACGGAAGCCATTGGTAGCGTCCAACTGCGTTTCGATGTTCCAAGAAGCGTGTATCGGTTCGCTCTCAACCGCAGGGATGCCAACGGTGCCAAGGCTATTATCTACAAATGTCCAGAAAACGTGGCTGGCGGTGGATTCTATACCGACACTCCACCAGTTGGCAATTACACCTACTTCATACAAGGCGGTTACCGCGATGCCTCTGGCACCGCACACTTAGTTTCTTCCGACGAGGTGGCTGTCAATGTGGCAGAAGTTCAGGCACCCAACGGCTTCGGATACATCACTGGCATCATCTGGCCAAAATACGGAGCAGCCAACATGCACGACATCGTCTATTCCGACGGTTGGGAAACCACAATCACCGACAAATATTTCGAGCGGCAGCAGATTCCTGTTGGCACCACACTTACCATCTCCGTCAGGGGCAACTCACTGGAAGAGTTTGAAACAGCCACCGTTACCATCAAGGCTGGAGAGAACCATGTCAGCTTAAAAGATATCACCCAAGTGGAAGAGACAACGCCCAATCTCAATAATAACGACCTGCAGTTTAGTTCCGATCTGGAGTGGGTGGGCAACAACTACCAGTTCATGGTGAAGAACATCACCCGCAATGCATGGAGCGGTCAAGTACGTCTCCGCATCATCAGCAAGGACAAGGCACTGAGGGAAAAACTGAAAGAGGAAGAAGAGGGGAATGGAGACGAGGGCATCGTACCCGACCCATCCACACAGGTGGGTACTGGCAGCGTGGCTCCGTTCCAAATCAGGGGTGAGGACAATTACATATATGTCTATTCTGACCAGATTTCGCTCTCTAAAGACCAAACAACCATGGTGACTCTCTCGCTCGACAATGTCTTCCCACCGGACAAGAAGGACTGGTACTATATCTATGTCGAGTCATTGGGCAAATGGGACGCTGACCCGAAGGGTTCCGAAAAAGTGAAGTCCGTCGCCATCGACTTTGACTATAATGTGACAGAGAACCCCATCCTGAGGCAGGTGGATAAGAGTGCTTTTGCCAAGGCGAAGGAGAAGGTGCTGTTGCAGGACGCCGAATATGCCGCCAATGTCATCCTCCTGATATGCAGCAAACTCAACCAGTTCAACGGCCTCATCGGCGACTTTGAGCAATTTGGCAAGGACTTGGCTGAGAAAGGCAAGAAGATGAAGGATATTGACATGGCCAAACTCAACAGGTATGTCGAGAATGCCATAGAGACGGAAACCGCAGAGGAACTGCTCAATGATGAAATGGTGCAGTCCTTGGTGAATGCCGTATTGGGCAATGCCGCGCTGATCCTCGTGGAGGAATTCCGTGAGAACATCGCCAACGATATTTTCAAGGGTTCCAAGGTGGTCAGCCAATATCTTGGCAATGCCATCAAGTGCCTGAAATACATCAGGGATTACCGTGAATGGGAGAAGATGAACGACTACGACCGTTTCTTCTACTGCGCAGATGCCATCCTCGACTATGCTGACAAATACCCGACCAACCCAATGTGCTCCATCCTCAAGACCTACTCAAAAGTGGCCAAGTCATTCATACAAAAGGCTTTGGAATATGGTGAGACCTACTACAAGATGCAAGAGGTCGATCTGCTGCTAGAGAACATCCCATCGGAGAAGGACAAACCGCGTTATGATTACAATCGCCACGTGGATTTCAAAATCAAGGTGCGCACCAACAGGTGGGTGTTCTTCAACTTCGACCATTTCGGCACCTCGCCTATCCGTGAGGTGGTGGTTAAGGTTCACAACAGGCCGAATGACCCCGACGCAGTGGCGACCATCCACTTCGACCCCATACCAGTATGGGACGGCGTCATGCTCAGACAGGTCAGCATGGACAGCGGAGGAGACCTCGGAGTAGGTTATTTGGATGAGGGCTATCCCGTTGACCGCATGTGGATGGAAATCAAGTGGAAGAACGGACGTACGACCAAGGTGCCACTTCGCGATGACATCGATGGTGTGGACTTCGACGCGGCTTCCATCACGCAGAACACCAAGCAATATACGGTCTATCTACAGTCAGGAACGACTAAGTTTGCCAACATGGCAGATATCATCGAAGTAAAAAAATAGCAGACCATGAGAAGAATTGTTATTATTATACTGGCTGCCGTCACGACGCTGACGGCTCAGGCACAGAAAGTCACATTCAGTTCTGAAGGCATCGAGGCGGGAATACGTCTCCACCTCGGACTGAATGAGAATGCAGACATCCTACAGAGTCAGACAGACACCATCAGGGCCATCAACCTGTCGGGATTGGGCATCACCGACCTGCAAGATATCGTATATCTGCCCAATGTGAAGGTTCTCGACTTGTCGCACAATGAAATCACGAATGTGGGGCCGCTCAACGTGCTCGACTCGCTGCATGATCTCAACCTGAGAGGTAATTCCTTGGAGAGCGTCAACATGCTTGCTTTCTCCAATGCGGATAAGATGATGGTGGATGTCACTGCCAATTACATCGAAGACTTCTCCTATCTATTCGACTGCATTAAATGCCAGTTCACGCTCATTGGTATGAATCGCCAGCAGAAGAAGGACATCCCTTACCTCGATGTGTACCAACTATATGCTGACGTGAAAGATAAGGGGCAGCCCGTCATCTGGTACCGTGGCTTCACCACTATGCAGGAAACGCCTGTGATGGTGTGCGGCGATACCCGAACAGATGCCACCATCGACGGGCACCTGAACAGCATTGCCATTCCGAACACACCGACAGGCACAACTGCCGTGGTGCTCAGTTGCGGGAATCAGGGCGACACGACGTATATCGTTCCACCAGCAAACTTTGAGGTAGAAGCCGGCGAAACCATCACGATAGAAACCGGATTGCCAGATGACTATTGTGTGTTTTCTGCCTATGCTGACTATGGCAATGTGGAAATAGACGGCAATGCCATAAGATACACAACAGATAATGATGTGGAAGATACCATTCATTTCTGCTATTATCAGGGTGAAACACTAAAGGGTTTTTCGCGTTTCTATTTGAACAAAGTGTTGCAGGGTGATGTAAATATGGATGGAAATACGGACATTAGCGATGTGGTGGCAATTGTCAACTACATTCTTGGTTCGGAACCGAATGTGTTTAACAGAACTGCTGCTGACTTGAATAAGGATAGTAGTATCGACATCAGCGATGTGGTTCGCATTGTGAACCTCATCTTAGGACAATAAGACATTATTCATTTTAGGGCAGGAGGTAAATGCTAATGGAAGTGTTTACCTCCTGCTTTGTGTTTATAGGGATTGTTCCTATCTGCTAAAATGACCGAAGGTCTGTAATCTTTTCAGGCTTTCTGCCTTTTAGGGATACCGATTATTCTTCATTTTTTCCCTCTTCATTCTTCATTTTTTCCCCTCTTTTGCGACAGATTTTTGGGGGTATTTCTCGCTTTGTCGCAAATAGGGGCGAGTGTCGCAACAAGCTGAGGAGAAAAACATAAAAATATTTTGAACCCGTAGAAATACCCCGTAAATTTGCAGTGTCAAAAGGAACAAGAATAAATCAACGATAACGATAACCATAACGATAACCGCCATCCGGACGGGAAAGTTAAGGTCAAGGTTAGGGTTAAGGTTGAAATAATTTTCCAAATTCAAAATAAATAATAATAACAATTAAAAAAAATAAGAATTATGAAAAAGCAAGTTTTATTCCTCGTAGCACTTATGTGCATGATGGCTTATACAGTATCAAGTTTTGCAAATGACAGGGTCATCCCAGTAAATCAACTTCCACAGGCAGCCCAGAAGTTCGTGCAGGCTACGTTCCCTGGTCATGCCATCAGTTACGCAACCGTCGATATGGACTTCGGCTATAAATCCTATGAGGTTTGTCTGGACAACGGTGTTGAGATTGACTTCGAGCATGACGGCACGTGGGACAAGGTGGATTGTAAGTTCAGTGCAGTTCCTGCAGACCTCATTCCTGCTTCTATCGCAGAGTACGTGAAGACTCACTTCCCTGGCACACAAATCGTGAAGATAGACAAGGAGCGCAGGGGTTACGAAGTGGAGCTTTCCAACGACCTCGACCTGCAGTTCAACAAAAATGGCAAGTTCATAGGCATTGACGACTAATAGGAAAGTGAAAAGTTAAAAGTGAAAAGTGAAAAATTAACGTAAAGCGTGAAAAGTAAAGAATGAAGCGATGCCATCCAGATGACATCGCTTCATTTTTCACTTTTCACTTTTCTTTTTTCACTTCCTTAGGATTTTTTCGGTTTTGATGCTGCCGTCCATCATCGTCTTGCGGATGATGACGATGCTGTTTGGAGTAGGGGATGTGATGCGACGACCATCGAGGGAGTAGTAGTCGATGGACTTCACGAGCGACGAGGTGGTAGGGTCGAGGATGGCCAGTGGAGTGACACCGTCGTTACTGAGATAGACGTCGCTGATATAAACAGCTGTTGAACCTAAAGTCCAGAAGCCGACAATGTAGATGTGGGATGGGTCGGCCAGAGTGCCATCGGACTTCTTCATGTTGTGCAAATCGACTACTGCCTGCTTGGATGTGCCCATATCGAGCATGTAAGGAGTGGACCAGTAGTTGGAGTTGTCGAACACGCGGAAGGATGGGCTACAAGTGGCTGAACGACGGAGCTTCACAACGATGTAGTTGTATGCCGAGAGGTCGAGTCCTGAACCGTATTCCCAACCGCCAAATCCGTATTGGCTGGTGGTCAGTGCGCCTGTCTTCTCCTGGAAGGTACCTGTGCCATAGATGGATGGGTTGAAGGCATCGGCCGTGAGTGGGAAGGTGGAAACGGTGACTGTGAAGGTGACGCTCTGTGTGGTTCCGTTCACGTCGGTATAGGTGGCAGTCACTTCGGTACTTCCTTCCATCTGGCTGACAATGCGTCCGCCAACAACGCTGATGATGGCTGGGTTGGCGATGCTGTAGGTGCAAGACGAGGATACGTTCTGCGTGAGTCCAGACAGGTAGGTGGCGGTGATGTTGAGTGCTGCGCTGCTGCCTGTGAGGACGCTGATGTCGCTCTTGGCAATGGAGAGAGACGAGAGTGTGAGGTCTTCCTTCGTGTAGGTCTTGAGCACACCTTCGCCGAAGAAGCGGTCCTCGCTGTAAATTGGTTCGGTGCTAAACCAGTCAACATCGACGTAACCTATGCCGAGGCTCTTGGTGGCATAGTTGAAGATGCCGAAACGGTTGCCAACGAATACCTTCAGCGTGTAGCGCAGTGACATATCGGTGCCAAGTTGGGTCCAAGTGTTGTTGTCGTAGGAATAGTAGAAGGCAGCCTTGTTGGTTCCAAAGTTGGCGATGATGCGGAGATATACCTTGTCCTGAGTGAGCTCGGTGCCGAGCTTCTCGGTAGCAGAGGTGTTGTCGTAAGCACTGCGATACTGCACGAAGTATTTCTTGCCATCCACTTGCTTCACGCCGATGTAGCCGTAAGGGTCCTGGAAGATGCAGAGTCCTGCCACGTCGCCATCGGTCATGCCTTTGGTGTCGAGCGAGATGGTTCCATAGCTGTCAGGATACTTGCTCGAGATGGTGTTGGCGATGTTGTAGCCGAAGATGCGCTGTGTGAGCATGTTGCGAGCTTGTGAGAGGTCGTTGGTGAGGCTTGCCGTGTGGAGGCGAAGATGACCTGGGTTGTCGAAGAGCGACCATGCCGAGTTGTCGGGGTTGTGATTCCACTGCCACTGCAGTCCCAGATGTGGGTCGGTGAAGGTGTCGTTGGTTGGCAGGTAGGTCTTTTGATAGGTCTTGCCTACATTTGGCTTGGCGTGTGCAGCGCCTGTGCTGGTAACATCGATGCCGTTGTTGCCAATGACTGGCCATCCGTTCACCCACTTCACAGGCTCGAGATATGGGATACGTCCCACGGTGCCAGCGTCCTTGAAGAGGATGGTCCACCATTCGCCTGTCTGCGTCTGTACGAGTCCTCCTTGGTGAATCTTCTGGTTCTTGAACACGCGGTCGCTGCTTTCCTCGTAAGGACCGAATGGACTCTTGGAACGGAAGATGGTCTGTGAGCCTTCGGTACCGCCGTATGTGGCATAGATGTAGTAGTAGTCGCCAATGTGGTAGAAGTGGGAGCCTTCGCACCCGTTGCCCACGCTGATGACGCGCTTGCTTTCGAGTTCGCGGAAGGTGTTGGCGTTGAGCTTGCTGACGGTGATGTTGTCGATGCCAGAAGCCACATAGAGGTAGCCGTCGCCGTTCTGCTCACCGTTTTCGCCCAGTCCGTGGAGGTGGTCGCGATTGTCGTCGAAGAGGAATCCAGAGTCGTAGTAGAATCCGTCGAGCTTCGTCATGGTCCATTCCCCTTCAGGGTCGGTAGCCGAGAGAATCCAGTCGCCTCCATCATCGTATCCTTCAGCCGAGAAGGCGATGAAGTTGAGATAGAACTTGCCGTTGTGATATTGGAGTGATGGAGCCCACTGTCCTTTGGAATAGCGGTTCTGACCGTTCATGAGGTTGTAAGGGTCGTCATCGGCAATCTGCTGAAGTGGATTAGCGCAGTATTCCCAGTTGACAAGATCCTTCGACTTGAGGATGGTGGCTCCAGGGAAGTAGAACATGGTGGTGGAGCAGAGGTAGTAGGTGTCGCCCACGCGGATGATGTCAGGGTCAGGGAAGTCGGCATTGATGAGAGGGTTATAGAATGTGCCCATGCCCGTGTCGGCAGTGTATTGCTTCTTGTAGTCGGGATGTGGCGCATTGACGTTGGCCCATTGCTTGTACCAATCGAAGCAAGCCACACCGCAAGCCTCGTAAGGGTCGAGCCCGTGGCGTTCCATGTCGGCCTTGTAAGCAGGAACCACCTTGCCGTTCTTGATGTACTCATCGATATCGATGTAGCAGGCTGTGCCTGAGAGCGTCATGGAGATGTTTCCATAGTGGTCGAGCAATGCCTTGTAGGCCTTACCCCACTTGGAAGTGGAACCTGTTGACCATGTGCCATAGTTGCCGGTCACCCAGTCACCATGCTCGTTGTAGTGTCCCGACCCTTCCTTCTCAGGGCTCCAGTCCACCTCGGTAATCACGATAGGTTGGGTTTCTACCACAGGCACTTGCTCCTTGAACTGACGGATGTAGTTGGCTGTGTTGTAGCTGTTGTCGCTGGCTCCGTACCATCCCGTGTAGTCGTGTACGGCATAGCCGAAGTTGTCGTCCTCGATAGGACAGGTGGCATAGTTGCGGTAGTTTGACTGCCACCCAGTGCCAGGCACCCAAATGATGCCGGTGAATCCGTTTGCGCGAATCTTATCGACGATAGGCTGGAAGAAGTCGTGCATGGCGTTCACGGTGTTCTGACCGTTGGCATCGTTGAGGTTCACAGGTTCGTTACCTAACTCGATGGAGATTTGTCCTGCATACTTCTTGATGGTGTCGTTCTGCGTCACGATGTCCCAAACGGTGAGCAGATACTGGTTGTATTCGTCGCCCACCTTCACGTTCTGAGGAAATACGCCTGGCGGACGCATGATGACGTAGAGTCCGTGCTTCACGGCATTGACCGCGATGCGGGAATAGAGCGAACGCATGAAGGTCTTGAGGCGAGTGGAACTAAACTGACTGATATTTGCTTCGCCCGTATCGCTGCCAGTCCTTGGCTTGTTAGGGTCGTTGGTCCAACATGGGTCGAGGTGCAAGCGGAAGAGGTTACAATATGCACCGCTTGTGGTGTCGGTGATAGCTGTGAAGAGCTTGTTGAAATAGTTGATGCAAGGAGTGACAGTGCTGGATGTGCAACTATTTCCCCATCGGTAG
>CADBXS010000021.1 GCA_902798705.1 uncultured Bacteroidales bacterium
GATGATAGTCTCCACACTATGCTCTTTTATGTAATTTACAATCATTCCATCACCTGCAAACCAGAAGCAGTTCCCTAAACCTTTCATCATAATCTTTGAGATCCTTGATGTTTTTTGCTTTTGCTTGGGGGATTTTCTATTATTGCGCGAGTTCGGGACATGAAAGTCGTCAAAGAATTATATGGTTATCCGCAATCGTACCTACGGTTATTGAAAGGAGACCGCACTGCGGTCTTTTAGGGGATTGTCTGAAGTGTATGAGGGGATTCACTGAGGCGTTCTTTTGGATTCAACTTGTTGCCGAAGGCTCGTCATCGACTTGCCGAGCTTTCGGCGTTGCGATAGCGAAGGTTCGGCAGAACTACGATGAGGGCTCGGCATTTCAGTTGAATCAAATGATTGCTTCAGCACAATCAAAGAAGAGTATCAGTACATGCGAAGTAGAGAATTATATTGAGCCCGAACTCGCGTTTTATTCGTTGATTTGTCACTCTGCAAGAAAAACAGATGATTCTGAGAACGGAAATGAGGGGGTGAGTGGATGAAATAAGTGCATAGTTTCTGCATAAGAAGGATTTTTTTACTAAATTTGCAACCGAAATCAAAAAACACAAAAGAATATGAATTTTTTGGACCGCAACGAGTTCAATTTCGAACCATCAGAGGAGGTTGTCTCCACTCTGAAAAACTTTGACATCGGTAAACTCTGCTTCTATACCCGTATCTACGACCAGGGTAAGAAGAGCATCTTTTCGGAATTCCTTTCAGAGCTGTATGACATCAACGAAAAGCAGATTCTGTTGGGCTATGGTGCTGAAGACTTGCTGAAGAAGACCATCCACTATTTCCTGACTGATGGAGGTAGCAAGACAATGCTCATACCAAAGTTCTCTTGGTGGTACTACAAGTCGATTGCCAGCGAGGTGGCTGGAACCAGTCTGCAATACCCTGTGTATGAGGATGGCAACACCTACCGCTACGACTTCGAGGGACTGAAGGAAATGGTGGATGACATCAAGCCAAGGATTCTGCTCGTTGCTTCGCCTAACAACCCTACGGGTAACGGACTGACGACAGAAGAGATGGAAAACCTGGTGAAGATGGTGCCACAGGAAACCATCGTGCTGGTGGATGAAGCCTATGCTTCGTTCGTGAGCAACGATGCCTCTTACATCAAGAAACTCATCGAGACTCACGACAACATCGTCATTTGTCGCACGCTGTCTAAGTTCTATGGCTTGCCTGGTCTTCGCATGGGCTTTGGATTCATCGGTAAGGGCGAGCAGATGGAGCGTTTCGCTCACTATGCCAACATGTACCTCGGCTACGACCGCCTGTCGGAAGATGTTGCCATTGCAGCCTTGAAGAGCGATGCCCACTATCGCAAGATTGCAGAAGTGATGGCTGAAGCACGAGAGATGTACACGAAGGAACTGAGTCCGCTGCCAGGATTCAAGGTGTATAAGAGTGTGGCAAACTTCGTCCTCATCAAGTATCCTATCGAGCTGAAGGAACGCTTGCAGAAGGCTTTTGCTGAACAAGACTACAAGGTGAAGTTCATGAACGAGCCAGACATCGACACTCACATGCGCATCACGCTCGGACGACGCGAACAGAACCGCCTCGTTTGCGACACCATCCTGAGAATTGCTGGAGAGTTAAAAGTTAAGTAACAGTGAAGAAATAAGTTGGGACGTTTTAAATCCATACATTTATTTTTTATATAACCACGAATTTCACGAATTAAACGAACCTTCAGCTCGGTGAAAGCCAATATAAGATATAATTTTTTCAAATTACTCTAATTTAAAAAATGCCAGCATTTTTATTCGTGAAATTTGATGAAATAATCTTTAAACTAATTTGTTAAATTCGAGTAATTCGTGGTTGATAATAATCCCAAGTTTTTTATCGTTAATAAAAATGCCAATGAGTTGTTTCTTTTATTTTCTTACAATTAACTTTTAACTTACCATGATAGCCATCATTCTTGCTGCGGGTATGGCCACTCGCCTTCGCCCCCTCACCAACGACCGTCCTAAGTGCTTGCTGCAAGTGGGTTCACGCTGTCTGTTGCAACGCCTTGTGGATGGTATCAAGAGTGCAGGACTGACCGAAGTGGTTGTGGTGACTGGGTATCGTGCGGAAATGATTCGTGACTTCATCAATGAGCACTATCCTGAGCTGACGGTACACTTCATCCACAACGCCGATTTTCAGACTACGAACAACATCTATTCGCTATGGCTCACGCGGGAATACATCGAGGGGCAGGATGCCATCCTCATGGACAGCGACATCCTCATGGACCCACTCCTCCTGCAGCGCATGCTTCAGCAGAAGGTGTCGTCTTTGGCACTCAACCGCCACGAACTGGGCGAGGAGGAAATCAAAGTGGTGGTTGACGAGCAGATGAACATCGTGGAGCTCAACAAGACTTGCGACCCAAAGACTGCCATCGGTGAGAGTGTGGGCGTGGAACTGATGCTCCAACCTTATACCACGGCTCTCTTTCCCGAACTGGAAAAGATGATGAACGAGGAGCACCTCGAAAACGTGTTCTACGAGCGTGCCTTCGAACGACTCATACCGCAGGGACAGACCTTCAAAGTGGTTGACACCACCGACCTTTTCTCCATCGAACTCGACACAGTGGAGGATTTTCAGAATGCTCAAAGACTCATACCGAAGGAGCTGTTCTGAGGGAAAAATGATGAATCACTTTTAACGGTTAATTATTCTGTCGATGGCGAATTACGATGTCCGAAGCCTACAAATCAAGATTCTTGATATACTGACAGCGGTTGACAAGACTTGCCGGCAGCATGATTTGCGCTATTACCTGTGGGCAGGGACGATGATTGGAGCCATCCGTCACAAGGGGTTCATTCCGTGGGACGACGACATAGACATTGCCATGCCTCGCCCCGACTACGATCGACTGATTGCCAACTGCAAGGAGTGGTTGCCACAACCCTACGAAATGGTCTGTGCAGAGACGGACGACAGCTATCCTCTCCCCTTTGCCAAGATTCAGGATGCTTCCACCACACTCATCGAACGCATGCACCTGAAGTATGTGGGTGGAGTCTATATCGATGTGTTTCCCATTGATGGTGTACCCGATGGCTGGTGGCAGCAGAAATGGCATTTCGGACGATACGAATACTACAAGCGTGTGCTCTATCTCCTTTATCGCGACCCCTACAAGCATGGACATGGCCCGTCGAGCTGGGTTCCGCTGCTCTGCCGCAAACTCTACACACTGAAGGAGGTGCAAGACAAACTGCACAGCATCCTCGTACAGTACAGCTATGATGAACAGCCGCTTGTGGCTGACTACGACGATGGTTCGCACGGCATCATGAAGAAGGCTGTTCTCGGCACGCCGACTCCCTACACGTTTGAGGACCGAACAGTGCTGGGCGTGGAACACTACGACACATACCTTACTAATAAATATGGCGACTACATGGTGATTCCTCCACATGATGAACAACGCCAGCACAATTTCCACTATCTTGATTTGACAAAATCATACCACCAGAAGAGTAAAAAGTGAAAAATGAAAAGTGAAAAATGAAAGCCTATGAGCAATGTATTTTTCACTCTTCACTTTTCACTCTTCATTTTAAAGCCTATGTTAGTCACAGCCCCCGAATACGCGCATCTAACATCATTCCTTCAGCAATTGCCGGAGCGGTTTGCTGAGGGCGAATTGGTGTATGAAGGAAGGAATGTGGTGAGGAGATTCGTGGTGGAGGGACAGACCTTGATGGTGAAACGCTTCAAGAAGGTGAATGCCATCCAGCAAATCATCTATACCTTCTTTCGCCCCACTAAGGCGGCTCGTGCCTTTCGCTTTGCCAGGATATTTCGGGAACGAGGCATCAACACACCTCGCGAAATTGCCTACATGGAGCAAAAGCAGAAAGGATTGTTTGCCATCGGTTGGTTGGTGACCGAAGAGGTGGAAGGAAGGGAAACACATTTGGATTTGAGGGAAGTGAAGAACTACGACCCCGCTCTTGCCATTGCGGTGGCACAGCAAATCGTGAAGATGCACCGAGTGGGCATTCTGCACGGCGACCTCAACCTGAGCAATTTTCTGAATACAAAAAAGGCTGATGGCTATCACTTCCAAATGATAGACATCAACCGTTCAAAAATACTTGACGGGGAACCTTCCCGCCAGCAATGTCTGAAAAACATGGTGCGCATCACGCACCGCCGTGACCTCTACGAATTCATCGTTCGTGCATACGCCAAGGAACGCGGTTGGAACGAAGACGAAACTGCACAAGAAGCGCTAATTTTACTCGATGAATTCGAGAAAAAAGGGAAAAGGCTTATTAAATGAAGAATAGTTGAGAGTTAAAAGTTAAAAAGCCAATGAGGAGCAAATTATTAACTTTTAACTCTTAACTTTTAACTTACTAAGATTCTTCATTCATTTTCTTTCTGAATTCACGGGTGTCGTTGTACTCACGATAAGGCGTATTGAGGTCAACGAAATCGAAACCATGCACACGACGTTTGTTCTCAGGCGGTAGCGTCATGTAGTCGCCAAAGATTTTGGTGAGATATTCGTGAGGTTTTGCAGGACCCATCAACTCATAGCCTTCGAACATGATAGGAGTAGGTTCTCCAAACACGTCCTTCGTCATCACGCCAAAGGTCTTGTCCTCGAACTCACCGACCAATGTGGCGGAATCGTAGTCGTGATACTTCTGGATGCGCTGGATGAAGCGTTGCAGACCTTCGTTGGTGAAGACCTTCTGCACAATCTTTGGCCACCACGACGAAGCTCCCTTACCACGCTTGTATGGGTCGCGATTCTTGTTTCTTACAAAATCTTTCATGAAATAGTAAGCCCACACGTGCAACTGGCGCACCACCTTACTGTTGGAATGCCCTTCGAGCGGGAAGATATCGACATACACGCCACCCAACTGATTGAACCACATACGTTCGATGAGCGTAGTGCTGCTGTCCATCACCTTAGGAAAAACCGTAGTGCTCTTGCCGTTCACCTCGAAGCAGTTGAGCTCATAAGGCTCTGGCAACCATTCCTTGGCATGGGCAATGAAGATGTCCAAATCGGGGCGAGGCATGGTGATGTCGGCATCGTCATCCCAAGGGATAAAGCCCTTATGGCGAACAGCGCCCAAGAGGGTGCCATCGGCAATGTAATAGCGAAGTCCATGCTCTCGGCACACCTTGTCAATCACTCGCAGCACTTCCAAAGCCCGCATCTGAAATTCTCGTATTTCGTAATTTGCCATATTGACTGTTCTTTGTAATTTCGTGCAAAATTATATCTTTTGTTTGGATTTTCTCTTATCTTTATTCAAAAAAAACTAACTTTGCCGTTACTTTACCAAAGTAATGACTCACCTAACAACCCTCTTTCCCCACTCATCATGAAGAAAAGCGTCTTGCTCGACCTCCGAAACCTCGACAATCCAACCAGTGGATTCGGACAAATTGCCTTCAACTATGCTCTCTATTTTGCAGAGTTGGACTTGCCCGACTTGCGCTTCGTGTTTCTCGTGCCAGAAAACTGCACGATGGATTTTGGTAACCAAGTGGAGGTGGTGCGCTGCACACGCGAAATGAAAAAGCACACGAACCTGCTTCCCAAGGTGGATTTGTGGCATTCGGTCAATCAGCAGCAGAAGATTCGTCGCATTGAGGGCGAGACAAAATTTCTGCTCACCATCCACGACCTCAATTTCTTGCGTGAGAAGAACTGGTTTCGACAACTGAAACACATCTTCGTGCTGCAACGATTGGTGAATCGTGCCGCTGCCATCACCTGCATTTCGGGTTTTGTGGGTGAGGAAATTCAGCAGCATCTCAAACTGAAAGGGAAAACGTTTCAAGTCATTTACAACGGTGTGGAAAACATTGTCGATAAGCCTCAGGGAAAACCCGCTTTTGCCACGGGACGACCATTCTTTTTCAGTATCGGACAGATTCGGCAGAAAAAGAACTTCCACTTGCTCATCGACGTGATGAAGGAATTTCCCGATTACGACCTCTATATTTGTGGGGACGACCATTTCGACTTTGCAAAGACCATCCGCAAACGTCTGGTTGCAGAACAGGTGAAGAATGTTTTCCTAACGGGAAAAATCACGGAGGAAGAACGCATCTGGCTCTATTCTCATTGCGAGGCTCTGCTCTTCCCAAGTCAAGGCGAAGGCTTCGGACTGCCTGCCATTGAGGCCATGCAGTTTGGAAAGCCCGTTTTCGTGTCGAACTGCACCTGTCTGCCCGAAATCACAGCAGGACATGCCTTCGTGTGGAAAGACCTAAAGACCGAGACAATGGTGGAAGGCATTCGCAAGTATCTGCCTGTTTTCAAGGCTGATGCATCCCGTGCAGAGCAAGTCAAGGCATACGCCAGCACCTTCACTTACCAACGCCACATTGAACAATATCTGGCTCTCTACAGAAAAATTCTCCAGCAAACATGAAAAAACTTGTTGTCAGACATATCCTCGTCATCCGTTTTCGTCGAGTGGGCGATTCAGTCCTCAGCATGGGACTCTGCCACAGCTTGCGTCAGACTCATCATCCCGACGTGGACCGCTGCATCACCTTCAACGATGAGTAAAATCACAACTCACGGCTCTATCTCAAGAAAGTGTGGAAAACGGTGCACGACACACGCTACGACGTCATCATCGACATGCGCACCACAGTGAAAACACTTTGGTTCTCATTGTTCTCGCGTTCCCGCACGCCTTACCGCATTGGCATCAAGAAAGGTTATGGCTGGGGCATCCTTTCGCACAGAGTGGATAATCATGCGAAAGGGACGGGCAATCGTCTCGTGCAGAACAACATGCTGATGAATCCGTTGGCAGAAATTGCCGAACTGAAAAAATCGAACGACTTCCGACTATATGTGGAAGAGGAGCGCAAGCAGCAATTCCACCAACTGATGGAGGAAAAGGGCATCGACTTTACTCGTCCTGTCATTCTTGCTACGCCAACAGCCCGACTGGAGTATAAGGTACTGCCTGCCGAGAGCATGAAGGAAATCCTGCACAAGATTATTGGTACATTCGACGCACAAATCATCTTCAACTTCGCTGGTAAGGAACGCGACATTGCCCTGCGATATCAGCACGAAATGGGTGACGACCCGCACATCTTCACCAACATCGAGGCTCCTTCCCTACCCGACCTTTGTGCCTTGGCCTCCAACTGTCACTATTTCTTTGGCAACGAAGGAGGACCACGCCACATAGCCCAGGCACTCAACGTGCCATCGTTCGCAATCTTTCCTCCCAACATCAAGAAATCAGTCTGGCTTCCCAACGAGGGTGAACGCTTCGCAGGCATCAGTCCCGACGACTTCGTGCCTTACGAAGAACAAATCAGTCAAAAGATGTCTTACACAGAGCGCATGGCACTCCTCACGCCAGAACGAATCTGGAAACAGTTGGAGCCACACCTTAGAGGAAATCTTTCTGAGTTAAAAAGTAAAAGTTAAAAAGGCTAACTGAACAAAGGATTATAACTTTTAACTTATCAAATATTTGTCATTCTTATTTTACTATTACTATAGGTTAGCCTCCTGAAATCGACGCACCACCCACCCAAACATGCTAATGATGGCTAAAAAACTTCCTCCGCATGAGGAAAAAACTATATGGAAAAGTTTTCCGTACACGCGGAAAACTTCTCCGTTTATACGGAAAGGTTTTCCATTTATACGGAAAAGCCTTCCATTGAGTTTTTTCCCCATCATTGCTGTTTTATGTCCTATGGTTAAGAACATTTAACGCTTAGTGATGCAGTATTTCTTGCTTTGTAGAGTCCTAATAGTAGAAGCATTAACGTATAAAACATAACAGAAATGAAAACAATGAAGATTTGGAGAAACATTTTTATGATGCTTGCTGCTTTCTCCCTCGCCTCTTGCAGCAGCGACGATGATAACGACAAGGACATGCCTCTTGCAGCAGCGACGATGATAACGACAAGGACATTACCAAGGAGATGAACATGAGCGTTTCCGCTGAACCGGGCGTGATGTACGACCTCTTCGACAGCATGGGAGAGCATCCCATTGAGTGCATGCGCGTGATGACAGAAGACGAGCCGGGACAATGGCAGAACCTGTATTTCAGCGGCATCAAGGGTTTTACTTACGAAAGAGGTCATGAATACGAATTGCGAGTGAAGCGGACTATTTTGGCCAATCCGCCCCAGGATGCCAGCAACCGCACATACGAACTGGTGCGCATCCTCGCCGACAAGAAAGTGGAAGATGTGGCAGAGCCTGTGGAGAAAGTAGTAAAGAGTGAGGCAGACATTGAGTATGAGCAACAGTGCCCTGTAGAGAAGTATGCCATAGCCAAAGGTGGTGAATATATGGTGGATGCCGATGGCAATGTGACATACGCTGATAGCACGCCGACTCCCGAATTCGACAAGCATGCACAAATCTACTTGGAGAACATTCTCGACAAGAGCCATCCGCTATGGCAGGCAGGTGCTCGTTATATGGCAACATACGCCTACGTTCTTTCACCGCTTACCGATGAGATACGCCTTGTGCCGAGCAATCGTTCTGCTATCCTCTTCAAGAACATACTTACCGAGAGCGAGATGGCACACGTCCAGCAATCGATGAAACAGGGCGAAACATTGCGCTACGGCCTCATCCTCTGCAATGTTTATAAGCGCGCAATACAGAAAGTGGAGTTCACAATAAAGAAGAAATAAAACAAGATTATAAACAAGAAAACCATCACCATCATTTGCTTGCTGCTTTCTCGCTCACCTCTTGCAACAGCGACGATGCTGAAGGTTCGTGGTTTCAAAAAAATACAAATGAATGGATTTAAATCGTCCCAAGTATTTTTTTAACGATTACTAAGCAATGCATCTGCTATTGTCTTTGACGTGTTTTCCAAATTGAATTTGCGTTCTGCCAAAGCACGGGCATTGCGTCCCATTTTCTTTGTTTCTTCGGGGTGCTCCAACAGATAGCGAAGAGCGTGTTCCCATGCATCCACATCGTAGTAAGGCACGCTGATGCCCACACCTTCCTTATCTACATCGTAAGGAAAAGTAGCGTTGCGAGTGGTTATAACAGGTGTGCCTAAGGCCAAAGCCTCTACCAATGTGGTAAGTCCCACGGTGTAGTTGCTTTTTCTGCAACAAATCGTAATACATTCGGCCTGATTCACGATTTGAGCTAATTCGCCAATCATCAAGCGATGAATGACATGGATATCGACATTCTTGGGAACGGACACCCCTTTCAGCACCTTCGTGTAGTCCAAATCGCCAGTCTTTTCGTTGATATACATGGTGAGTTTTGCTTTCTCCACTCTGGAGAAAGCTTCTATCAGCGTTGGCAAGTCGCGCTGTTCCTTTCCCGTTGAAATGAAACCACTTCGTTGCTGTCCATCTTTCAACACATGGTCGTAGAACTCCAAATCGGGTCCCCACGGCACCACCTGCAACTTTTCCTTCTTGGCTTTCGAGCTTTTCAGCGACTCATCAACCAGTTGCTGGCTGAAAAAGAACATGTGGTCGATACCCCGATAGAACAATCTGGACACTCGCTCCCGAAGCCATCCTTTTGCCTCCACTATGGGTTGGTGATGCCAAATGACAATTGGTTTGCGATAGAGTCCTAAAGCACGCAAGAAGATCAGTGCTTCGATACCACGAAAAGACGTGGCATAAAGGGCATCGTATTTCTTTCCGCAAGTGAGGATGCGCCATGCTGTGAGCAAAGTCAGTTTCAGCCGGTTATCGTAGAAAGGTTTGTAGAGATGCGGAATGACCTCTACACCATATTTCGGCAGGTGAGTGGCACCATAAAGCAAATGGCCAGGGTAAAGTCCCTCCTGCCATTCACGCAGGATGCGCTCCGTGTCTTGGGTATGATAAAAATAGACTTTCATTTCTTTCGAAGATAACCGACACACTCCTTGAAAATCTTGGCACCCGACAACCAGATGGCAACCACATAGATGACAGCGGCCAACAATACACGAACCACCAGTAAGAGATAGATGTTTTCAATGTTTCGCGTGAGGAAACCCGTGACGAGCATCGTGGCTGCTGCTATCAGGATAAAAGGCAGTATATCCTTGATGGCACTCAGATAGCCAAGATGGATTTCACGCTTCAGGAATGCGTGCCATATAAAGAGCCAGAGGATATAGATGCTGACGTAGCAAACCACCATCAGACGCACATCGGACAAATGGAGCGTAAAGAGTGAAGTGCTCAACGAAAGTGTCCAATTGAAATGCTTCACGGCAACCAGGAATGCCAATATCACAAGTCCCTGCGAAATGATATTCCACATATACACATCGCTCCGTCCGCGACTGATGAGGAAGTTGAAATAGAGGGCTGTGATTGGCATGAAAGCACCAGCAATGCACAGCATCTGCATCATCTCTGCACTGCCCAACCATTTCGCTCCAACGGTTATCACAATGAATTCCTTCGCCACAAGTGCCAGTCCGAACATGGCAGGAAAGGCAATGAAACAGGTGAAGCGAAGCATCTTGCGGAAAGCGCGTTGCAGGCGTTCTTGGTCATCACCCACCTGCACAAACATCGGTTGCGCTACTCCCTGTACCATTCCCGTGATGAGCTGACTGCCCATCTTGTTCCACTTGTCGGCCTGGTCGTAGGTTCCCACCATCTTCTTAGTGTAGAAATAGCCGAAAACAAGTGTGAAGAGTTTGTTGTTGATACAGTTGAAGATATTTGTTATCAACAACTTACAAGAGAAGCCGAACATCTCCTTGATGGGCTGAATGCTGAACTGACGGGAAGGACGGAAACCAGAGTATTTCCAACTGAGGATGGAAACGACCGTCACATATACCATGGCCTGTGTCACAATACTCCAATAGCTCATCCCCATGAAGGCCATTGTGATACCAACGATACCCGAAATCAGCAATGCTATCACACCGATTATCGCCTGCTCTTTCACTCTCAATTGCTTGAAGAGTATGGCACGCGGAGTGATGGAGAAATTCGCGAAGAAGAAACCCAAGAAAGCATAGCGGGACAGCCAAAGGAGTTCGGGGTCACCAAAGAACTTGACGATAAGAGGCGCAGAAAACCACAGAATGACATAGAGGAAGGCACTTACGGAAATATTGAACCAGAAGACCGAATTGTAATCCACGTGCGTGGCGTTCTTTCGGTTGGTCAAAGCCGAAATAAAACCGCTTTCCTGCAAGGCAGCTGCAATGGCTGAAAAGATGGACAATTCGCTTGCCAGACCATAGTCTTCTTGCGTCAGTTTGCGAGCCAGAATGATGCCAAAGACCACATTGAGCAACTGCATGGCACCATTGTTGGCCATGCCCCAAAGCAACCCCTTTGCGGTCTTGTCCTTCAAAGAGGAAGCATCATCATTGCTATGTGCGTCTTCAAGTTTCATTTATTCTTCATTCATCATTTTTCATTCTTCACTTTTTTATATCTTCCACTCAACCAAGGCACACTTTCAATCTTCGGCACAAGCCAAGTGCATGTCACGAGAATCAATGTCAAGCACAGAATGAAGTCCTCCCAATGCCCCACCATCGTATGATGGAAAAGGCGATGCGTGAGATGATAGGTAATAAGGAGTGGATAATGAGCAACGAAAAACACCATTGAGTGTTCGCCAACGAAATTGATGACAGGTACTCGCTTCACTGGTAGAGAAAGCAGGATGCCTGCAAAGCCACAAAGCGAGAGGATGGAATTGACGATGGCTCCCACAGGACGTTGCACATATTTGTTCAGGCTCATGTCGTACTCACCGTGATAATGGATATTGAGATAGATAAAAAGTCCGATGAATACGGCAGAAATCGCCAAGACACCAGCCTTCGGGACATGGTTCATCACCCACTTCCACAGGCGTCCCAAAAAGAAAAAGAAAATGCCGAGAAACACATTGCTCAGACTCATGGGCAATGGATTTCCTTGCTGGTAGAGCCAATAGCTGATGAAAGGAAACGTGACGATAATCCATCGAAGATGCCTCACCTTTCCGATGAAGTGCATAAATAGATATGCCACATAGAAACTAAAGAGAAACCAAATCGGAGCATTGCCGTAAGGACGACTAATCATGATATTGTGCTCCCACGTGATACGTTTCTCCAAATAAGGCATGAACATATCCAAGTTGAAAAGCATCATGCCGAAGAAAATGGCATCGCCAATGATGGTCCAAGAAATATAGGGAACGAGCAAACGCTTGGTGCGGTCGATGCAATACGCCTTGGAATTGCCACTGACGGTCTTGTTGAAATAGCCTGCCTTGAAAAAGAAAAATGACATGAAAAAGAACGTCCATGCCATCATCTTTCCGCACCAAAAGGCACCACGCATTCCGCAGAACCCTGCCACGTGCAGAACTATCATCCTCAAGATGCATATTCCACAAAGAAGGTCGAATGCATGATTCCTCTGTTTCAAAGCCATAAAAACACGCTAAAGATTAGTTGATAATGTTGACTCTTATGCCATCGTATGTGATAGGATAGCGGTAGAGTCCACGAGGAGAATCGTAAGTGCCGTTGCCCTTGCTGAGAATCACACCATCATTGTTGAGGTCGTACTTGATGGCGCATTTTCCACAAGTCACCACGCCGTTTTCTCCCAGTGTCAGTCGGTAGTCGTTGCGGTCGCAGTTAGGACAAGCCAAATCGTACGCACGGTAATTGCCCCAGTTGTCAGTTCCCACGATGATGCCTCCCAGTCCGAAACGGAAATCCTTCGACAAGGCATCCAAGTTGTAGGATGTTTGGCTCTGCAACGTTTTCATCACAATCTTATCCCCCGACTGACGAATCGTTGCAAACTGTCCAAAATTGCCAATGACATTGATGAGTTCGCGATACGACACCACTTGGAAACCGCACATCACTCGATATTTCTGCGAGTAAGTGCTGGTGAGATCGTCACTGCAAGAAGTGGAAACGAATCCCGAAATGCAAACAAGCATCAAGATGGCCACACGTAGCTTATTCATCATAGAAAAGTACCGATGAAATCGAGAATTTTTGAAGTTTTAGAACCAAAGAACAGGGTCGGAAATGATAGCATCAATTTCAGCCATTTCCTCATCCGAGAACTTCAGATTGTTCAGTGTCTCCAGATTGTTATTCAATTGAGCCACGGACGACGTGCCAATAATCAGCGAAGTGACTCGTTCGTCGCTGAGAACCCATGCCAATGCCATCTGAGCCATGCTCTGACCACGACGCTTGGCAATTACACCCAGTTTCCTTGCTGCTTCCACACGTTCTACCGTCACTTGCGACTGTTGCAAAAATCCAGTTGAGCGAGCTGCACGGCTACCCTCAGGAATACCATTGTCGTATTTGCCCGTGAGCAGACCTTGTGCCAAAGGTGAGAAACAGATGATACCGCTTCCATTGTCGGCAGCAAGTTGGAAGTTCTCCTGCTTGGCCTTCATGTCGAACATAGAACAACGATACTGACTCAGCAAGCATGGCACCTTTGCCTCCTTCAGAATGTCGTATGCCAACTGCTGCTCCTTAGGAGGATACTTCGATATGCCTGCGTAGAGAGCCTTACCCTGTCGTACCAAGTCGATGAGTGCCTGCATGGTTTCCTCCACAGGTGTCACACCATCATAGCGATGGGAATAGAACACATCGAAATACTCCAGTCCGCAGCGTTTCAGACTCTGGTCACACGAAGCAATGAGATTCTTGCGCGAACTACCTGTTCCGTAAACGCCATCCCACATGTCGTGTCCAGCCTTCGAGGAAATGAACATCTCATCACGATGACTTGCTAAGTTTTCCTTCAGGATACGTCCGAAGTTTGTCTCAGCACTTCCTGGCGAAGGACCGTAGTTGTTGGCCAGGTCGAAATGGCAGATGCCGGCATCGAATGCACGCAGAATCATCTGAGTGGCAACATCGAAGTCATCTACATCGCCGAAATTGTGCCACAATCCCAATGAAAGCAATGGGAGCTGCACACCGCTATGTCCACAATATTTGTATTCCATACTTAATATAAATGAAGAATGTAGAATGAAGAATCATTTTTCATTCAAAACCAACTTAGCTATCGCTGAATCCATCTTTTCGAAGCGGAAACCAGCCATTACATCGTCCATCAGCTGCTGAATCTTGTCGTTGCAAAGATTGCCGATAGAACCTTCATGCGCACTTCCTCCACCGAGAACATCGGATTGTAGATGTCGTTGTCGAGGATGTGCTCATTTACCTTCATCTTGTTAATGATGTAAGCAGCCATCTTCAGGCAGTCCTTCAGTTCGTCGAATGCAGGGAGGAACACCTCCTTGATGATTTGCAAGTCGCGGAAATAGCCCACAGGCAAGTTGTTCATGATGAGCATGATGGTCTGAGGCAGCGACTGTAATTTGTTGCACTTGGCACGTGTCAACTCAAACACGTCTGGGTTCTTCTTGTGCGGCATGATGCTCGAACCCGTCGTACAATCGTCTGGCAACTTCACAAAACCGAAGTTCTGACTATTGAACATACACGCATCGAATGCCATCTTCGCCACCGTTCCTGCAATGCTTGCCATGGAGAATGCCACATTGCGCTCGGTCTTTCCACGTCCCATCTGCGCATACACCACATTATAGTCCATTGAGTCGAAGCCTAACAGGTCGGTTGTCATCTGACGGTTGAGAGGGAAAGAAGAGCCATAGCCAGCAGCAGAACCAAGCGGATTACGGTTGGTGATTTTCCAAGCAGCCAGCAAGTATTGCATATCATCCACAAGTCCTTCGGCGTAAGCACCAAACCACAAACCAAAACTCGATGGCATAGCCACCTGCAAGTGGGTGTAGCCAGGCATCAGCACATCCTTGTAGCGATTACTTTGCTGAATCAGCTCGTCGAAGAGTTGCTTGGTGAGTTGGGCAATTTCACGAATCTGGTCACGGATAAAGAGCTTGAGGTCCACCAGCACCTGGTCATTCCTAGAACGACCACTGTGGATTTTCTTCCCGATGTCGCCAAGTTTGCGAGTCAGCATCAACTCCACTTGCGAGTGAACATCCTCCACTCCTTCCTCAATCACGAACTCACCCTTCTCTGCCTGCTCGTAGATAGCCCGCAGTTCCTTCAGAAGCACGTCCAGCTCCTCAGCCGTGAGAAGTCCGATGGACTGGAGCATCGTGATATGCGCCATGTTGCCCAGCACGTCATACTTGGCAAGATAGAGATCCATCTCGCGGTCTCTGCCGATGGTGAATTTCTCTATCTCATCGGTCATGCGGACCTTCTTGGTCCATATATTTTCTACTTTATTATTACCCATAGGTTTATTTTCACCCTTCTATTGAAAGACTAACAATTCCCCTCCTTCGCAGGGAGGGGAAAGGGAGTGGGTCCACTATTCGTAAGGAATCATCGCCAGCAAGTCAGCCAGTTTCTCAATGCCTTCCTGCAATGGTTTCTCCACCATCACCTTGATAAACGGATTCAACTTGGCATCAATCGTCAGCTTCATCTTACTGCCCGTGTCAGTGGTAGGCAGAATCTGCACCCACAAGGTCATTGGCACAGGCGACTCCACAGCCTCATACTTTACACACTTCTCTGGTTCGCGGTCAATGATTTTGATAGTCATCTTTCCCACTGGAGGGATATTCATGCTCACTGTGTCGGCCGTGAATTCCAACGAATCCAACTGCTGCTGAGCCTTTTCAAACTGCTCCTCCGACACCTGTTCCTTCATCCGTTCAGCACGAGCAGGGTCCTTGATTGCCTCCTTCACTGCAGCCATATTGTTCAAGTCCGACAATTTGGCATACACACTCGACTGCGCGTAAGCTACCTGCTTAATACTACTTTCGTATTTAGCCATCAAATGATTTACTGATTTAAAAATTTATGATTTACCGATTAAAGTTACTAACTCTATCACAATGGAACATTCCCTCATAGGCATTCCCATAGAGCAGAGTAACTACCTTACCTCCCCCTCGGGGGAGCCGGTGGGGGGCCTCCTATTTTTTCCAATTAGCTGGGTCCTTGCGCCAAGTGTCAAGCACTGGCACCTGAGCCTCGGTGATGTATTTCGTCTTCAGAGCCACATCGAGCACAGCCTCATAGTTTGTGAGCGTGATGAGCTTCACTCTTGCAGCCTTGAATGCCTCCTGAGCCACATCGAAACCGTAAGTGAACGAAGCCACCATACCAATCACCTCACAACCATTGTTGCGAATAGCCTCCACAGCCTTCAGACTGCTGCCACCCGTCGAAATCAAATCTTCCACAACAACTACTTTCATGCCTGGCATCAGTTCACCTTCAATGAGGTTCTCCAGTCCATGATCCTTCGGTTTTGAACGAACATAGACGAAAGGCTTGTTCAAGGCATCAGCCACCAGTGCACCCTGAGGAATAGCTCCCGTTGCCACACCTGCAATCGCATCCACCTCGTCAAAGTTTTCGAGGATGACACGCGCAATTTCCAATTTCACGAAAGAGCGCAATTCAGGATAGGAAAGCGTCTTGCGATTGTCGCAATAGAACGGAGATTTCCAACCCGATGCCCATGTGAACGGATTGTCTGGTTGCAACTTGATAGCCTTGATTTTCAAGAGTTTGTCTGCGAAGATTTTCTCTAATGTTTTCATATATCTTATCCTATTAAATTATTACAAAATGAATTCGGGTGCAAAGTTAGGAGAAAAATCCGAATTGGCGAGTGAAAAACATAATTAAATGAAGAATGAAGAATTTATTCCTTTCCTCATTCTTTAGTTTTAGTAATGATAAAAAAATAAGTTGGTACGATTTACTCATATTTTGGAGATGTTTTTGTTCGTTTTTGAAGGAGTGATGCGGGCATCATGACTGAGAACACAACATGAGGTCAAAATGAATTTATCTAAATGTACCAAGTTATTTTTTTATCGTTACTTAGTAAGCTTCGGTTTTGCAGAAGCCATTCCTCATTCCTCATTTTTAATTTTTCATTTTTAATCCTTCAGCATTCCTATCAGCTCCTTCATTCCCTCCGAAGCACCTTTAGCAATCACGTGGATGTTCAAGTCCATTGGCACATTGATAGGCTTCGGGTCAATCAGATACATCTTGCAGTTTCTCTTGGCATAGCGAAGAAGACCTGCTGCAGGATACACATTCAGCGACGTACCAATCACCACCAGTATGTCAGCGGCCGACACCTCATCAATGGCAGGCTCTATCATTGGTACTGCCTCACCAAACCACACAATGAAAGGACGCAACTGCGAACCGTCCTTCGCCTTCTGTCCCATCTTAATGTCGAGATTATCAGGAGTGAGCGTCACAATCTGATCTGGGTCGTTCGGATTGTCCGTCGAAGTGGCTTTCATCAGTTCGCCATGCAAATGAATCACCTTCTTACTTCCAGCACGCTCATGCAAGTCCTCCACATTCTGCGTCACCACCGTCACGTCGTACTTGTCCTCCAAACTTGCCACCAATCGATGTCCCTCATTCGGCTGAGCCGTCAGCAACTGATGCCTGCGCTCGTTATAGAATTGAATCACCAATGCTGGATCCTGCCAGTAGCCCTCAATGCTCGCCACTTTCTGCACATCATACTGTTCCCACAGTCCGCCCGAATCGCGGAACGTAGCAAAACCACTCTCTGCCGACATACCGGCACCTGTCAAAAACACTAATTTCTTCATAACGATTTAAGATTTATATTTGAAACCATCATTATTTGTGCAAATATCGTCAAAAAATCGTAATAATCAGCATAGTAATAATGAAAAAATAAGTTGGTATAAATGACACAAGTTGTCTTTCCTTTATAAAAATCTTACCAAGTTATTTTTAACGATCACTATAGGTTAGCCTCCAGAAATCGACGCAACACCCACCCTAACATGCCAATGATGGCAAAAAAACTTCTTTCGTATGAGGAAAAATCTATATGGAAAAGTTTTCCATGTACGCGGAAAAGTTCTCCGTTTACACGGAAAGGTTTTCCATTTACACGGAAAAGCCTTCCATTGAGTTTTCCATTTACACGGAAAAGCCTTCCATTGAGTTTTTTCCCCATCGTTGCTGTTTTCAGTTTGGAAACACGAATCGTTTGTGAATAAGTCGTCAAGGAAATATGACAAATAGAGGATTTGCGAAAAATATTTGGCTAACCTATATGATTCATGAACATTATTATTGTTTCTGTAAAAAAAATTTCTGCGTATATCTTCGCTTTCTGCGTGAATTTTGATTTTTCATTTCCTCATAAAAAAAGAGGTCGCACCCGAAAGCACGACCTCCAAATAAAGAGAATGAAAAAAACTTATTTAATATTACCAAATTGTATTTTGGATTTCACCGTATTTATCTTCAAACTTGTCTTCGTTTTCATTGTAGGAGTTACGCTCCTTACCCATCGCATCGCCCAAACTGGCTACACCAACGGTTGGGTCTTGAATCTTGCACAACACATAGCCTGGTGCTACAGTGATTTCTGGCTTGATATATTTCTTTTCCATAATTATTCTTTTTTTGAATGAGGGAATCATTTAACAATAAACTTCTTACCATTCTTGATATAAATACCCTTCTGAGGGTTTGTAACTTTCACACCCTGAAGCGTATAAATGGTTCCATTTTCCTTCATGATGTCCTCCAAGGAGTTCACGCTCAAGAAGTATTCTTCTTCACCAGGCTCACCGATTGACTTCACCAAAGTTGGTAAAGTGCTTGGACGCTGTCCCCAGTTGCCTGTAGATACAGCATAATGCCACTCAGTTCTTCTGAAGTCTATGCCTGGATGTTCAACAATGATCTCCATGCCTTGTGGATTCGTGAATTTCACGCCAGCAGCTGGATTAAATGAACTTTTATCACTTGGCAATTTGAGATAAGCTAAATTCTGACCAAGCTCTCCTCTTGTTAATACCCTGAAGAATCCAACATAGTCATTGTCAGCAGTAACAGCATTGCTTCCTGTATTCAAAGTGGTTTTTCTGTACTTTGTCATAATGAAATTACGCTCGAGGACATTTTCTCCTGCAGCGTCTGCATCGTAAGGACCGTTTACAGTCACTTTTAGATGGTCACTCGTCGTACTTGGCACCAAGAAGTTCTGCAAATTGATTGTTTTATTATCCGAAGTTGCACTTCTCGCTGTTCTATCATAAGGATTATTATTCCATGAAGCACCAGACAAAATAGGGAGTGCAAAAGTACCTGTTGCAGACTCTCCGTAGATAATCACTCCTGTGTTGGCAGGAATAGCGAATGTTTCCTGCAAAATGAGAGTATATCCATCGGTACTATTTCCTGTTACTCCATTCACAATGAAAGCACGATAGCAAAGAGGAACATAGTGTGCGACATTGTCGCTGAATGTACGCAAAACAACTGGGTTTGGAAGTGGTTCTGGATCACCAGAAGAAGAGTTGATAAACTCCTGCCAACCATTGCCTGCATGTGAATAGTGCTGATCCAACCATGCTTGGAACATACCCTTGTTCAACGAAACTTCAAGGGTAAGTTCATGATTTTGATTGACAAAATACTCTTCTGCTCCTTCAGGGAAACTAAGTACGGCATAATTCATATAGCCAGCATCTGTCTGGCCTACAGTAATATCCTTCAGGAAACCACCATTAGCGCATACCGTAGAAATAGATTCTACTGTAACGGCAATCAGCGCATTGGTTCTTGCATTTCTAACTGCACCAGTCTGAATATACTCTACAGATGCAGGAATAACAAGAGATGTAATAGGCGTATTATCAACTGCACCCGAAGCAAGAAACTTAATATTACTTGGAATTGTAAATGTTGTCGTCAAAGAACTCAAATTGTTAATACAATTTTGGCAAATTGACTCTACATGTGTAGAAAGAATCGGATTAGTAACATTGTTGAAATACTGAAAAGTCATCTCGTTTGTCTTGTAATACACATTTGCATGCTCGATGTATTTACCTTCTGCATCCTGAACATATGTTCCAGGTGAAGTAGTGTTTGGGGAGTACTTTGGTGTTACACTACTATTAGGTGCATATTCATAAAAAGTGAACGGACCTGCGCCTGGCGTAGTTTCAGGAAAGTATGCATCGGAAAAATCCACTGTAGTTGCTACACATCCTGCACCATCAAATGGTTTCAAAGTGTTAATGGTACCACTGAACACCAGTGTCTCAGCAGCCGCAATCTTTGCACGCTCATCCGCTGTGAAAGAATCATTCGACCAGTTTTGAGAATCATTTCCACTACCTACAATATAAGCAGTCTTGTTATCGCTACTAAACGTAACACTCCATGCACTTGCCAAGGTGCAATAAGCACACAATAAGGCAAATAAAAATAAGTTCTTTTTCATCATAATTATAAAATGGTTAAATAATTCTATGATTATTATTAATACTTATCAATTTTTCGGCACTTCATAAAAAATCCTAATGTGCCGCAGTAATTTATTATTTATATTAATGTGTTTAGCGTTGTTTAACGAGAATTTGTAACAAAAAGAATTGATTTTGTTGCAAAATTACACTGAATACCGTAGAAAAAGTGTAAAAAAACAAGGAAAGGTGTGTAAAAAATAACATAAACATGTGAAATTTCTAAGAATTTTCACACTTTTTACGGTGATATTTTGTCCAAATCATCGGTAGTTCGTACCTTTACCGGCACAAAAGTGAAGCAAATGGAAGAAATGCAATTTGCGGCCATAGTATTGATGTCAATACTAACGCTGACATTGGTATTTTTGCTACCGAAACATACGACAAGGAGTGTTGTAATCAGTTATTCTCGTTGGATGATGGCTGGAGGCACAGCACTGCTGACTGTGCAGTTCTTTCTTCAATACTTATTTCACTTCCGCCAGATGGGTGTTACACAGGGAGTCTTGGTTAATCTACTCTTTTTTGTGCCATCTTCATGGCTATTAGCTCTGTCTATTCTTTGGCTACAAAGACAAGGACGAATTGGATGGGATTTGTTTTTGCCAGGACTACTTTCATGGATATTGACGTCAGCACTGCTGGTGATTGCTGCCTTGATTGACCTCCATCCTCTATTGAAAGAAACAACAGAGTTGCGCTATGCAGAATTGGCTTCAGGTATCGTGTATTTTGCGATGAACACCTATTATACGACACTGCTCATACTTGGTAATCGAAGACTTCGACGTGCGTTGAGCAACTACTACGACCACGAAACCAACGACTTATTGCATTGGATGGAACGAAGCGTGCTGATGTTGGCGTTGATAGTTTATGGTGTGCCAATTCTCATCTTTTGCCAAGGATACTTTCTGATTATTTATGCTCTTCTTGTTTTCTATTTCCTCTACTATTTGGTATTCTGTTTCATTTGCTATGTTGTGAGCAACGATTCGCAAGAAGTGAACAAGGCAGAGACAAATGCCGTGAAAGTCAAGATGGATGAGAAGAACGACATGTCAGTCGATGACATTCAGCGTATAACTGCCATTGTTGACCGCTGGGTGACATCTGGAGGTCATTTGAAGAGTGGCATCACCATGCAGACCGTCGTTACAGAGATGCACATACCGCGATACCAACTGGCAACATGGCTAAAAACAACAGAATGGGAACTTTTCAATCCTTGGTTGACACACCTGCGAATAGAGGAGGCCAAGCGTTTGATGAAAGATCATCCCGATTGGTCGAACGATGCCATCGCCAATCAATGCGGCTTCTCTTCCCGCACCTATTTCCAAAAGGTTTTCCACAAGCAAACAGGAATGACACCTTCTGAGTTTGTAGAAAGGTAATTGTTTTTTCGAAAGGACGACACGTTTAATCGTTGTTATAAATGGCTTACGACGAAGTTTCGTTAAATTCGAGTGGTAAAGAATAGCCCCAACTTATTTATTCATTGTTACATAGCGAACACAAAAAAGAAGTGGCACACCCCCAACGAGGTGTGCCACTTCTTTTTCATCATTGTTACGAACCGTATAACTTACTTCACAAGCACCTTCAGTACTCGTCCATCTGCCATCTTCACGATGTTCACACCTCGCTGCGGAGCTGTGAGACGTGCGCCTGAGAGAGAGTAAATACCAACTGGCATGCCTTCGGAAACAGTGTCGAACTGGTCGATGCCCACTGGTTCATCACCACCGAGGATGTCGGCATTCTTGCCTGCGCCATAGTAGTAGAGCTTCCATTCGCCCACCACCACGTAGTCGTTGCTACCGATAGTTTGGTCGAGGCGCATACCGATGGTGGCTGTACCGTCATTGCCCACATAGAATGGCAACTCGTTGAGGTAGTAGCCAGCATTGTAGAAGGCCACGGAAGCACTGGTACCGTCAGGCACGTAGATGCCGTTGATGGTGCGTGTCTTTGCACCTTCTGGCACCTCTGCCTCACTCTTCACTCCGCCCTCCGAGAGGTTCATCACAGGCTTCGAGTACGTCTCCTCCGAAGTGGTTGCATAGAGAATGGCCAGATGTGTGTCAACACCATTGTTGATGTTAGCCTCTTCCTCTTCATAGCTACCAGCACGGTAGAAGGCATGAACTGTCAGCTTGTAAGTACCCTCTGGCAGACCCGACAGCGACTGACTCAGGGCAAAGGTGTTCTTGTTGTAAGAAGCTGTATGCTCTTTGTAGCCGTTCAACGTAGTGGTCGTCCAGCCTTCGATGGTCGAAGTGTTCTTGTCACCACGAGCTGGGTCGAAATCGTTGTTCACAATCAGACTGGTCACATCCTGCTCCGTCACACCAGCATCAGGGTCGCCCATGTACCACAGTTTCCACTCACCTACCACCACATAGTCATTGCTACCGATGGTTTGGTCGAGGTGCATACCGATGGTGGCCGTACCATCTTCACCCACAAAGAACTCCAATTCGTTGAGATAGTAGCCAGCGTTGTAGAAGGCCACGGAAGCACTGGTACCGTCAGGCACGTAGATGCCGTTGATGGTGCGTGTCTTTGCACCTTCTGGCACTTCTGCCTCACTCTTCACTCCGCCCTCCGAGAGGTTCATCACAGGCTTTTCGAACAAATCCACCGACGTATTGGCATAGAACTTAGCAAGGTGCGTGTCAACACCATTGTTGATGTTGGCCTCTTCCTCTTCGTAGCTACCAGCACGGTAGAAGGCATGAACCGTCAACTTGTATTTTCCCTTTGGCAGACCCGACAGCGACTGGCTCAGGGCAAAGGTGTTCTTGTTGTAAGATGCTGTGTGCTCCTTGTAGCCGTTCAACGTAGTGGTCGTCCAACCCTCTATGGTCGAAGTGTTCTTGTCGCCACGAGCTGGGTCGAAGTCATTGTTCACGATGGCCGAACTGTAGTCCTCTGGATTATCCTCCGAAGCATTTCCGCCACCCATCTTCACAGCCACCGACATAGCATTGAGGTCGGAGATTGCTTGTTCCACCTCAGCGTTGTTATACGATTTCTTGTCGTAAGCATCCTGTGCCTTAGCCAGCAGTTCCTTTGCCTCGTTGAGAGTAGTGGCAGTAGCCGTCGTACTGCTTTCGATGGCATCGGAGAGCGTCTTGATAGCTACGGCAAAGTTGGCATAGAGCGTCGTACCTGTCTCCACAGCCTCCATCGCAGCCTTCAGATTCACCAAACCAGCGTATGCATCGTCGGCATCCTGTGCGTTGGCAATGGCATCCGAAAGCGCATTCAGTTCAGACTGTCCGGCATAGTTCTCCAATAGGCTCTGAGCGTTTGGTACTGTCTGTCCAATGACTTGAGCCAGCACTTCGGCATTCTTTCCGCGGAACGTGAGCGTAGCTCCACCAGCCCAGAGGCGGCAGTTCTCCACGGTACGCACCTTGTTGGTCACACCCAGACGCATCGTGCCATCAGTGACAAGACCATAGACCGTAACTGGGAACTGGCCTTCGTTGAAGGCAGTCGAAGCCTCGTTGCTCTCGTTGATAGTCACCACACCCTCGATGTTGCCCGAAGGAATCTTGGTTTCGTACGAGTTGATGTAAGCGTATGCCGTGGCAATGGCCTCATTTTCCTCAGTGTAAGTTTCGCCCGGACGGAAAGCAGCCTGGAGGTTGAACTCATAGAGTCCGTTCTGCAAACCAGTCAGTTCCTGATAGATGTTGCAAGCCACGTTGTTAGCCTGCATCACTGGATAGACCTCCGTGTCGCCCGTTGGCCAAGTGATGCTCGTGTTGGTCACACCCAGCCAACCACCTTCTTCTGCAAATCTTGGATTCTTCAGCATCGATGTGCAGTCGTCGCCGTCCGACATGGCGTTTGCCATGGCATTCTTCAGCATCGTCTCGAGGTATGCAGCCTCAGCCACAATCTGTTCGCCATCCAGCAAACCTTCCGACAGGATGTAAGGAGCGCCACCATGACCATTGTATTCGCCCGCAGCCTCAGTGTCGTCCATCAAGTAGTCGGCCAGCATGTTCACTTCTTCGCTCTCGCTGGTTGTGGAGTTGAGCCACACTTCAGCCTCGTCGAGCTTGTCCTTGAACACCTGATAAGCCTTCACACTCTCTGCCATCGCTTTCGAAGCAACAGCGAACGCAGCCAGCTTCTCCTTAGCCAACTCAACAGGGAATCCCTGTTCGCCAGAAGTTGCTTCCACATCATTCAGACCTTCCTTCGCCTGCTTGTATGCATCAAGCACACTTCTCTGACAAGCGATTTCGTCATTGTCCAGCTGTGCTTCATAGTCTGGTTCGCCGGCGAGTGTTTCATCGCGAAGCACCTCCCAAGCAGAGAAGGAACTACCCATGTAGTAGAGTCCCACATTGTCAAGACCAATCCAGTTGGTGCCTCTCGTCTGCACGTCGAGACCGATTTCCAACTGTCCCTCGTTCACAATCGCATAGATGTCCATCGGCTTGTCGATGTCAATCTGTGTGGCAGTCACCATCTTCAGGTTCTCGCCAGCAAAGAGGAACGTACCGCCAACGGTAGTAGTGTAAGCCAAGGTATTGAGGTGATAAACACCCGTAGGCAGATTGGTGGCAGTAGCCGAAACCTTACCGATAGCGAAAGCATCCCAGTTCCAGTTCTCATAGTGGTTGCCCGTCACCGCATAGTCCTTGGCATTGTTACCATTCGATGCCTGCTTGTTGCTGGCACCCGTCGTCGAAGTCCAACCCGTGAAGTCGGAGTCGTTGAAGTTGGTAGCGATGCCCAGTGGTGCAAGCACCTCCACAGGATTCTCCACACTTGCAACCGACAGTTTTGCATGGAAGATGGCCACGTCGAGTGCCTCCTTCTGAGCTGTCAGAACCTCAGGAGTGCTGCTCGTGTTGCCGTATGCATCCTTGGCTGCTGCCAGCACCGCTGCATCCACATTACCCAATGCCTCAGCCTGAGCAATGCTCTCGCCCAATGCCACGGCTGCCAAGTACTGTGCCATGGCCGAACTGTAAGTGGCATAGTCAGCAGGAGCAACGAAGTACCACACGATGTGGCAATCCTCCATCGAATAACCCTCAGAGTTCTCTGGGTCGCAGAAGTAGAGACGCGTGTCCCCCTTCGATGGAATCGCGCCCAAGTAAGCCCCTGCGTAGTTTTCTGGGTTGAATTCGGCGTTTTGAGTCGAAAGTCCAATCTTGTAGGTGCCATCGCTCTGAGCCTCCAAGGTGTATTGGTTGTTGGTCTTTCCATCCTTGGTGTTATCCACAAAGATAGCATCCATGCCGTCGATAAACATGTAACCAATCTGATTAGCCATCCATCCCTCCAGCACATAGTTCGAAATGTAGTACGAGCCCTCAGCCGTACCATTCTCAATATACACCTTGTGTCCTAATGTCGGACTGAAACTGGCACGTGTGCCCCAATCATTGGCTCCCACGAGGAAACCATCAGCATCTCTGTTGTAAAGGTAACACTCTTCGCCCACAACCATAGGAGTCACAGCCGGAGCTGTCGGCTTTGTCCATTGGGCGAACGATGCCACACTGACCAACAAAGACGCAACGAATAAAGTAAGTTTGCGCATAATGAATAGTGATTTAGTTAGATAAAACAATTATTAGCTTAGTTAGATACAATAGATAGTAGTGACAAAGATGATGTTTTTCGTACCTCGAATTTAGGTAAACACCCCATCGCTATTTGCAAATATATGAATTATTTCATATTCTTTGCAAACTTTTCCCGCATTTTGTTACCAATTCTCCCCTGTTTTCCCACTTTTCACCCCCTTTTGCCAACACCACTTTCTTTTACTCCCCATTTCCTATTTAGCATTCATGGTTTTCCATACTCTCATCCGAGTTTCTTCCTCTTTATGTTCTTTCAACATTTTTAGATGTTTATGATATGCAAAGATTCTAATTTAAAAGCAATTCAAACGATAGCTGGTTAGATTTTCTGTTCACTCTTTTGCTTTCTGTACGAACTCGGCAGGTGTCATCACCAGTATGCCCAAGTCATTGAAACCTTTCTTATCGCGGGTAATCACCAAGTCCGGATGATAGGGAAGTGCTGACAAATACTGCACTGCATCTTCAAAGTCGTATGGTTCAAGACTCGCGGCTTGCTCCAAAACAGAAACGTCCACACTACTTATCGTGAACATCCGTAGCATCGTCTTTATCTGTTCTAAAACGGCATCACCGTTATAGTGCTTAGGCAAAACGTAGGCACAATTCACAATGCTGAGGGAAGAAACGATACCAGTCAACTTGCCCTCGTCAACCATGGAAAAGACGATAGCGGCATCCTGACAGAAACCTTCTCGATGAGCAAGATGGTCGAGCAGGACATTTGTATCTATCAATGCTTTTAATTTGTCCATTCCTGCCAACGCTCATCAAGTTCTTTTTCCAGATCTACTCCTTCTGGCAATTTGCCCAAGGTCATTGCCATCACCTTTGCTGACGGCTTATAGTCCTTTGGAATCTTCGGGAACACGGGTTCTGCCTTATGCTGCTTCTTTTCCATGCTTTCCGCTGCCTCCATCAAGTGGATAGCAAGCCAACGTTGATTGCTCGCTGTAAGAGAAAGCCCCTGTAAGTAAATCCACAGATTTTTGAGTGACATTGCATTCATAATCAATTGCTTTTGCTTGTTTATACTTGCAAAAATACACAAAAAACTCCGCATTAATACCTATCTTATATAAAAAAGTGCTAATTAATATGTGTTTTTAGCAGAAAAATATTCAGATGTCCATTTTCAAAGCAATCTCCAAATGTCAAAGAATGAAATGAAACTCTCCTCCTATTTTCGCCATTGGGACACCCAAGTTTGTTACTAATTTGCAAGCAATTCACTACTTGACAACCTCAATATAGAAGCTAAATGGTCGGAAACCATCATTGCAACTGATCATTGCACTCATGGGGTTCTTCATCCATCCATCGAAGAAGTTGCCTTCATCTCTTGCCAACTTCTCCACAAATTCCTGCATGGATAGCCACGCTGAGGGACACATTCCTTCGGGACATTTGCCATCAACCGAAATCCATTGCTGCCCCTCAACCACCTCGCAAGGCACATCGAGGGGATTCTCATATTGTTCCATCAAATCGGAATAGATGGTCTGGCGTATAGCTGTAATTCTTACTTTATTCATACTGATTACTCCTATTATTGGTTACTAAAACCACAAAAAAGCGTATTTAGCGTAATCTTTTCATGCGTATAGTGATGGGTGTGTCAGTAATCTTGATTTTGCTAACGTAGCTGAGCCCGTTGTTAGCAGCAAGGGTTTCGTCTGTTGGGGATATCCAAAAAGCAAAATGCCCAGTGGAGTCTGAGGCTGTACCATCACCCATTCTTGATTTACCTTCTACCCAAACCCAAACATCCGCCCACGGCTTGCCCTCCTCATCAAGAACATAGCCCTCCACGTAGCGGAGTTTCTCCATCAGTTCTGGATGCTCGCGGACGTAAGCATCACTGTGCGTATCAACTTCTGTCGTGTATTCCACAATCATATCCTTGACTTTCACGCCATATTTCTCTGCGTATGCCCGTTTTGGCTCTTCTTCCCTGAGAAAAGAAATGCTGCGGATGGTCTGCTGTCGTCGATTGAAATAGACAAGTTCATTCACACCCAAGTCACTCACATACCCCGTGGAATCGGCAAGTGGTGTGCCATTCACCACAATGAGTCTGCGCACGGTACCAGGCTCCAAGACTTCTGGCTCAGGAGCGGTAGTCAGGCCCTTAATAACTGTCTGATACGCTGCAAAAAGAGAATCTTTGCGACTCACGTTGCCTGTCCTGACAGATTCTGCCAATTCGTTGGTAAACTTCACGAGTACATTCTTTTCACGATGTGATTTTGCCAGTTGGCCATTGATGAAGAATTCCCACTTCGTCCCATCCAAGATGAATACTTCCCTGTCTTCAGCTGTGCCAACGGCTATCGTCCATAGTTCCCTTAAGTTCTGAACTTGGGTGGGAGTAATGGCAAGTGAGTAAGTCTGTACGTCAGGAGCCACGTAGTCCTTGGGATGCTTACGCAGCACCGATTTGTATCGTTTCTTCCCTATCTTCTTACTTTTATGCCAGGCATGATATGTGGAATACCAAATGCTTTTCTCTGCTATCTTGTAAACCAGTGCATGAGCCACGGAGTCGTAGGTCAGCGTCCATTCGGGCGAGAACGACGGCACACACTCCACGCCAAACGCCGCACCTTGTGGCATCAGCAACCTCAGCTTTTCGCGGTCATTCATCGCTACCTGAGAGTTTTTTTTACGCCATGCCTTCGATTCGCCGTCCACACGGATGAGCCTGTCTTGTGCTGCCAACGGTAGTGTGACAAGGATGAGCAGTGCGATGATGGTTGTTTTCTTCATATTGTAGCCTTTAAGATACCGCAAATTTAGATAAAAAACTCGAGGATTTATGCCTGTCGAGATAAAAATGTAAACAAATTGCTCCGAAAGGCTTCGAATGTACTGGTGCTCTCCTACAATTGTACTGAACTTTTTCTTTAATTCAACTAAAATGCCGAGCCCTCGACGTTTTTCTCCCGAACCTTCGCCATCGCAACGCCGAAGGCTCGCCAAGACGATGCCGAGCCTTCGGCAACTAGTTGAATCCAAAGGAACGCTTCAGTCAATCCACAAATGCGGTTCTGAAAAACCCATAAATCGATTCAATAAATCCACTAATGTGATGCATCAAAAGCAATTCTTTGTCCCTATTTAACCATTGCAAGGCGACATCATCAGCTTCAACAAAACGGGCGGAAACTTGCAAATAACAGCAGTTTCCGCCCGTTTAAACCTTACAAATAATGCCTTTAACTTGTTAAGATAAAGTAGATTGTGTGCTCTTTCGGATAGGTCGTTAATTGCCCAAAATGGTATTCACAAGAGATACCACATCGCTAATGTCAACTCTGCTATCTCCATTCACGTCGCCCTTCACGGCAGGACCATCCGTAATGCAAAGATTCAGTTGACTCACTCCTGCATTGGTTGCAGCAGGAAGAACAAGATAGGCGGTGTTGGCAGGAACAATAGTACTTCCACCTACTGCCTTAAACACACCATCAAACACATAACCTGTAGTCACTTCCGTATCGCTCAGCACTCCTACCAAATTATTGTTGTAGTTGTAGTCAGAATTCTTAAAAGGCACCTTGTAAGTTGCTCCCACATCACCCTTTAGCAGTACACCCGTTCCAGCTGGTACTTCCAACACAGGAGTCAGCAGCAACTCATTTGCCGAAGGTTTATAGCCTGTCACAATATAAGCTGTCAGTCCGCTTACCTCCGATAAGTTCAGATTTTTCTCAGAGCTGAAAGTTTGTAGCGGTGCTGTAGGTGTAAAAGTGATATATGGGTTATTGAGGTCGAATGTCGCAACAATTTCCATATCACAATCTACATCTTCCGCAGTGAATGTGTTTCCATTCATATAATTCTTCACATTGATTCCATTCATTCTCAAAGATGAAAGTACATATTTCTCGTATGGCTGTACAGTAATAGTAGCCGATATTCCTTCTTGAACTTCGAAGGAAGCAGAAGAATTCTCAATTGTTTCTCCATTGTATATGATAACACCACCTTCATTTGCAGTTAATGTCAATTGATGATATACCAATCCATCATCTATTTTTTCAAATTCCCAACCAGTCTTAGCTTGATATGCTTCTTTTGTTCCTTTTGGTACATAAAGCGTAGCATTCAATTTTGCTATTCCTGAGAAACAATTACTATTTATATTGAAAGGTTTCTCAATCTTGGAAATAACTTCAGTAAGAGCATTGCATTCATAGAAAGCACCAGTCTTAATATTAGAAACGGAATTACCAATCGTCACAGAGATTAATCCTGTGCATCCATAGAATGCAGCATTCCCAATTGTTGTGACTGAATTAGGAATTGTTATAGAGGTCAAACTTGTGCAATCACGGAAAGCTTGGCTATCTATAGTTATAACTGAATTAGGAATCGTCACAGAGGTCAATTTTTTGCATCCATAGAATGCACCATTTCCAATACTTGTGACAGAATTCCCAATAGTTACTGATTTCAACCCTGTACAATTAAAGAACGCATCAGTTGCAATACTTGTGACAGAATTAGGAATAATCACAGAAGTCAAATTAGAACAACCTGCAACTCCAAAATAACTAATTTTTGTGATAGAATTAGGAATGGTTAATGAATTTAAACTTGAACAATTAGCAAATGCATAATCTCCAATAGCTATTACTTTAAACTCAATGGAGGAATAAGTTGTCGTTTCGGGAATATTCACTATACCTGAATAAGCTTTACTGTAATTATCAGTTCCTTTATATGATACCTCGCAAGTCTTCTCTGTTGTACTTATAATCTTGTAATAAATAGTTTTTCCATCTTTATTGACAGCTTCAAAGTCATGCGCATAGATGGCAGTAACAGAGAAAAGGATTGCTAATAAAAGAGTTGTTTTTAATAAATAAGATTTCATAGAACTATTATTTTAAAATTGTTAAAAAAACATCAATAAGAATCAGATAATAACGGTTCATCAAAAAGTAAAGCGTGAGACCTGCTTCTGATTCATCGACCTTCGGGCTCTGGAAAACCTTGTAGAAATGAATAGAACAACAAAACCTCACGCTGCCGATATATCGCACGACAGCGTGAGGATGGAATTAAAACTGTCGCTTGGATATACCAAACAGATGAGCGTTCCGTCGCTTTCATCCTTCTACAGAATTTTCCAGATTTTGAAGGTTAGGACAAAGCTAAAACGCTTTCTGGTCAAGATGGATTGGAGACTCAAAAAGAGACTTCGCCCATCAGACGCAGCAAAATTACAAAAAATAATTAGAAAAAGGTGCAGAGTGGTTGTATTTTTTCAGTGTGAATAAAAGTTTGCGCTTCACCAAACAAAAGTTATCGAGTGTTGGATGGAAATTGACTAAGACTGGGGAAAATTCTTAGAGCAGTGGTTTTGCTTAAAAGAGCAGAAGCACTGCGCATAAGAGCAAAACCACTGCTCTTATAAGCAAAACCACTGCTCCAAGTTTATTTTAGTGAAGAGAAAAGTTTGAGATGGGGTGATAGAAAGGTTTTTATGGTGGGGAGGAAAGTTTTGAATGGTGCAACGTAATGATTAGAATGAAGCAATGAGAATTTGGAAAGGGATTTTGAGAAAAACGGGGGAAGGGTGGAAAAAAGAGGGAGGGAAGGCGAAAAAAAAGAGGAGGGGAATGGATGGCGTTTCATGGAAAAATAGTAATTTTGCGAAAAACATATCATCACATGATAACAACTGAAATTATCTATCAACTGTTCAAGGAACTGAACGGTGTGCCACGCCCATCGTGGCACGAGGAAAAGGCGGTGGACTGGCTCTGCCAAAAGGCAAAGAGTGCCGGGTTGGAATTTGAGCGCGATGCACACAACTGCGTGGTGATTCGCAAGGAGGCCACACCAGGACATGAGGCTGCAGAAACCATCGTGCTCCATGCACATATCGACATGGTGTGCGTGGCTGAGAAGGGCAAGGCCTTCGACCCACTGACCGACAGCATCGAAGCCTACGTGGAAAATGGATGGATGAAGGCACGGGGCACCTCACTGGGAGCAGACAACGGTATCGGTCTGTGCATGGCACTGGGCATGATGCTGAGCGACAACGTGGTACATGGGCCGCTCGAACTGCTCGTCACCACCAACGAGGAGGACGGCATGACGGGTGCGCAACATCTCTCGGAGCACTTCGTGAAAGGGCGCAAGATGATTGACTTGGATTCAGAGGACTACGACGTCATCACAGTGGGAGCTGCGGGAGCCTACCTGCAAACCGCCTCTCTGCCCATCGTGTGGAGTGACGCACCCGAAAGCTACGAGTTCTTCAGCCTCAACATCGCTGGCGGTCTTGGAGGACACAGCGGAGTGGATATCGGAAAGGGAAGGATGAGTGCCGTGAAGGAAATCTGTCGTTTGCTCCAAGGCGCACAGACAGCCTGCCCATCATTGTGCGTGGCACGCATCCACGCTGGCGAAGCCAATGCCTCCATCCCTGCCAATGCAGAAGCAGTGGTGGCTGTGGCACAGGCAGAGGCAAAGACACTCATCGACTGGACCAAGCAGCAGCACATCGAAACGGAAGGCGACCATCAGGTGACTATCACCCTTGATGCCAGTCCATCGCTCCCTCATATTATAAATAATGAGTGCATCCAGTCGCTCCTGCAAGCCGTCGGGGAAATCCCATTCGGCGTCATCACCATGAGTGAAACTTTGCCAGGAACGGTGGAGACCTCCAACAACATCGGTGTGATTCGCACCGAGGACGATCACTTCCACGTTACCACCCACTCGCGCAGTTTCATCTACGACACGATGGTGCAGTTGGGAGAGCGCATCGCCAGCATCTTCCAAGCGCACGGGGCGAGCACACAAGTGGTGATGTCAACGCCTGCATGGGAGGAGAATCCCGAGTCGGACTATATGCACCTCGTGGAGCAGACTTTCGAAGACGTGTTGGGCATCCGTCCACGCAAGGTGGAAATGCATTTCGTGATGGAGATGGGCTATTTCGTGCAGAAATTCCAAGGCATCCAAATCATCCCTATCGGTCCGCGCATCATCGAACCTCATTCCACTTCAGAGCGCATCGAACTTTCCACCATCGACAACATCTACAAAGTGCTCGTCGAACTGCTGAAACGCTTGGCATAGGGTGTCTATTTGTAAATTCGACGTTGCAATGATGTGGACGAAAAGAGTGTAAAATTGACAAATGTCGGCAATTTTGTGAAAAAAGAATAAAAAGTGAGGGCAATTTGATGCACTAACAATTTTTATTGCTAACTTTGTATCGATTATGAAAGTGGAAAGGGGGTAGATTTGGGATGTTCAGAGATATTCGGGAGATTCTGCTGCTCGCACAAGATAACTTCATTACAATACTGGAATCATCAAGTTTCAAAAATTCTCTATAAATATTATTAAACTATGGCAAATTTAGATTTAACTAAGTATGGCATCACTGGTTCAACCGTGATTGCTCACAACCCTTCCTATGAGTTCCTTTTCGAAGAGGAGACAAAGGCTGGTCTCGAAGGTTATGAAGTTGGTCAAGTGACTGAGCTTGGCGCAGTTAACGTCATGACAGGTATCTTCACAGGTCGTTCTCCTAAGGACAAGTACATCGTTGACGATGCTCAGAGCCACGACAAGGTTTGGTGGACTACTGAAGAATACAAGAACGACAACCACCCAATGTCGGAGGAAGTTTGGGCTAAGATCAAGGATATCGCTGTAAAGGAACTTTCCAACAAGAAACTCTACGTAGTTGATGCTTACTGCGGTGCTAACGAGGCTACTCGTTTGGCTGTTCGCTTCGTGCTCGAAGTAGCATGGCAGGCACACTTCATCAAGAACATGTTCATCCAGCCTACAGAAGCTGAACTGGAGACCTTTGAGCCAAACTTCGTTATCTACAATGCTTCTAAGGCAAAGGTTGAGGACTACAAGGAACTCGGTTTGAACTCTGAGACTTGCGTTGCTTTCAACACTACAAGCCGCGAACAGTGCATCATCAACACTTGGTACGGTGGTGAAATGAAGAAGGGTATGTTCTCTATGCAGAACTACTATCTCCCTCTCCAGGGCATCGCTTCTATGCACTGCTCTGCTAACACCGACATGGAAGGCAAGAACACCGCTATCTTCTTCGGTCTTTCTGGTACAGGTAAGACTACCCTTTCTACCGACCCTAAGCGTCTCCTCATTGGTGACGACGAGCACGGTTGGGACGACGAAGGCGTATTCAACCTCGAAGGCGGTTGCTATGCTAAGGTGATCAACCTCGACAAGGAAAGCGAGCCAGACATCTACAACGCTATCCGTCGCAACGCTCTCCTCGAGAACGTAACTGTTGACGCTGAAGGCAAGATTGACTTCGCTGACAAGAGCGTGACTGAGAACACTCGCGTAAGCTACCCAATCGACCACATCACCAACATCGTGAAGAAGGTGAACGGCAAGAGCGCTGGTCCTGATGCTAAGCAGGTAATCTTCCTTTCTGCAGACGCATTCGGTGTGCTCCCTCCAGTATCTATCCTCAACCCTGAGCAGACTAAGTACTACTTCCTCTCTGGTTTCACAGCTAAGTTGGCTGGTACAGAGCGTGGTATCACTGAACCTACTCCAACATTCTCTGCTTGCTTCGGCCAGGCATTCCTCGAGCTTCACCCAACAAAGTATGCTGAGGAACTCGTTAAGAAGATGCAGAAGAGCGGTGCTAAGGCATATCTCGTGAACACTGGTTGGAACGGTACAGGCAAGCGTATTTCTATCCGCGACACTCGTGGTATCATCGACGCTATCCTCAACCACTCTATCGATGCTGCTCCAACAAAGCAGATTCCTTACTTCGACTTCACCGTTCCTACTCAGCTCGACGGCGTAGCTTGGGGTATCCTCGATCCACGCGACACTTATCAGGACCGTGGCGAGTGGGACAAGAAGGCTCAAGACCTCGCAGCTCGTTTCATCAAGAACTTCAAGAAGTACGAGACAAACGAAGCTGGTAAGGCTCTCGTAGCAGCTGGTCCAAAGCTTTAATGATGACATTCATTCATCCAAAATAATTTCTCCCCGATTCTCCATAAGAATCATTTTTGAAGCAAGGTCGTTGTGAAACGACCTTGCTTTTTTATCACTACTTATACAAAAAAGAAAAAGGAAAGCCTTGCCATTCCCAAATGCCAAAGCTTTCCTTATTTCCACATCGTTCAAGTCAATCTATTGACTCTCCCCCTATTCTTCATTTCTCATTCCTCATTCTTCATTTCTTTTCTCCTCAACCATTCCTCCTTCGTGCGGCTCCATCGCTTGTGAGTCCAAAGCCAGAGGTGCGGATTCTGTATGATGTCCTGTTCCAGCAAACGCATGTAAAGGTCAGTTGCTTCATAGTCGGGCACAGCCTGAAGGTCGTCCACCATCTTGACGAGGTCGCAGTGATAATAGCCACGGCGCGGACGCGTGATACGTCCGTACATGATGTTAGCGCCCAAGCGTTTGGCGATGTGTTCCGAACCTATGAAAACCGCCGTTTCGTGGTTGAGGAAAGGCGTGAAATGATGAATGGCTTCCCACTTCGGTTGCTGGTCGGAGATGAATCCGCAAATCACCTTCTCACCACTGCGCTTCAGTTGCCACAGCCGACGGTAGGTATCCTTCATGTTGATGCACTCACCCCCATACTTCTCACGCACTTTCAGCAGAATACGGTTGCTTGTCTTGTTATAGAGTTTGTGGTAAATCTGAGAACAATAAATCTCAGGCACCCAGTACTGAAGCGATGCAATCCACTCCCAGTTGCCGAAATGTCCCAAGTAGAAAAACAACAGTTGAGTGCCATTCTTAAATTCTTCCCTAACCCAGTCGATTCCACTGAATGTCATTCGCTTCATCATCTGCTCTTTCGACATGGAGAAAGCCTTGATGTCCTCCACGAAGTAATCGCAGAACACATGATAGAACTTGCGCTCTATCTTTCGCAATTCCTGCTCCGACTTGTCGGGAAAAGACTCCTTCAGATTCTGCCAAACCACCTTTCGCCGATAGCGCACCACATAGTACACAATCGGATACACCGCATCCGACACCCAATAGAGCACCCGCAGGGGAAGCAAGGATATCAACCAAAACAGTGAATAGAAAAAATAGTATGACATGACAGTTGCTCTACAGTGTTATCATTCCGCTCCTACGGAAGCAGTTTCTTCAGAATCATCTCGGGCGTGATTTCGTTCATGCATCGCAAGTCGCCAAACTTGCAAGGCTTGTCGCCGTACACCGAACAAGGACGGCAAGAGAGACTCTCAATTTGGATGATGTTGTCGAGCGGTTGATGCCAAGGCGTGAAACCAGCCTTCGGGTGCGTTGCTCCCCACACGGAGACCACTCGCGTACCCACCAAGGCGGCAATGTGCATGTTGGCAGAGTCCATCGCCAACATCGTGTCGAGCTTCGACATCAGCAGCATCTCGTTGTGCAGACCACCGAGCTTGCCGCACACACTCATCACGTTCGGTCCTTCCCAACTCTCCAGCAGGCTCTTCTCCTGCTCACCAGCTCCGAAGAGGAACACGCGCACATCGTTGTTGGCCAGCGTCTGCACCACCTCGTGCATCTTCGGCAATGGATAGATTTTACTTTCGTGCGCTGCAAACGGAGCTACACCCATCCACACATCGCCAGCACGCTTCCTGCCCACACGCCTAAAGACAGGCGCATAGTCCTCCTCGCGAGGGTCGAAAGCACGTTCGAAGTCGAGCGTCACTTCCAGGTTCAGCTTCCGCAACGTCTCCACATAGCGGTCGGTCGTTGGCATCAGCGCTTCTGTGTCCATACCCTTGCCCAGCAGTCCCTTCTTGTCGTCGCGCCCCTTGTCAATCTTCACCGTCTTCACTCCGCTCAACTTGAAGCGCGAGCGCAGGTACTTCGTGCGCAGCACATCGTGGAAGTCAGCCATCGCATCGAACTTGCGTTGCTTCAGTTCGTCGAACAGCTTCTCCAACCCTATCATCCCGTCATACTTCGACAAGTCCACACCCAGCACCTCCACGTTGGCAGGCATCCAGTCGAAGAAAGGCTTCAATTCCTTCTTCGTCAGCATGGTGATGCGCATGTCGGGGTGCTGACTGGCAAGCGAATGAACTACGGGTACTGTCATGGCGACGTCTCCCATAGCAGAAAAGCGGGTGATGAGCAGTCGAAACATATCGTTACCTTACTTCTGTCCGTAGAGCACAGGGTTCGTGCTTGGGTCGTTATACATCTTCATCTGCTTGTACACTTTCATGTACTTGCGTCCTGCCTCAATGTCGGCAAGCAACTGGTCGATGGCCGTGGAGAGGTCCTTCTGCTGTTCGAGCAGCACATCCAACTTCTGCTGGCACTTGGCAATGTGTGCTGACTCAGCGTCCTTGCGCTCCACCTGTTCCCTCATGTGGTAAATCTTCAGTGCAAGGATGCTCAGGCGATCGACTGCCCATGCAGGACTTTCCGTGTTGATGGTTGCATCGGGTAGTACCTGCACATCTTTATACTTATCGAGGAAATAACTGTCAATCATCTCCACGAGGTCGGTGCGGTCCTGATTGCTCTTGTCGATTCTGCGCTTCAGCACCAGTGCCTCTGCAGGGTCGATTTCCGGGTCACGGATGATGTCCTCGAAGTGCCACTGCACCGTGTCAATCCAGTTCTTCACATAGAGATAGTATTCAATGCTTCCCTCCGTATAGGGATTCTTCAGCGGCTGGTCCACATCGTCAATCACGTGGTAGTCCTTGATAGCCTGCTCGAAAATCGGCATGGATAATTGCGTAAAAGTCATACTTGTTACTCATTTAAATAATTACAAATGCAAATCTAAACATAATAAGCGAGTTTTCCAAAACTTGTGCGCAAAATATGCTGAGTTTTCCTTCTCATTTCCCCATTCTTCGCCCTTCACTCATCATTTTTCATTCCTCCTTTCATCGTTTTCGTGAAATTACCTAACTTTGCACCCATGAAAGCAGTTATCGACGACAAGATTCCCTACATCAAAGGGCAGATAGAAAAACTCATCGAACAAACCGTCTATCTGAAAGGCAGCGACATCGGTCCAAACGACGTGGCCGATGCCGACATTCTCGTGGTGCGAACACGCACACACTGCAACGAGGCACTGCTCAAGGGCTCCCAAGTGCGCCTCATCGTCACAGCCACCATCGGACACGACCACCTCGACAAGGACTATCTGCAACGGGCAGGCATCGAGTGGACCAACTGCCCTGGCTGCAATGCCTCTTCCGTCATGCAGTATGTCCACAACTCCCTCCTCGCGCTCGGACTCCTGAAGAAAGGGCTCACCGTAGGTGTGGTAGGCGTGGGACATGTGGGAACGCTCGTCGCTAACGACCTCGAGAAGAAAGGCTTAAACGTCTTGCGTTGCGACCCACCGAAGGGCGAGAAATACACACTTCCCCAGTTGGCGGAAGTCTGCGACATCATCACCTTCCACACACCACTCACCAAGGAAGGAAATCACCCCACTTACCACTTGGCCGACGCTGCCTTCTTCGCATCCCTCAAGAAACGCCCCCTCATCATCAACAGCAGCCGAGGTGCCGTCGTCGATAACGAGGCACTGCTCCATGCGCTCGAAAGCGGACAAGTCAGCAATGCCGTCATCGACACCTGGGAAGGTGAACCAAATCTCAACCGACAACTATTAGGAAAAGCCATCATCGCCACTCCACACATCGCCGGCTACTCTGCCGACGGCAAGGCCAACGCCACTCGTATGTCACTGCAAGCCATCGCGGATTTCCTTGTGAAGAGCGGAAAGACTTCGCTCCCTTCCTTCAAGGTCAATCCTCCACGCTTGCCAAAGCACTTTTCATACGCGGACACAACGGAAAACAGCACAAGTTCTGTTCCCAAGGCACTCCGTCTCTACGACCCACGTACCGACACAGCCCGACTGAAAGCCCACCCCGAAGCATTCGAGTCGCAGAGAGGCAACTACCCACTGCGCCGTGAAGTGGATGACAGCACAGCCCTCAAGCGTGCCCTACTCAGCACACAGGCATGGCTGCGTGGACTTTCCTTCCGCACGGGCGTCATCGTCTTGCTGAGTTGCATTCCTTTCTACATCCTCTCCTTCGCACAGATGGCACTCCCCATCAGTGCCGCCACCAAAACCCTCCTTTGGACCATCCTCTTCGGCCTTGCCAAGACAACCCAATACGCTGGCATCACCATCCTCGGCGTGGAAGGCTACCGTCGCTTCAAGAGTTTCTTCAAGAAAAAGAAGCAATAACTCCCCTCTCCTTCCCACAAGCACTCCCTCAAGACAAAAAATGCCACAACTCAGAGAGAGCTATGGCATTTTTTAATTCCATCAGAAAGAGGCGGCCATCATTTCTTTGCCTAATTTGTGGACATGAGCAAGGATGGCCTGCTCACGTTCAACAGAAGGCTTCTTAAAACCGTTGATATAGTTACGTAGCAGGGTTGCATTCATTCCCAATGAACGAG
>CADBXS010000022.1:0-30495 GCA_902798705.1 uncultured Bacteroidales bacterium
ATGGATTTTGTTCTGAATGATTTCGAGGATTTCTTGCAGTTCCTCATCGCTGAGTTCCTCGTTCTGCACGAAGAAGGAAAAGAGGTTCTTGTTCGACTTGCCAAGGACGGTGTCCTTCACATTGTTGAGCACCTGCGTGACATACTTCTCCCGTGTGAGCATCGGCGAAAAGATGAAAGTACGACCTGAGCCATTCTCCCGCTTGTGCTCCACAAAACCTTTTGCCTCCAGTATCCGCAAGAAGGTAGCAATGGTGGAATAAGCAGGCTTGGGAGTGTCATACGACTCCACGATGTCGTTGGTGGTCATCCCTTGCGCGTGGTTCCACAACACATTCATCACTTCTGCTTCCGCCTTGGTGAGTGGTTTCAATTCTTTCGACGTCTTCGCTCGAGGGGAAGTGTCGGATATTTCGTTAGGTGATTTTGTCATAATGATTCTCGTTTCGTTTTCGGCAAAATTAGAGGAAAAAGCAGGGAAGCAGAATTTTTTCCTCAAAAGAATCTTCAAATGCCCCCACTTTTTAACATTTATATTTAGTTTGAGCATCTTTCTTTTTTAGATGTTAACGATTTTTTATTGTTACTTACTTCAGTTCGGGTGGGGATTGACTGAAACGCTCCTTCGATTGGCTTGCGCCGAGTTAAAGATTCAACTAGTTGCTCGAAGGCTCGTCATCGAATCGGCGAGCCTTCGGCGTTTGAACAGCGAAGGTTCGCTGGAACAACAACGAGGGCTCGGCCATTCAGTTCAATCAAAGCTGAGCGTCTGTACATTCGTAGCAGAGATGTTTTTTGAGCAAACGCGCGATATATTTGGAATTAACGAGAGTAAGGGTTCCATCCGAAAAAAAGAAAACCGCAGAGAGGAAATCAATCCTTCTGCGGTTTTCTTCTCGACTGAGTTTGATATCTCAGCTTATTTGTTCACTGCCTTAAACGCCATAGCGTAGAGTTTCATTTGCTTCAGCATAGCGAGCAAACCATTGCTGCGCGTAGGTGAAAGATGCTCTCTCAGACCAATGTCCTCAATGAAATGGAGGTCGGCTTCGAGAATTTCGTCAGGCGTGTGGTCGGAAAGGACACGAATAAGCAAGGCAACGATTCCCTTCACGATGAGGGCGTCGCTCTCCGCCTGGAAATGGATGGTGCCCTCTGGAGTGAGGTCGGCTTGCAGCCAAACACGGCTCTGACAACCATCGATGAGGTTGCTTTCTGTCTTGTATTTCTCTGGTAGAGGCTCTTGTTCATTGCCCAAGTCAATCAGCATCTGATAGCGGTCCATCCAGTCGTCGTAGTCCTGAAATTCCTCTATCACCTCTTGCTGTAGTTCTTCAATACTCATAATTTTGAAAATGAAAAATGAAGAAAAAAGAATAAAGAATAAAAAAGAAGAATGAAGAATGAGAGTTACTCTACTGCTGAAAGTAAGATTCATTCTTCATTCTGGAGCATAGCTCCTATTCTTCATTCTTCAGTTATTACATCATGCCACCCATGCCTGGATTCATTGGCATTTCAGGCTTGTCTTCCTTCTTGTCAACAATCACGCATTCAGTGGTGAGGAACATACCTGCGATGCTGGCAGCGTTCTCAAGAGCTACACGAGCCACCTTAGCTGGGTCGATGATACCACTCTCGCGGAGGTTCTCGTAGCAGTCCTTGCGAGCATTGTAACCGAAGTCGCCTTCGCCCTCACGAACCTTCTGAACAACTACAGAACCTTCAAGACCTGCGTTCTCCACAATCTGACGGAGTGGCTCTTCGATAGCACGCTCGATGATCTTGATACCAGTGGTTTCGTCAGCATTCTCGCCTTCCAGACCTTCGAGGCTGTCAATAGCACGGATGTAAGCAACACCACCACCAGGAACGATACCTTCTTCGATAGCTGCACGAGTAGCGCAGAGAGCATCGTCAACGCGGTCCTTCTTCTCCTTCATTTCCACTTCGCTGGCTGCACCCACGTAGAGAACTGCCACACCACCGCTCAACTTAGCAAGACGCTCCTGAAGCTTCTCCTTGTCGTAGCTGGAAGTTGTGTTAGCGATTTCGTTCTTAATCTGGTTCACGCGGTCCTTGATGTTCTCCTTGTCACCCTTACCACCAACGATGGTTGTGTTGTCCTTAGAGATAGTCACCTTCTCAGCGCTACCCAGCATTTCAACAGTTGCCTGTTCGAGCTTCAAGCCCTTCTCTTCGCTGATAACAACGCCACCGGTCAGGATAGCGATATCTTCGAGCATAGCCTTGCGACGGTCACCGAAGCCTGGAGCCTTCACAGCACAAATCTTCAACTGGCTACGCAGACGGTTCACAACGAGTGTGGTGAGTGCCTCAGAGTCGATGTCTTCTGCAATGACGAGCAGAGGACGACCAGTCTGAACTGCTGGTTCGAGGATAGGGAGGAACTCCTTGAGGTTGCTGATCTTCTTGTCGTAGATGAGGATGAGTGGACTTTCCATCACGCACTCCATCTTCTCAGTGTCGGTCACGAAATATGGAGAAAGGTAACCGCGGTCGAACTGCATACCTTCAACCACACCGATAGTGGTTTCACGACCCTTAGCCTCTTCGATAGTGATGACACCATCCTTCGAAACCTTGCGCATAGCGTCAGCGATGAGCTTACCGATTTCCTGGTCGTTATTAGCACTCACGGTTGCCACCTGCTCAATCTTGTCGTAGTTGTCACCAACTGTTTCGCTCTGGCCCTTGATGTGCTCAACCACCTTAGCAACAGCCTTGTCGATACCACGCTTCAAGTCCATTGGGTTAGCACCAGCAGCCACATTCTTCAAACCTGTAGAACAAATGCTCTGTGCAAGAACGGTAGCTGTAGTAGTACCATCACCTGCATCGTCGCCTGTCTTGCTGGCAACACTCTTCACCAACTGAGCACCAGTGTTCTGGAAAGCATCGCTCAACTCGATTTCCTTGGCAACAGTCACACCATCCTTCGTGATGTGTGGAGCACCAAACTTCTTCTCAAGGATGACATTGCGTCCCTTAGGACCGAGAGTCACCTTCACTGCATTTGCCAACTGGTCAACGCCCTGCTTCAACTGTTCGCGGGCTTCAATATTGAATTTTATATCCTTAGCCATAATTCTTTTAAGTTTTAACTATTAACACAATTTCGCTACAACGTCGCTCTGACGCATGATGAGATATTTAACGCCTTCGTATTCGAGTTCTGTGCCCGAATACTTACCATAGAGCACCTTGTCGCCTACTTTGAGAACCATTTCCTCGTCCTTGGTGCCATTACCTACGGCTACGATTTCACCCTGAAGTGGTTTTTCCTTGGCAGTATCAGGGATGATGATACCACCGATTGTCTTTTCCTCTGCTGGAGCAGGGAGAATCAGAACTCTGTCTGCTAATGGTTGAATGTTCATAATGTTTTTTTAGTTTTTTATTATTTTGTTATCAATAGTTTTCAAAAAACGGGAGGAAAATCCTCGAATGCCAACTTGAGCAAAAAGCGTGCCACCGACGAATCCGACGAGATTTCCGACACACGCCAAACAAAACTCGACAAAAGTCCGACAGACTTGACAGATTTTTTGACAACTTGTCAGATTTTCCGACACAAAAAACTTTGGCTTTAGCATTGGCACTGGGCACTATCCAAAAAGGAAAGCCAATGCCAAAGCTAAAGCCAAAGTCATTAAAAAATGTGCAAAACCTTTACTTTGGCTGCTTGCCGATGTAAGCCAAGATACCGCCATCGACATAGAGAATATGGCCGTTCACAGCATCAGAAGCATGAGAAGCCAAGAAGACAGCAGGACCACCCAGTTCGCTTGGATCCAACCAGCGACCTGCAGGAGTCTTTGCGCAGATGAAAGAGTCGAATGGATGACGGCTTCCGTCTGGCTGACGCTCACGGAGAGGTGCAGTCTGAGGAGTAGCGATGTAACCAGGACCGATACCGTTGCACTGGATGTTGTATTCACCATATTCCGAGCAGATGTTGCGAGTGAGCATCTTCAAGCCACCCTTAGCAGCTGCGTATGCACTAACTGTCTCGCGGCCGAGTTCCGACATCATTGAGCAGATGTTGATGATTTTACCTTCCTTGCGCTCCATCATCTCAGGAATAACTGCTGAGCTAACGATGAATGGACCAACCAAGTCGATGTCAATCACCTGCTGGAACTCAGCACGCTTCATCTCGTGCATAGGGATGCGCTTGATGATACCTGCATTGTTCACGAGGATATCAATCTGACCCACTTCTTCGTGAATCTTCTCAACGAGTGCCTTCACTGCGTTCTCGTCAGTCACGTCACAAACGTAGCCCTTCACGTTCTCGATGCCTGCTTCCTTGTAGTTATCGAGTCCACGCTGAAGAGCAGCCTCATTAATGTCATTGAAAATGATGGTCTTGATGCCAGCTCCAACGAATGCCTTGGCAATGTTGAAACCAATACCGTATGATGCGCCTGTAATCCACGCATTCTTACCTTCAAGTGAAAATAAATTTGTCATAATATTATAGTTTAATTATAAATAGATGATACTCTTGAATTCTGACAACTTTGCAAAGTTAATAAAAAGTAGTCGAATAACGAGAACTTTTTAGGAGAATTAACGAAATTGCTTTCTCCATTCCCCTTTTTTAGTGCGCTTCAGTTTAGCCGAAGCCCTTCTTCATTTTCTTATACACCCATCTCACCATCTTCCCCAACCACGTGTAGCGGATGCCCCAGTCGTGAATAGCTTCTTTGAAGAGTAGTTCGATTTCGAGATTCTTCTCAAGCACCTGCTTCTCAAGCCTCAACTTGCGCTGAAGCGGTTCGCGGTCAAACTCATAATGCTGCAAGATACTGTAAGCACGGAAATGCGTACCATTCTGCAAACCGATGTTGCGAACCATCGTGTGGGCAGGTGTCAGACAGAGTCCTCCAGCCTTGTAAATTTCCATTTCCCAGCAGATATCCCAAGGAATAGGCCGTTTCTTCAGCGACTTCAGACAAGGAAACACACCGCCATACTGGATGGCATCGATGTCCGCATCGCTCATGCCCTCCATCGCCTCTTCCTCCGTTTCGTAGTGATGGAAATGCGTCAGCCAGCGGTCCTTCCATGTGCCCCATCCCCACCCCGACATGTGAGGCGTGAAATACGTTTCACTCCCTTTCCATTCTTCGGAGGAAGACAGCAAGTCAAGATTCGTGAACCCTGCCACGTGCATCACACGCTTCTCATCCCGATATATGTCGAAAGCCTCGTTCATGTATTCCAAATAATAAGGAGAAGTGACGATGTCGTCCTCCAGCACAATCACCGTTTCGTGACGCTCCAGCACATAACCGATGCCCTCAATGATATTTCGTTCCAAGTAGATATTTTCAGGGCGCTCAATGATATAGAAGCTTTTCAGGCTCCCATTCGCATCCACCTCCCGACTCACTCTATGCAGAAATGCCCGCACCTCGTTCACCTTCGCCCACGACTCCTTGTTCTTGCCTCCATCGCTGAACACATACACATCTGTTTCCTTCGCCATACTGTTGTTCAGCAAAGCCTCTACCGTCTTCTGAGTGTTGTCCACTCGGTTATAAACAAAAATAGCTACGGGAGAACGCATGATTGAATGAAGTTAAAAGTTAATAGTTAAAACCGTCGTCTTTCGAGAAAACAAAGAAGCAGATCAAAACAAATCGTCCAGTTGCACTGATGCATAGATATTATCAGCATGTTCACGGTAGGAGTGCCTTGAATGCGAAGCCAATAACCCGATTCAACAGCTTTATTGATAAAAGTGTGATAAAATATGGTGTAAAAGTCTACCAACTTGTAAACAGAGGAATTGGTTTTCAGTCTTTCTTCTGATAATGGGGTTTGCCATAGCACATGATTTTTACCGCAAAGATACAACTTGTTATTAGAAAAAATGCGTTATACTGTGCGAAAGTTTGATTTTTTTTCCAACTTTCGCACAGTATAAGCACATTTCGTTAAAGAATGAAAAAGTAATTGTTCAGTGAATAATATCAAGGAGTGCCCTGTCGGGCAGAAATCCCACAAATCAATTCAAATCTGGCAAATCTTTATACTTTTCGCTATAGAAATTTGTATGATTTGTAAAGATTTGAAAGATTTCTCGCCGTAGGCGACTCAAAAAGATTATTCGAATAGTTACACGAAGAATGAGGTCAGAAAATCAATTATTCATTCATCATTCTTCATTCTTTATTCTTCATTTCCCCCTCTTCATTCATCATTTATAACTATCTTGTCCACGTGTGGATGAAGTTCGTCAATCTTAGGGAGGCACATGTAGTCGCCAAACTTGTCTTTCAGGTAGGCATCGCAATCGCGAGGAGCAGGCAATTCGTAGCCCTCAAACTGGCAGGTGCCTAAAGGGAAGAGATAGGAACGCAGACGGATGTCATCGTAAGGAATGCCATACGAATAACGAATCTTCTCACCCATCGGCCACAACTTGCCCAAAGCACGAAGCACGGGGAACACGAATTTTTCATTCACGCGATAGATGCGTCGCACCTTCTTCGCAGCCTCCTCGTCAGAATAGCGAGGATTGTTCAGCACCTTATAGGCAAAGCCCAACGTGCGGCACGAAATCCAGCGCAAAGGCTGAGGAGCCTGTTCCATCGGGAAGATGTCGATGAACACACCCTGTTCTTTGAAGATTCGGTCGTAGTGGTTCAACTCCTCCAGATGGCTCCTCCTGTCGCGCAACTTGGCATAAGCATAGAAGTAATTTTCATCCGATTCATGCGTTTGCAGCGCATACTTAGCAGGCAACTCCTTCGGCATCACCTTCAGCAACTTCAAGTAGTCCTCACGCATCAACTCGATGTCGAGGTCGTCATCCCATGGAATATAGCCCCCATGTCGCACCGCCCCCAACAGCGTGCCTGCACACAACCAGTAGCGAATACCATGCTTCTTGCAGATGCCATCCACCACCAGCAGCATCTCCGTCATTCGTTCCTGTTGCTTGCGAAGCATCGACCCCTCAGGATTGAAGCGCGCCTTCAGTTCTTCAGGATTAAATGTATAGTTATCTTGCTGAAATTCTTCGTTCTTCATTCGTCATTCCTCAATTTTCAGTCTTCACTTTCTTCGGAAACCGTCCGCTGAGCCATGGCACCTTCTCCACGTATGGCACGAGCAGGAGGCAGACACCGAAGAGAATAGCGATGAGCAGCACATAGTCATCCCAGTGATGCTTCAGCGTGTGAACATTCGCCGAGCGCACCATCTTGTAGAAAACAAGCAAAGGTGCATGCGCCACGAAGAACACCATGGAGTGCTGACCGATGTAGTTCACCAACGGCACACGAGGCATCTTCACCGACAGCAGCAGTCCACTGATGCCACACAGCGAGCAGTAAGTGCAAATCATGATGTTCCACACATTGCCGTCCCATCGGTTGTCCGACATGTTGTATTCACCATGATGACAGATATTCATATACACGAACACCGCCACCAGCACCAGCGAAATGCCAATGCGCAACGGCTGGTTCAGGCGGTTCAGCAACCACTTCCAAACGCGTCCCAAGAAGAACAGGAAGATGCCGAAGAACACATTGTTCAGACTGAACCACAGAGGATTGTCCAGCGTGTAGAGCCAATAGCTGATGAAAGGGAACGTGAGCACCACCCAACGCAAGCCCCTCACCTTCTGCAAGAAGTGCATACCGATGTACGCCACGAAGAACGAGAAGAGGAACCAGCAAGGGATATTGCCATAGAACGAACTCGTGTTCCAGATGTGCTCCCAGCAGATTTCCTTCACCATCGTGTTCTTCTCGTCCAGTATGAACCAGGCAAAGAAGAAATAGATAGCATTGCCGATAGCCCCCCACACAAAGTAAGGAATCATCAGTCGCTTGAACTTATCCTTGCAGTATTCCCACGACTTTCCGCTCACCGTCTTGTTGAAATACCCCGCCTTGAAGAAGAAGAACGACATGAAGAAATAAGTCCACCACATGATTTCCTTCCACCACCCTTCCGTCTGGAAACTGCACGCACCAGTGATGTGCAGCATCATCATCCTGATAATGCAGATGCCACACAGAAAATCGAATGCATGATTTCTATTTTTCATAACCCCCTACTTTCTACCAAATAGATATTTCTTAAAGAATGGGCTCACACGCAGGATATTGCTGGCCAGACAGCAAAACACAATCACCACCAGCGCCACGCCCACCGTCATCACCACCTCCAACAAGAAGTTAGGATGCAAGCCGTCCAGCCACGGGCCCACCATCTTCAGCCGAGGCATCAGAATAAAATGCAGCAGATAAATGTCCAGCGTGCGCACACCAATATATTGCAAGCCGCGTCCCACCAACGTCTCCTTCGACATCGAGTCCTTGTAGTAGCGGAAGAACATCACCACCATCAGCATCAGCGCATACATCGCCAGCGTGCGAGGCAGATTCACCCACATCAAGTGCAACGTATGCCACTTCAGCACATCGGCAGCACACACGAAAGCCACCACCGTCACCACAGGGAAGAACCAGCGCGAATCGAACAGACGCTCCATCCTGTCCCAATAGCGATGAACAATATTGCCAAACAAGAAGAACTGGAAGTAATACACCACCTGTATCAAACTCGAATAGCGCATGAATGCACTCTCAGGATACTTGAACCATTTCGGCATGAAAGCCGTTTCGTAGATGATGATACTCACCACCCATAGCACCCAAATACCCCATCCCCCTCGAAGGTTAGAACGTGAAGCGTGAAGTGTGGAGGGTGAAGCGTTATCGTCCGGATGGCATTTTTCACTTTTCACTTCTCCCTTTTCACTCCCTCCCCCTCGGGGGAGTTGGGAGGGGGCCAGGAACTCCTCCACATAGTATATCACGAACATGATGAGCAAAGCCCAAGTGAACCAGTACCCATCCTTCGTAGGCGAAGCCAACGCACGCTGCAGCGCAGGAAAGAAATGCTTGGCACGCACCACCAGGAACACCGTCAGGAACACAATCGTAGGGATGACCTGAATCTTGAACTTCTTCCAAATCATCGTTCCCAACCTCCTTCGCGTCCAAATCATGTCAGCCTTCCAAGCCAGGAAACCACTTACCAAGAAGAACAGCGGCATACGAAACAGCACAATCAAAGGCATCGACGTAGATGTCTTCAGATTCATTCCGAAGCACATCTGCCCCACATGATACGCCACCACGAGAATCATCGTAAATCCTCGCATGGCATCCAGCCATTCCAGTCGCTGCTTCCCTTGCATTTCCGCGTTTCAAACGATAGTTGCTGCAAAGTTAAAAAAAAGTTTATATTATCATAATCCTTTTCGCTACATTTCGCACAAAAATTATTGACACCCCGTCGTTTCAAAACCCTCAAGCAAGGTATCCAAACACAGCAAGCCAATAATATTTACGACCAAATCAAGCTAAATATGGTTCGTTCATGAAGCGTTTATTCGAATTGGCTTACGCCGAGCTGAAGGTTCAACTAGTTGCCGAAGGCTCGTCATCGAATCGGCGAAGGTTCGGCGTTGCGATAGCGAAGGTTCGACAGAACAACGCCGAGCGCTCGGCATTCCAGTAAAAACAAATGAATGATTCAGTTTAATCAAAGGGAAACATCAAAAGCCCCCCTCCAGCTCCCCCGAGGGGGAGGGAAATCATCCGAATGCAAAAGAATTGTGTTAATTTCATTTCTGCGTATTTCTGCGTTTTCTGCGTGAAATAATACCTACGGACAATTCATCAGATGTATCAAGCCGAAGTCGATTTTTTTATGTCACGCAGATATCGCAGAAATAACGGAAATAATTGATAAAAAATTCGTGGCAAATTCGTGTTAAAATATATACTTTATTTTTCCGTGAACAAAAAAATGGAGGCACTCACGCCGAGTGCCTCCGAACTTGTGGGAAGAGTTGCTAACTTCACAGTCCGCAACTCGCGAAAGATATAATTATTGAGATAAAAAAATTTGTATTTTCACACGTTGATTGGCTATTTTTCCGTTTGGATGGCGAGCCAATGCTGACGCCGAAACCAAAACAATCTAATTTACCAGATATGGCCGTAGCTCATTTCTTCATCGCCCAGGTTACCCCAGCCTCTTCTCTCCTTCGTATCGATTGGTTTGTCAGGGTTAGGATCTTGATATCCTCCTGATCCACTACCGGTATTGATGCCGCTATTTTCCAAGATAGAATGGATACACACCATCTTGCTGATGTCGGTTGCTGGTTGGATATATTGCTTTTTCATTGTTTTCCGTTTTTATTTGTTTTGTCTCCTAAAGAAATCAGCAAAATGAACAAAAGAGATGTTTAGTACGTTTCGCCGATTTCTTTAGGAAGTTTGTTATTAAATGTGTTATTTCACCATAATTTTCTTGCCACCAACAATGTAGATGCCCTTGTTGAGGGAGTTCACACGCTGACCAGCCACATTGTAGATAGGTGCATCCTCCACGGACGTGCCGTCATCAGCTACGTTGTCGATACCCAAAGCTTCATCGTCGCCTTCGTATGCCAGAACTATCTTCACGTTGCCAGCTGGAGCTACTCCAAAGTAACTATTTTGATCAGCTAACCATGAATCATCTGTAACAGGAATTGGCGAGTGGATGATGGTGCGGAATGGAGTGATCGTCATACATGGAGTGCGGTAGAGCTGACCTGTGCTAAAGAACAGGATGTTCTCCATATAGGTTCCTTCATACGCGCCACGAAGATAGTAGCCTTCCTTCATTTTTATTTCACCATTCTCTTCTACTTTCGTAAAAGAATCCCCAGAATTAGGTGCCAAGCTTCCTTCACCAGTTGCTGGTGACGTCACATCTGGTGTTTCTTCCACAATCACATAATTTACAGTTTCTGAATTCCCTTCAGAATTTATCTCCACACCAGATTCAGTAGCAACACCGCTGAAGACCTTCTCACCTGTATTTGTTGTCACTGCATACAGATAAGGCATATTGGCATCGGTTTGTCCTGTCACTTTGCTGAACTTCAGCAACCAGTCGCCCTTCTTCACGTCCTGTTCTTCCAAGATACCAGCAGCATTTGTTAGCTCTACTTGACTCTGCGTCATGCTGCTTGTCGTATAGAAGCCAGCTTTATTTGTCTTATAGTCTTCATTGCCCGCATTCACAGCAAATGGCAGAATGATAGAGTTAACGACATTTGCGTTATTGAATTTACGTGTGTATTTAGCATTTTTCGCCTTGATTTTCTTAGGAGCATAGAAGGAGAAGCCATCGGTAAGCTCAATGTTGTTAGATGTGAATTCGTGTACGTCTTTGTCGTTCGAAGGAGTAATGAAATTGACTTTTGCATAAGTATCTGCATTATCTACAATTTTTCTACTCTCGAACTGATTCGTTCTTTGTATATAAAGAACATTTGGATTCGCTGTATAAGGAAGTTGCGTCTGTTGTACCCATCTATATATATCATAGTCAAATGGCTCTTCCATATTGTTACAACGAGCACGAGCATCAATCACTTTGGCTGTAGCATCACCAACAGCTTTTTCTACCGAAGGGTCAATAGCCGCTCTTTTCTGTTCAAAACAGCTACCATTTCCATATAATATGTAGTCTGCCTCTTCATCTTCAACCAGTTTGATGGCTGTTACCGTAAATCCGGCTTTAGCCTTGATACCATTCAAATGAACATACTCATAGTTGCTAATGTCAAATTCAGCATAATAGCCACTAAGTTCAGGATAATAATCATGAGGTACAACTTTATTTTTTAATGGAACAGTTATGTCCACTTTATCATCACTACCATTGTTAATCAAAAATCTAACCGCATCACCATCAATTTGGGAATTACTATACACACGAATAGCCTTATAGCCTGTCAAATCTGCATAGTTTTGTGGATACAATCCCCACGTTCCCCAAATCAAATTATTACTATTATCATTAGAAACTTGAACACCAATTCTATTCGTGAATTGTGATTGTCCACCCTGATTAACAGCCCAATTAACTACTGTACCATATTGCCACTGATAATTATTGTCATTATTCCATACGTGATACATGTTTGCAGTATTGCTTGGGGTAGCCGAGCCAACAAGATCCACTAAACGTCCTTCACCCTCGAACATTTCAATATCGTTCACCCAAAGATGATCTCTTAATCCTTCTTCTGCAGGTTGACCATTTTGAGCTCCTCGTCCAATATGTGCTCGAACATTGTATAATCCAAGTGCATTGTTTGCATCATCATGGAAGAGAATAGCATGTAATAAGAAATGTTCATAATTCCTCAAATCCACATTAACTTCTCCATGAGCATCCGTTTTCACAACAATCGCTTGCAATTCTTCTTTTGAAGCAATATTTGGGTTAGTTGTAAAACGAATGTCGAACGTGGTGTTTGGAGAGCCAGTTATCCTCATTTTGTTGTATCTTGAGAAATTCGCCAAATTGTCGAAGTTATCAGTATTCCAGTCTCCACGAACCACATCACTCCAGTTATCCTCATTTTCATAATAAGGTTGAATTGGATATTCCATTTTATATCTAAAACCTATTGCATCTGGATTGCTCCACATATCTGGCTGCAATTCCTTGCGTGTTTTGCGAGCCTTGATGGTGTTCTTGGTTAGGCTCATATCCTGGCAGAGAATTCGTCTTTCTGTAGTACCACTAACTGATTGCCAGTAGATACTATTTACATGTTTGATAGCTTTGTCACTGATATATACATCCCCCCTTGTTGTCAAATCCAAAGCATTTCTTCCATTTTGGTCATAGAATGGGCCATTGTAACGGCTATTGTAAAGGTCACGGACAAGCACATCTTTAGCTTTTTCTTTCCAAGCAATATATTCTGCCGAACCATTATTAGTAGGGTTGCGATGCAAGTCCACACGCTTATTCTCATAAATACAACGCTCCAGAACATTAGCATTTCTATCAAAGTCCAGAGCTGTGAAAGTGACATCCGACATATCGATACCGTCCCAATATGGAAGGCTGAAAGAAAGTGTACCTCCCTTATTTGTACCATCTGCTACCATATAAAAAGAACGGTCGGCATCATTTATTTCCACCCATAAGTGGTTGGAGCGAATCAGATAGCTTGGGTCGATGTATGCATTACCGATGTCAATACCATCTTTATCCGTATAATCCAATTCTTTCAATGCACTAATGAAATATGCTTCCTCGATATAAACCTGACCGTTAGGGCTATTGCTTTTAATGGTCACTCGGTCGATGCTGTTGATTTCATCGATAGTCAATTCTGTTGCTTTATCTCCTTTACATAGAGCACGAAGAGGAGCGATTTTCACATCACCCGACCAGAACATCATTGTGCTGAGAAGATTGTCGCCATTATAGAAACATACAGCATAAGTAATAGCTGAATTATCACTACTATTGTATGTGACTTCACCAGAAGGACCTTGACCATAATAATGTTTCCATTCACTTGCATCTTTTGCACGAATGACAAAGTTTTCGAATACATTCAGAAGAGACCTACCATTCAAATAATTGGTAATGTAGTCATGCGAAAAGATTGTCACTTCTTGACTGCCACCAGGGTCACCTGACCAAAATAATTTCTTTTCACCAGCATCCCATCCATTTAAATAAGTCACACTCACACCGTTAACAGTACCTGTTCCATTGGAATTCCAAGTGGTAGAAGGAAAATCGGCATCCAACCTAACAGCTTGCGTGAGGTTGGCACGCTGACCAAAATTTAATTGCGCTTGTACGACTCCTGCCATCAGAACAAGAGCCATCAAAAGATAAAACTTTTTCATCTCTTTTTGATTTAAATTGTTTGTTGATTATTAATTGATTGATATTGTATTCTGTTGATTCGTTGTGAAATGGTTTGAAACAGGGTTAGGTGAATTAAACTATTTTCACAAGCATTCATTCTCAAGCCCATCCTCTCACATTTTTTTATCCCAATCAGAGACTTTTCGAATTTCGGTTGCAAAGTTACAACAATTAGATACAAACATATTTATATTTTGAAACATAATATTGTAGATTTTGTAACACTACTGTATCGGATATTTTCTATTTTGTTTCACAATATGCAAAATACATTATTTTTTTCCGAATTCATCGGTATTTATTCGAAAGTGTCAGTGAAACTGATTTTTATTAAAACAAACAAGATTTCAGAAAAATTCAATAAAAAATGGAGTAAACTCATCGAAAAGCTACACTCTCGCTGAAACAATTTTTAATTTGTCACGCAGAAAGAACGGAAATAAAGGAAATGATTGGTTTCAGCAATAAAGGCCGAAGAAAAAATTTCTGCGTATCTCCGCGATTTCTGCGAGACATTATAGTTTCATCTCCTTTTTATGTTGATTGCGTGAATTTGTTGACTCTAACTTTTCTTAATGAAAAATAATGTGTTATATTTGCAGAGATTTGCTGACAACTAACTATCCTAACAATATGAAAACAAGAATTTACATGAGTTTGAAAACATTAGGAGTGGCGTTTCTGCTGCTGCAACCTCTGATGATGATGGCAGAAGGGGAAACGAATCACCGTGTGATGGCAGAACCATCGATTCGCATCCAAAAGGTGCAGGAAGTGACGGTGAAAGCACAGGTGGGAACAGCTCCGAAACTGCCTTATCGACTGTGGGTGACTTATTCCAACGGCAAGAGCGAATGGCGACAAGTGAAGTGGATGAACTCGGCACTGAGTGTGGAACAGGAAGAAGCCGACAAGACGAAGAACCCCGTGGGGAAGGCATACGAGGTGAAGGGCTACATTACGGGCGACAACACCACGACGGCGGGCTATCCCGTGACGGCACGAGTGACGGTGGTGGCAGAGGCTGATGCCGTGCCCGACGCACAACCTGTGGCACATCCGCTGCCTCTTAACAAGGTGAGCATCGACGGAAAGAACCGACTGACGCATAACCGTGACCTCGACATCGACCACTTGCTGACACTCGATGTGAAGCAACAGCTTTACAACTACCGCGACACCTACGACCTGCCAAAGGAGGGCTACCCCGTGTCGGACGGTTGGGACTCACCAACGACGAAGCTGAAAGGACATGGCACGGGACACTATCTCTCGGCGCTTGCCATGGCATACGCCAGCTGTCAGGATGAGCAGAAGAAAGTTCGACTCATGGAGAATATCCGCTTGATGGTGAACGAGATGAGGACGTGCCAGGAGAGGACCTTCGTGTGGGACGAAAAATTGGGACGCTACTGGGAGGCACGCGACTTGGCTCCTGAGGAGGAACTGCGCGAACTGAAAGGCACATGGAGTGCATTCGACGAATACAAGAAGGACTACAAGCACTATGGCTACGGCTATCTGAATGCCATCCCTGCCCAGCACTGCGTACTCATTGAGATGTATCGCGCCTACAACAACGAGCAATGGGTGTGGGCTCCTTACTACACGGTCCACAAACAACTGGCTGGCCTCATCGACATTGCCAACCTCGTGGATGACAAGCAGGTGGCAGAGAAGGCACTCCTGATTGCCAAGGACATGGGATTGTGGGTGTGGAACCGCTTGCACTATCGCACCTACGTGAAGAACGACGGCACGCAGGAGGAACGCCGACTGAAACCTGGCAACCGCTACGAGATGTGGAACATGTATATCGCTGGTGAGGTGGGCGGCATGGAGGAGAGTTTGGCTCGCCTCTCGGAAATGGTGAAGGACCGAACGGAGAAGGAACGCCTGCTCGAAGCATCCACTTATTTCGATTCGCCTGCTTTCTTCGAACCGCTAAGCCGAAATGTGGATGCCATCCGCACGCGCCATGCCAACCAGCACATTCCGATGGTGACAGGTGCGCTCCGTGCTTATCGTGGCAACAAGAATCCTTATTATTATAACATTGCTCAGAACTTCTGGACGATGATTCAAGGCAGATACCGCTATGCAATGGGTGGTGTGGGCAATGGCGAGATGTTCCGTCAGCCTTACACGCAGGTATTGTCGATGTGTACGAATGTGACAGGCGACGGACGACGTAACCTCTATCCTGAGCCAACCATCAACGAGACTTGTTGCGCCTACAACTTAGCAAAGCTGTCGAAGGACCTGAATTGTTTCCGTCCCGACGATGCAGGCTACATGGACTACTACGAACGCGTGCTCTACAACCAGATTGTGGGTAGCGTGAATCCTCAGCAGTATGCCACGGTGTATCAATATGCCGTTGGTCTGAACGCATCGAAGCCGTGGGGCAACGAAACACCTCAGAGCACTTGCTGTGGTGGAACAGGTTCGGAAAACCATGTGAAATATCAGGAAGCAGCCTATTTCGTGGGGGATCAGACCATTTGGGTGGCTCTCTATCTGCCAACCACTGCACAATGGGACGAGAAGAAGGTGACACTGAAGCAGGAATGTGAATGGCCTGCCGAGAAGAGCACCATCCGCATCACGAAGGGCAAGGGAAAATTCAGCATGAAACTGCGTGTGCCTTACTGGGCAACAGAGGGTTTCAGCGTGAAACTCAACGGAAAAGAAGTTTCTGACCACTATCAAGCTGGCAGCTATGTGGAGATTCCAATGAGGAAATGGACCACGAAGGATGTAGTGGAAGTGGTGATGCCATTCCGCCCTCACATGGACTATGGTCCCGACAAGATGCAGATTGCAGCAACGGGTAAGAATGAAAACCGCACACCGTTCGAACCGCTCTGGACGGGCACCTTCATGTATGGTCCGCTCGTGATGGCAACCACAGGCATCGAAAACTGGAACGACGCCACCATCGACCTCGACCCAGCACTGACAGGTGTGAAGCTGAATGGTGCACAAAACGGCATGAAGCCTGATGCAAGTCGTCGCTTTGCCAATGCACCTATCACGGACGATGGTGCCTACGACCATGTCTATACAATGGCGTACGCTGGCAGAACATTCGTGCCCGACTACTTCGTAAACCGTAACGCAACACACTATCTGCGACTGAATCTGCCTGGCCAACCAGAGCAGGTGAATGCAATAAGTGGTGAAGCAGGTGTTGACATTTCCGCTCTCCGCGAGACGATGCAAGAGGCCAAGAGTCGCCGCAACGCACAGGCACGCTGGGAAGCAATGGAGGTGAAAGTGCCTGAATATGCTCCGTGGGCTAAGCATGCCTTCGGCAGAATGATGGAGCAGTTAGGCAAAGCTGAACGAGTTTTGGACAACCCTGAATCCACTCAGGCAGATCTCGACAAAGCCACTGTCGAACTGAACGCTGCCATCAACACCATGCGCCCAGGCAACCTCCCAGAACTGGAGGACATGGACGAACTGCTCCCTCTCTTGGAGAAGGCTCGCGCCGTGAAGAATCCTTCGAAGGAACTGAAGGAAAGCATCGAATACGCTGAAATGGTCGTGAAATACGTGAGCGACGGCAGCGGTACAATGGATATGATTGAAAAAGCCGTGAAGAGGCTGAAGAAATAACAAGTCAACAACATATTTTAGAATAAAAAGAACAAAAACGAAACTAAATGTTGCGTGATTTGATAACTTTCTGTATATTTGCATCAATATTTAGTTGAATATGGAAAAAATCGTATTTGAACTAATATTAATGGAAGAAGCGCGTGATTTCTTGAAATCTCTGTCCAAAGAGATACGAAGAAAAATCGGCATAAACATTCGTAGAGTCCAAAAAGGCGAACGTAATGTGGAACTTTTCAAGAAACTTGAAGGTTCTGAAATATGGGAGTTTCGCACTCTCTACAACAAGAACTACTATAGGCTTTTCGCCTTTTGGGACACAGATAACGATTCTTTGGTCATTGCTACTCATGGCATAATAAAAAAAACAGGGAAAACTCCCACCAAGGAAATATCCAAGGCAGAAGAACTGAGAAAGAAATACTTTGATAACAAAAACAAATAGATATGAAACAAGTGGGTGATATGAAATTATACGATTTCGATGAGTTTTTGGATGAGGAATATGGTCCTGTAGGTACGTCCGAACGTGATGAGTTTGAGCGAGATGTTGACGAATGTGTCAGTGCCTACAAACTGGGAGAAGCCATTAAGAAGGCGAGAATATCACAAAACCTCACCCAAGAGCAACTTGGCGAAAAAGTTGGTGTGCAGAAGTCACAAATATCTCGACTGGAACGTGGCAGGAGCATATCATTAGGTAGCATGACACGAGTGTTCAAAGCTATGGGAATTCCTCTAACTTTAGAAGTCGGAAACATTGGTAAAGTTTCTCTTTGGTAAGAAACGTAAATACAAAAAACGGTAACGAAAGCAATCGTTACCGTTTTTTCGTGCTTATTTGTGTGTATTTAATGACTTACTTCACTTCCCAAATATCGTTCGTTTCCAACAATTCGGCAAAGTTGTGGTAAGGTTTCTTGGCTTTGATTTCCTCGATTTGGGCATTGACAGCGTCATCGTAGGTTGGGGCATCCACATCGCGAATGACACCGAGTGCAACAGGGAAGTCTGGACCTTCCATCATGGCCAATTTGAGTTGGAGTGTGTTATCCTCACAGTGGGCATCATGAACGAGGAGGTCGTCAACCGTGATGCCATTCTCACCAATCTTCACGACCTTGATGCCGAAACCTTCCTGCATGAGTCCATATTCGTTGTTCTCACCGAAAATCATCGGTTCGCCATGCTTGAGGTAGATGGCGTTCTTCTTGCGGTTTGGAGCAGAATACACATCGTCGTGCGTGCCATTGTTGAAGATGACACAGTTCTGCAGGATTTCGCAAACGGCAGCACCTTTGTGATGGTAAGCAGCCTTGAGGATTTCAATGGTGCCTGGAGCATCCGTGGCAACGGCACGTGCGAAGAAATGTCCACGAGCACCGAAGCAGAGTTCAGCAGGACGGAATGGGTCTTCCACCGTGCCGTAAGGGCTCGACTTGGAGACGAATCCACGTGGACTGGTTGGGGAATACTGACCTTTGGTGAGTCCGTAGATTCGGTTGTTGAGCAGAATCATGTTGAGGTCGATGTTTCGACGGTTGGCATGGATGAAATGGTTACCACCTATAGCAAGTCCATCACCATCGCCACTCACCTGCCAAACGGTGAGTTTAGGATTCGTCACCTTGGCACCTGTTGCAATAGCAGCAGCACGTCCGTGGATGGTGTTCATGCCGTAGGTTGCCATGTAGTGAGGCAGACGGCTGGAACAACCGATACCAGAAATGACTGCTGTTTCGTATGGAGGCACTCCAATTTCTGCCAATGCCTTGTGGAGCGATGCAAGGAAGAAGTGGTCGCCACAACCAGGACACCAACGTGGCTGACCTTTTTTATAATCTGCAGCCCCCCATGTCCCCCCAAGGGGGGAGGTTGCTACTGAAGTAACACTTGGATTGTAATTTATGTTAGATTCCATAAACCTATGTGTTTAATTGTTCTTTGATTTTATTTAATACCGAACCCAAATCGAAAATGACTTCTTCATTAGTGAAACGAATCACTTTGAAACCGAAAGCATTAAGTAGTTTGGTTCGTTCTTCATCGCTAATTTGCGCATCTGGTAATTGATGGTATCCACCATCTATCTCAATGACAAGTTTCTTTGGTAAACAGACGAAATCAGCAATGAAACAGCCTATGATATGTTGACGACGAAAAGGTTGTCCTAACGCGCGTTTTTGTAGAAAACTCCAAAGAATGCTTTCGGCATCCGTCGGATTCTTTCTGTGTTGCAATGCAAATTCTTTCAAGAGTGTATAATAGAAAGGGTCTGCCGTGCGATAAGAATATTCTTTATCCTCTTCCTGCTCTCCAACAAGAGAGAGTCCTGAGATTTCTTTTTGCGTCACAGCCTCATTGGCTTAGGATTCCTCCCCCTTGGGGGAGGTTAGGAGGAGGCTGCTAAATGCTTCCACCAATTCGCTTACGACGAATGGTTGGCCCTTCACCTGATTGAACTGAGCAGGAACGAAGTTATCCACTTTCATGCGGAGGAAGGCAGCGAGCTGTCCCATGTTCTGTTCGGCAACCACAACCTTTGGATATTTGTGGAGCACTTCAGCCGTGTTCTTTGGCAGAGGGTTGATGTATTTGAAGTGAGCCATAGCCACTTTCTTGCCTGCTGCACGAAGTTCGTCCATCGCAGCGTGGAGATGACCGTAAGTGCCACCGAAACCAACAATGAGCAAGTCGGCATCGTCCTTATCACCCAACACTTCGAGGTCTGGCACCTGAATCTTATTGATCTTTGCTTGGCGCAGACGAGTCATGAGGTCGTGATTCTCTGGGTCGGTGGAGATGGCACCAGTCTTGTTGTCCTTCTCCAATCCACCGAGGATATGCTCGAAACCTTCGCGGCCTGGCACGGCCCAATAGCGAACACCAGTCTCCTCGTTGCGGAGATAAGGAGCCCATGAACCGCGGAGTTCTTCTGGCACGTATGGAGGATTGATAGCTGGATAATCAGCGAGGTTAGGCAACTTGAGTGCGCCCGAACCATTGGCAACGTATGCATCCGTGAGAAGCACGACAGGCGTCATGTGCTCGAGTGCCATCTTGGCTGCGTTGTATGCTGCATCGAAGCAATCCGTAGGACTGGTGGCGGCCATCACTGGCATTGGGGATTCACCATTTCGTCCGAAAAGCACCTGCAAGAGGTCGGTTTGTTCCGACTTGGTAGGCAGACCTGTAGCAGGACCACCACGCTGCACGTCGAGCACCACGAGAGGAAGTTCGAGAATCACAGCAAGGTTCATTGCCTCCGACTTGAGACAGATGCCAGGACCAGAAGTGGAAGTGACAGCGAGCGCACCTGCGAAGGATGCACCTACGGCTGAAGCACAGCCCGAAATTTCGTCCTCACACTGTACGGTGGTAACGCCGAGTGACTTGTGCTTCGAGAGTTCGTGAAGCACGTCGGTGGCGGGGGTGATAGGATATGAACCGAGATAGAGCTTGAGTCCAGCCTTCTCTGCAGCAGCGATGAAACCGTATGCTGTGGCCTTGTTACCCGTGATGTCCATGTAGCGTCCTGGCACTTTCACCTTCGACTCGATGCGATAGACATTGGCAACGCTGGAGTGGGTGTTGTGTCCGTAGTCGTAACCAGCCTGAATGACCTTGATGTTAGCCTCAGCCACACCAGGCTTCTTGGCGAACTTCTCGCGCAGGAAGTTGTAGGCGATGTTGAGGTCGCGGTCGAAGAGCCAACATACGAGTCCGAGGGCAAACATGTTACGGCACTTGAGGATGGACTTAGGATCCATGCCCGAATCAGCCAAACAATCCTTCACCATCTGGGTGATAGGACAAGCAATGACACGGTCGGGGTCGATATTCATTTCCTTCAGAGGGTCGTCGGTCGCGAATGCAGCCTTTTTCAGGTCGGCAGGACCAAAGGCGTCGGTGTCGATAATAATGGCGGCACTTTCAGCACCTATATGTACTTGGAAGCCCGAAACGCCTGTCAATGAACCTTGAGGGGCACGGATGTCCGCTGGATAATCAGGGAATGTACTAATGCTATTGCCTACGGTAGCAGAAACCGTAGAGAAGATGTTTCCAGCCAATTGCATACCATCGCCGGAGTCACCAGAAAAGCGCACGGCAACGTCGCTCAACTCTTTGATTTCCAAATCTTCTGCCATAATAACTTGTTTGTTTATTTCAATCCTTTCAAAATAAATGTCAAAAAAATCATGCATTTTCAGAGATTTTTGCATAAAAATGCAGAAAACGACGGATGAAAATGCATATATCAATGAATTTCGGGTGCAAAGTTCGGTAAAATATGCAACTTTACAAAATATTTTCACAGATAAATGTGTGTTTTCATTCAAAAAGAGCGTTTTTGCAACAAAATCACTCTATTTTCCACAAATTCAAAACAGTTTGTAAGCGTTTTTTGAAATTTCAAGAGAATAATGAAAGAACCATTCTGCATAAAAAGCAAAATGCAGCTACGGTATCACAACTTTTGTTGTATTGACAAGATAAATGCCACTTGGCAAGGAAACGTCAAGCGACTCATCGGCTTGCATCTGCTTTTGACAAACGCTGCGTCCTTGCAAGGTAGTGATGCGGAGGCAGAATGGACTCTGTGCCTTCACGCGAAGTGCTTCCTTGCTTATAGAAATAGAATAAGGAGTAGAGAGTTTGTTAGTTGTTTCGATAGAAGAAAAAGGAGAATCATCGAATCCGTATTTGCTATCGAGATAAGCAAGGCGTGCAACAATCCACTGCTGGATATAGGCTTCCTCTGCATCGAAGTCGAGAACGATGTCATCCAGCCCGTTCCATCTTAGTTCTTCGCGCTCATCTACGTGGTTGTCGCGGTAAAGCTGGAACACACGGTGAAATCGTTCCTGCAAAGAGTCAATGCTCAGATAGTTGGTGCGCAACTCTGAATATCGTTCCTTCACATAGTTCGTGACACCATAGTAATAGCGCAGACAGGTATTGACTCGGTTGTAGAGAGGGAAAACCTTTTCAGCATCGAGAGCTCGACCGAGATAGTCCCTACCCCATGAATGGTCCAAATCCCACGGAGCAATGCCAAAGAGAGAAGTGGAGTCGGTAGCATCGTAGAAATACACACACTGATTCTTGGAGTCGTTGTCCTCAGCCAAAAGTAATTCGATGAAGAGGAAATAGTCGCGCCACACGTCGAGGTCGATTCTTTGCGGCAACTCGCGTCGGAGCGTCGAAGTAGAAGAATGCGTGAGGAAATCCATGATTTGCAGCAGAGGCGACCAATCGACGGGTTCTCCCTCTTCCAAATTCGGATAGGAAATCTCCACACCGTTCCACACGCTCTGCGCATTGCTGGGCACATCACAACTCGCTACCAGTGTGTTCCACGTCTTAGTCTTGTAGAGAACACCACGCATTTGCTCGCCTTTGAACTTGCGTAGTTGCAGTTGCTTGCGGTCAATCTTCTCGGTCATGCAATACACACCTTGATAGCGATGATTGTAGAACACCTCCACGAACTCCCCACGTGTGCCATTGAGGGCTGTTGGTTCAAGGGCTTTTATGTAAGAAGGGGTAGAAAAGTCATTCCAAAGGTCAGTGGAGATGCGGTTTCTCATTCGAGCCTTGTCAATCGACATGGCATCGAGAATCCATGAGTTGTCGCTACGCAGTCCAAAGAACGAATGATTTACTTTCTCACCCGTTTCGTCCATGAGTTTCACGGCATACGACTTCTTTGGACGTGAAAGTGTGGTGGCACCTCGCCAGCGCACATCCACATCGAATGTCAATGACTCTGAGCTGGAAGGATCGTAGAAGGAAAGACGTCCATGAGAAAAATCTGTCGAGATATCATCTGACTGGATATGAACAACGGGAAGCGACGTTAGTTGGATGGTGAGCGTTTCTGTAAGTGTGTCGTTCAGTTGAATTGTTTTTTCAACAGAAGATGAATTGCCAAAAACCGCCTTTTCATCGGGAGAAATGGCAACTAAGCAGAAGCGATGGTCGGTGGTGTCGCAGAGGATGGGATGCCCTTCGACGCGCTCTTGTTCAAGGGCAGATAAAAGCAGTTGGTTGCAGGTCTGGCTTCGTGCCACACCTACAACCAACCAGAGAGAGAGCCACAGAGCGCATGACAAGCAGCGCCAAGCGACTACACCGTGAGTTTTTCCTCTTTTTGCTTTTATCATTTACTGAGTACAATTACTCTCGAACCATCAGGAACTTGGCAACCACGCCCTTCTTGCCTTCCGAATCAGCAGCAAGCACATAATAGATGCCCGAGGCACACCGTTTTCCGCTGGCCAAACGACCGTTCCACGTGTATTCACCCCCCACACTCGTGCCTTCATTCACCAATTTTCCAGCTGCATTCACAATCTTCACATTGGTGTCGTAAGCAAGTCCCGTTATACTGATATTGCCCGTGTAGTCAGGGCGCACTGGGTTTGGATAGACCAACACATTGTCTTTCTCCAACGTAGCGGCTGGGTCGGTGGCATCGCCATAGTAGGAAACAAGTCCTGCATTGGTAGAAATGAACACCTCGCCTGTCTCACCATTGATTTGAATGTCATAGATATCATCACTGATGAGAGGAGAATTCTCCTTAGTGAAATGCTCGATGGTTTCCAGTCCGTCGGCACTTACGAGGAACACTCCCGAACCACTGGTTCCAATCCATTTGCGATTTCCACCATCGATGGTAATGCACTTGATAGGTACTTCACTCAGGAGGTAGTCAGCCAAGTTGGAGCCATCATTGCGTGGCACCTTCACTTGTGTGAAATAGAAGTCGGAATTGAATACATTGGCTGGTGTGTAAGACACAAACAGACCACTGTTGCACCCTATCCACATGTAGCCATCCACATCTTCGGTCATGCATGAGAACAAGGTCGGCGTGTAGGTAGTTCCGTCTTGGTTTCTGAACGTGGTGATGAACTTATGAGAAAAGCCTGATGGAGTGCCTGGGCTGTTGTTCGTATTCACGATGATGACTCCTGCTTCATGACCAGAACTGGTGGAACGACGGGAATTGATCCACGCCCATCCTCGTTTGTCGAACACGATGTGGTCGAAGGTTGGATATTTCGTCACTTCCGACATATAGTAAGAAGTCCACGAACCATTTGCTCGAAGGATGCGAACGATGGTGTCGCACTCATTGTTGCACATCCACAGGTTGTTCTGCGAGTCGAACGACAAACCCGTGATACGAACATAATAGCCAGGACGACGGCCATTAGGAAGGATGGAGGTGAGTGGCGAATTGGTGTAAGTGTAATTCTTCGTCAGTTTGCCTCCCTTGAATTCAAACAGACCTGAGCAAGCAGCACTGACAAAGTGGTGCGAAGAGTCGTTTCTGTCCTGCACGATGTCGGTGACATTGATGTACCAATCATCATTGCCCAACGCTTCTTTAGGCCCTGCCTCATCGAAGTACGACCATGTGTTGCCCTCATACTTCATCACGGTTCCCTCGTAATGCACTTCAGGATAGTTGAAGGCACCGCCAGTCATGAGCAGTCGCTTGTTGTCTATCATCTTCATCTGATAGGAATAGTTTCTGAGAGGACTATTCGGAACGACGGACGAAGTCTTCAGCGTGAGGTTGTTACCACTGAGTGTGTAGCCCACCAGACCTTTTTCTCCACAAGCTGCCCAATAGGTGCTTTGCGAATAACTGAGGTCGTTGATGTTTTGGCTACCCAAGTTTTGAGTGCTACCACTGGAATCGATACAATAAAGCGAACCATTCACCCTATAGAAGAACTGTCCATTGCACACGTAACATTCACTTGGCTTTGCATTAGTAACAGCAGTCGTAGAAAAATCGCTGTTGTTGGTCACCTTCAGCAAGGCATTGGAGGTGGCTGCATAGATGCTTCCATTGAAAGTGACGAAATCCCGAACAACCCCCGAACTCAGCAGTTTCCAGTTCTTGCCATCGAGCAGGTTGTCGCTCAGCTTGCCCACATAAACACCATCTGCCATTGCAGCAAACATGTTGTTGGCATCCAGCACAACGTCGTTGATTTTGTGACTGATGGAGTAGAAATTTCCAAAGGTGCGATTCTTCAGATTCACCAGCACCACACCCGAATTGGTGGATATATAAAGCATTGTTCCCTCAATGCACACATTGTTGATGGTCTTGTCGCTCAGCAACTTGATTTTCAAGTCGGGCATACTGAAGGATTCGCCCTTGGCGTTAAGCAGGTCGATGTTTCCGTTTGTATAGACAATGACGAGTTCTCCCGTAGCTTCGCATGGCTCAATGTCGTAGATGCCGTGGTCGTTCAGCGAATTGGCCTTGGTGTAGGTTTCCACGCTGGTGTCCTCAGGGTCGTAACTATACAGTCCGCCATCGCTCAACACATAGACACGGTTGTGCAGCGACACCACTTTCTGCGCGTCGTGATAGGCAGCATAGATGCGCCAGTCGCCATTACCAGCCTTTGCATAGGCAAAGACCAGGAGTATGAGCAGGGAGAAGATGCTTCGTTTCATCATTGTTTTCAAATAAATCTTATGGTTGTGTTTGAAGGAACTCGACGAACTTCGCAACGGCACGACCACGGTGACTGATGCTGTTCTTCTCTTCAGCATTCATCTCGGCAAAGGTCCTTTCATGGCCTTCTGGCACGAAGATAGGGTCGTAGCCAAAGCCACCCTCACCTCGCTTCTCGTCGATGATATGTCCTTCCACCTTTCCTTCGAAATAGTAGTCGGCATTATCCGTCACAAAGGCAATGACTGTGCGGAAGTCTGCCTTACGGTTCTGCTGGTTCTGCAATTCCCCGAGCAACTTGTCCATATTGGCTTGAGAGTCGTGCCCCACTTCAGAAGCATAGCGAGCCGAATGCACACCTGGTGCACCATTCAGCGCCTCCACTTCCAGTCCCGAGTCATCGGCAAAGCAGTCGAAACCGTAGAATTTCTTCACGAAATGTGCCTTCTGACTGGCGTTCTCGCGGAAGGTCTCTCCAGTTTCAGGGATGTCCTGACGACAACCGATATCTTCCAAACTGCGAACTTCGAAGTTCTCACCCAACATAGCACGCACTTCTTCAAGTTTGTGCTGATTGTTGGTGGCAAACACGATCGTTCGTTTCGAACTCAATTTCTTCACTTTCATTTTGTCAAAACCCTCGCCATACACACCCTGCACATTAGCCATCGAAACGAAGGAATACGGGTCGATGAACTTAATCATACGGAAGATATTGATACTTTCACGCTTACGAGCCAAGCAGACAATCACCTTGCGCTCCGTCTTGGTGTACCAACCTGTTCCGTCGAGCACGGTCACGCCTCGACCTGTGGCATTGATGGCATCAGCTATCTTGGAGTAGTTACGGGAGAAAATCAAGAACTGCACCGATTGTCGCTGACGGTTCATCACATAGTCGAGCGTGAAGGCAGAGATGAACAGCGTGGCATAACCAAACACGAGTCGCTCCACATCATGGAAGACAAACCAGCATGAGGAAATGATGATGACATCACACACCATTATTACATAGCCCAACGACACGTTGCGATACTTGTTTACGATGGCTGCAATGATATCCGTACCACCCGTCGAGCCGTTGTTGAGGAAGCAGATGGCAAGGCCAAGACCCTCAATAATCGCTCCGATGATACACGACATAAATGCCTGGTTCTTCACGAATGGGCGAGGAAGACCTGTCGTCGGGTCGTTGCCCACGATTCGCTGCATCAGCCAAAGAATGAAGGTGAGCATCAGAACGGCATAGATGGTCTTGATGCAAAATTTCCATCCCAATTCCTTGATGGCAACGATGAGGAACACCACATTTATAATAAGGTATGTGTACTGCACCTCGAATCCGTGTCCAGGGTTCATCATGTTGGTGACGAAATAGACGATGGACGAAACACCCGCTATGCCTCCCGTCGTGATACTATAAGGAAGCATGAAACAGGTGAGGGCAAAGGCATAGAGCAGGAGGGCGACCGTTATCATCAAGTAGTCGCGAGCCTCAAGCGCTATGTTCTGTGCAAATTTTGGAATGCTGGGTTGCATTATCAAGCTTTTTTCAAAACGATATTGACAATCTTCTTAGGCACCACAATGGTCTTCACGTGCTGGAAACCTTCCATATACTTAGCCGACTGTGGATTCTCCAGAACAGCCTTTTCGATGGTAGCATTGTCAGCATCCACAGGGAACGACATCTGGAAGCGTGCCTTACCATTGAAACTGATGGTGAGGTTGATGGCATCTTCCTTCAGGTATTCCTCGTTGAACACAGGCCACTGCGCATCGCAAACAGTGGTATTGTGGCCGAGAGCCTCCCAAAGTTCCTCTGCAATGTGAGGGCAGAATGGAGCCAACAGCACAACGAATTGTTCCAGCACTTCCTTGCTCGTGCTCTTCATCTGGTTGAGCTCGTTCAGGCAAATCATGAAGGCAGAAACCGAAGTATTGTAGGAGAAGTTCTCAACATCCAAAGTGACTTTCTTAATCAACTTATGGATGGACTTCAGCTCTTCCTTTGTGCTTTCAGGATTGTTGCAGCGGAGGTTGCCTTCCTTGTCGAAAGCAAACATCCACAGTTTTTTCAGGAAGCGGTGGCAACCATCAATACCGTTCGTGTCCCAAGGCTTGCTGGCCTCGACAGGACCGAGGAACATTTCGTAGAGACGAAGCGTGTCGGCACCGAAACGCTCCACAATCATATCTGGATTCACAACATTGAACATCGACTTCGACATCTTCTCGATAGCCCAGCCACAGATGTACTTGCCATCTTCGAGGATGAATTCTGCCGTTGCATACTCAGGACGCCAAGCCTTGAATGCCTCCACATAGAGTACATCATTCTGAACGATGTTCACATCCACGTGGATAGGTGTCACGTCGTACTCCTTGCTGAGATTGTAGCTGACGAAGGTGTTCGTGTCCTTGATGCGATACACGAAGTTAGAACGACCTTGAATCATACCTTGGTTGATGAGCTTCTGGAATGGTTCTTCCACACAGCTATAACCGTAGTCATGAAGCACCTTGTTCCAGAAACGGCTGTAGATGAGGTGTCCCGTAGCGTGCTCCGTACCACCCACGTAGAGGTCCACACACTTCCAGTAGGCATCAGCCTTCTCGCTCACAAGAGCAGTCTTGTTGTGTGGGTCCATATAGCGGAGATAGTAAGCCGAACTACCAGCAAAACCTGGCATTGTATAAAGTTCGATTGGGAACACCGTCTTGTTGTCTATCTTCGAATTCTCCACCACCTGCTTTTTCTGCTCATCCCAAGCCCACTTGGTAGCGTTACCGAGAGGTGGTTCACCTGTTTCGGTAGGGAGGAACTTATCCACCTCAGGCAAGAGCAAAGGCAGACACTCCGAAGGTATCATCTGAGGGATGCCGTTCTTGTAATACACAGGGAATGGCTCACCCCAATAGCGCTGACGGGAGAAGATGGCATCGCGCAGGCGATAGTTCACCTTCACGCGACCTAACTTGTGGGATTCCACGTATTCCTTCGTAGCAGCGATAGCCTCCTTAATGGTCATACCATTGAGGGAGAAGTCGATGTATGGAGTCACACCTGGGCGTGGACTGTTCATCACGATACCTTCCTTGGCATCATAGCTCTCTTCACTCACGTCGGCACCCTCGATGAGTGGGATGATAGGCAGACCGAAGTGCTTGGCAAAGGTATAGTCGCGGGAGTCGTGGGCAGGAACAGCCATAATGGCACCTGTTCCGTAGCCAGCCAGCACGTAATCGCTCACCCAGATTGGATTCTTCTCGCCTGTGAATGGGTTGATGGCATAGCTACCCGTAAACACACCTGTCACCTTCTTGTCAATCATGCGCTCGCGCTCCGTACGCTTCTTCACCTGTTCCAGGTAAGCATCCACTTCTGCCTTGTGGTCAGCGGTGGTGAGCTCAGCAACGAGTTCGCTCTCAGGAGCCAGCACCATGAAGGTCACGCCAAACATCGTATCAGCGCGGGTAGTGAAGATGGTGAAATGCTTGTCGGAGTCAGCCACGTTGAATTCCACTTCCGTTCCTTCCGAGCGACCAATCCAGTTGCGCTGTGTTTCCCTCAGACTCCCAGTCCACTGAATAGTGTCGAGTCCGTCAAGCAGACGCTGTGAATAGGCACTCACGCGGAGACACCACTGGCGCATCTTCTTCTGCACTACAGGAAAACCACCACGCACCGAAACACCATCGACCACCTCGTCGTTTGCCAAAACCGTACCGAGTTCTGGACACCAGTTCACCATCGTTTCGCCAAGGAAAGCGATTCGCCAGTTCATCAGCGTGTCGCTCTTCTGCTTCTCGTCCATGGCGTTCCACTCTTCGGCAGTCAACTTGAGTTCTTCCGTACCAGCAGCACTGAGTCCTTCCGTACCTTTCTCTTCAAGATGCTTAATGAGCTGACCGATAGGCTGAGCCTTCCGCAAGTCATTGTCGTAGTAGCTTTCGTACATGAGCTGGAAAGCCCACTGCGTCCAGTGGTAGTAGTCGGGGTCACAAGTGCGCACTTCGCGGTCCCAATCGAAGCAGAAACCAATCTTGTCGAGCTGTTCGCGATAGTGGTCAATATTTTGGAAAGTGGTAATTTCTGGATGTTGACCTGTCTGGATGGCATACTGCTCAGCTGGCAGTCCGTAAGCATCGTAGCCCATAGGATTCAACACATTAAAACCCTGCAAACGCTTGTAGCGAGCATAAATGTCGCTTGCTATGTAGCCAAGAGGGTGACCTACGTGCAGTCCTGCGCCCGATGGATAAGGGAACATGTTCAGCACATAGAACTTCTGCTTGTTCTCGTCTTCAACAACGTGGTAAGTCTTCTGCTCCACCCAGCGCTGTTGCCATTTCTTCTCAATCTCTTTGAAATTGTATTCCATATCTTTTATTATAACGATTTTTCGCGTTCCTAATTATGTGAGACATCAGAAATATTTGTGGAAAACATGGCAAAACAGCATAGCAAAAAGTCTTCTTTTGCCATGCTACAACCGTTTTCCACAAAATTCGGTGCAAAGATAGCGCAAAATCAGCGCATAAAAAAATTATCATTCAAATTTTTGATTTTCA